>QHXZ01000027.1:36718-53906 GCA_003223165.1 Acidobacteriota bacterium
CAGGGTGAAGCTCTTGGTGAAAGAGGTCGCGACCGAAACCTCCTCCTTGGGATGCAGGCAGACGGGGTCCTCCTTGATGCGGTACCCCTCCTCCTCGGATTGCCCGGGAGCGATGCGGATCCAGGTGACGGCCGCATGGCAGAAGTTGGGATCGTGGAGGTCCACCCCGGTGAGGTGGCCGGTGAACAGGGCGGTGACCGGCGTGAACCCCACGCTCCGATCGACCATCAGGTTCAGCCGAGGCTTCTCCTTGTCTCCTTTCTGTTCTCCTGACTTGGCGGGATGCGAGCGACTCCAAGCCGGGACCGCCAGCCACAAGGACCCTGCGAGAAGGGCGGCGATGCGAACGCGGGAGGAGAGCGGCCTCATGGCGGGGAGTATAGGCCCGCGGTGAGCCTGCCAGCAAGGTTAGGAGCCTGTCCGGGAAATCGCAATGGCCGCGCACAGGGGGGTTGTCTCAATCACAGGACGGAGTGATTCGGTGGAAGGGGACAGGACCGGTCGCCCTCTCTGCGGGGTGGTCGATCTTCGGCTTGATACGAGGTCCGACGCGGCTCGTCCGCCGAAGAACCATGGCATAGAATTGGCTTATAGAGCCGCGTGGCCCGTCCCATTGCCGGACGGTCCTGGAAAGGCGGGTCGGTCACGATGCGCACCCAACTGAAGGCGTCGACGGTTCGGATGTTCGCCCTTGGCGGCGCCCTGGTCCTGATGATGGCCCTGCAGCCGGCCGGAATGGCCCAGGCCGAAGACGAGGACTACGGATCGACCTTCGCTCACGTGCGGTACATCGAAGGGAGCCTGCATCTGCAGCGGACCCAGGAGGGAGAGGTCGCGGAGGCAAGCCTCAACAGCCCGGTTGCACCGGGGGATCGAGCCTGGACGGAGCAGGGCCGGTCCGAAGTGGCCTTGGCCGACGGATCGATCGTCTGGCTGGATCAAGACACCCGCCTCGATGTGCGCAACCTCTCCGACATCGACAACAGCTACGAGAAGACCACCCTGTTGGCCCTGGAGCAGGGCGGCCTCCGGATCGAGACCCCCGAATCGGACTCCAAGGACAAGGTCTTCCAGGTCGATACGGAGGCGGGCTCCATCTACCTCCTCTCCGGCGGGACCTTCCGCATCGACTCCAGCGATGGCGTGGCCACCGTGTCGTCCTTCCGCGGCGTCGCCGAGCTCTCGGGGGACGAGGGCTCGACGATGGTGCGCACCGGCGAGCGCAGCAGCGTGCGGCGCGGCCGGGCTCCGGCGGACGCGCGCCCCTTCAACACTCTGAGGCAGGACGATTTTGATCGCTTCTGCGACGAGCGGGCGGCCGCGTACGTGCGCCGGGACGCCAGCGCGCCGGTCGAGGAGGTGCGGCAGGCTGTCCCGCAGGAGGTTCACCCCTACCTCAACGAGCTTTCCGCATACGGCGGCTGGAACTACCAGCCGACCTACGGCTGGGTCTGGAGGCCGAGCTATGGTCCCGGCTGGAGCCCGTACGCCAACGGCTATTGGGATTGGTACCCGACCGGCTGGGTCTGGGTGTCGTATGACCCGTGGGGCTGGGCACCCTATCACTACGGCCGCTGGGACTTTACGGTCAACCTGGGCTGGTTCTGGAGCCCCGGCAGCATCTGGCGGGGAGCCTGGGTGAGTTTTGCGGTCGGACCGTCCTACATCGGCTGGTGCCCCCTCAATTTTTACAACCGGCCCGTGTTCCAGACGGTGAACATCGTCAACGTCACAAACATCAACGTGAACCGCCTCGACTCGAGGGGCTGGCGCTTCGCCTCCGTGAACCGTTTCGGGGGGCGCGGCGGGCCCGTCCCCGTGATCCGTCCCGACCGTCTGCCGCGCGGGACCGACGTCGTCGTGACTGGTCGCCTGCCACGCTTCGATCCCAAGGAAGTCGCCGCACGGCCCGAGAAGGGCCGCCAGCTGGTGGAGAGCGTGCGAGCCTCCCGGGTGCCGTTGCCGGGCGAATCGGCTCCCGCCGGCCGCGAGATCCCCTTCCGCCAGCAGGAGCGATCGACTCCCCGCGCGCACTCCGGAATGGTCTCTCCAAGGGTGGCCCCCCGGACTCAGCCGCGTCCCTCCCCGAACCGACAGGGGGTCCAGACGCCCTCGCCGCGGGGGGGCGCCACGGAGCGCCCGCAGCCGCCTCGCGGCAATGAGCGCGTGAGGGAGCGGGCCCAGCGCACCGCCCCGGGTCGTGTCGGGTCTCAGGGGCAGTGGTCTCCCATGCCGCCGGGGCGCCCGCGCGCGATCGAGCCGGGTTCCACGGGGTTCCACCCGGTCACGCCCGGCCCGTCCAGGCCACGTCCCGCCGATCCGCGCGCGTTCGCGCCGCGCCCGGGGAACAGCGCTCGGCCGCCGCGGCTCGACGCGGCACCGCAGGATCGCCGCAGGGACCACGTCGTCGAGAGAATCTTCGACGGCGTTCGGAGGGACCAGGCGCAGGTGCGTCCGGCTCCGCCCGCCCCACGGTCGGAGCCGCGCATGCAGGCGCGCCCGCCCGCCGCGTCGAGGCCGCGCGAGACTGCCGCCCCCCCGCAACGGCCGCCTCGCCGGGAGAAGGATCACTGACGAAACCGGACCGGCTCCTCCAGGCCGCGGCACCGGTCGTCCTTTCCTTGACGTGCCGAAGAGGCGTGTGATAGATAGGACGGCCCGATGGCCATCCTACCCATCCTGCGCTACCCCCACGAGATCCTCCTGACCGAGTCGAACGAGGTGCGCGCGATCACCCCCGACATCGAACGCCTGGTCAAGGACATGATCGAAACGATGCATGCCGCGCCAGGTGTCGGGCTGGCCGCAAACCAGATCGGGGTCAATCTCAGAGTCGCCGTCGTCGACCTCACCGCGGGCGAAAAGCCGGGTGAGATCCTGGTGCTCGTCAACCCGCGCGTCCTGGAGAACATCGGGGTCTACGTCGAAGACGAGGGCTGCCTCAGCCTGCCCGGTTTCACGGAGTCGGTGAAACGGCCTGAACGATGCGTGATCGAAGCGATGGATCTCGACGGACGCGTTCGGACCCTCGAAGGGAACGGACTGATGGCCCGGGCCTTCAATCACGAGATCGACCACCTCAATGGCCGGCTGTTCATCGAGCACCTGACACCGCTCAAGCGCCGCCTGATCAAGAAAAAGGTTCAGAAGCGCATCCGGGCCGGCGACTGGGACCTCGTCCCCGCCTGACGACGATGCGCATCGTGTTCATGGGGACACCGGAGTTCGCCGTCCCCTCGCTGCGAGCGCTCGCGGGAGCCGGCTACGACATCTTGGCCGTGGTCACGCAGCCGGACCGGCCGCGGCGCCGCCGTTCGTCTCCGGCGCAGCCCTCGCCGGTGAAGGCCGAAGCCGTGCGTCGCGACCTGCCCGTTCTGCAGCCCGAGTCCGTGAAGGAGCCGGCCTTCGTGGGACGGGTGCGTGACCTCGCGGCGGATACCATCGTCGTCGTGGCCTACGGGCAGATCCTTCCTCCCGAGGTCCTGGCGATCCCGCCCCGCTGGTGCATCAATCTGCATGCCTCGATCCTGCCGAAGTACCGCGGTGCGGCCCCGATCGCG
Source organism: Acidobacteriota bacterium (assembly GCA_003223165.1). Taxonomy (GTDB): domain Bacteria; phylum Acidobacteriota; class Polarisedimenticolia; order Gp22-AA2; family Gp22-AA2; genus QHXZ01. Next base: position 40,279 of record QHXZ01000027.1, read on the forward strand.
CGGGCGATCCTGGCCGGCGAGAAGGTGACCGGCGTCACCACCATGAAGATGGATCGGGGGCTCGACACCGGTGACATCCTGTTGCAGAAAGAGGCGGTCGTCGGCCTGGCCGAGACGGCCGGCGAGCTGACGGCGCGGCTCGCCGACTTGGGCGCCGATGTCCTGCGCGAGACACTGGACCTGCACGCACGCGGCGGCCTGGAGCCCCGTCGCCAGGATGCGGGTGAGGCGACGCAGGCGCCGCCCCTCACGCGCGCCGACGGCCGCATCGACTGGAGCGCGGGCGCGCAGGAGATCGTCAACCGAGTGCGCGCCTGCAACCCCTGGCCTCTGGCGACCACCTTCCTCGGCCGGCGGGCGATCAGGATCGTGCGCGCGGAAATGAGCTTCGAGAATCTGACGGCGGACGCGAGCCGGGCGGCGGCCGGCCATGTCATCGCGGCGGAGGGTGGAAGAATCCTGGTCCGCTGCCGCGGCGTCTCGCGCCTCGCCATCCTCGAGATCGGCTTCCCGGACCGTCGAACGATGTCGGCGCGCGAGGCGATTAACGGCCGCCTGATCCGCGCGGGAGAGATTTTCACGTCCGACCCGACCGGCTGAAGCGGTCGGACAAGCACGGTCCGCGGCTAAGGCCGAGCGACGTCGAGCGTTGCGGGGCAAGGCCAGCGGCAGCCCTTTGGCGTTCCCCGGCCGCTGTGCTACGATGCCTTGGCTTCGGCGCGAGGGCGCCGCGTTTTCAACAGCTTAGGAGACTGACGATGAACCTGCCCGGAGGCGTCCAGGTGCGCCGGCACGCCGTCCTGGCCTTCAAGATTGCGCTCCTGGTCGGAGCCCTGGCGATCATCGGAGGGTTCAGCGCCTACATCACGGTGAGGCGATCGATCTCCGGGCGCGGCGTCCAGGTCCCCGACCTCTCGAACCTCACCATCGAGGAAGCGACGGCGGTCCTCAAGCAGCGCGGCCTGCTCCTCGAGGAGGCGGCCCAGCGCAACGATGAGCACATGGAAGCGGGGCGGATCCTCGCCCAGGAGCCGACGCCCGGGACCGACATCAAGCAGCAACGCAAGATCAAGGTCGTGGTGAGCCTGGGCGACAAGGTCAGCTCGATCCCCGAGTTACGGGGCGGGGCGGCGCGCAAGGCCCAGATCACCTTGCAGCAGCAGGGGCTGCGGCTGGGCGAGCAGGTCTACGTCTACTCCAGGAGGGTCGAGGAGAACATGGTGATCGCCCAGGATCCGCTGCCGGAGAGCGCCGGTTTGCGCGAGGGGAAGGTCGCCCTGCTCGTCAGCCGCGGGACGCCGCCACGAACCTATGTCATGCCCGACCTCACTGGCCACACCCAGCCCGAGGCGATGGCGCTGCTGTCACGGGCCGGCCTCAAGACGGGGCCCATCCGGCACCGGGCGGCCCCGGGCGTCCCCTCCGGCACCGTCGTGGGGCAGGACCCCGCGGCCGGTTACCCGGTGCGCGCAGGCGACCTCGTGGCCCTGACGCTGGCGGGAGGGGGCGAGGACAGTGGCTAGCTCCTCGAAGGAGCGCCCGCGCGCCGCGCGATCCTCCCCGGTGGCCGTCAAATGGCCCGAGCTGCCGGCCCTGGCCCCATCGATCCTCTCGGCCGACTTTGCGCACTTGGCCGACCAGATCGCCGCGGCCACCGAAGGGGGGGCGCGCCTGCTCCATCTGGACGTGATGGACGGCCACTTCGTGCCGAACATGACGATAGGACCGGCCGTGGTCGAGTCGATCGACAGGACCACCGATCTGCCTCTGGACGTGCACCTCATGATCGAAGAGCCCGATCGCTATATCGAGCGTTTCGCCCGCGCGGGGGCCGACTGGATCTCGGTTCATCAGGAGGCGGTCGCGCACCTGCACCGCACGATCCACCAGATCCGCGAGTGCGGTGCCGCCGCGGGGGTGGCGATCAACCCCTCGACCCCGATCAGCACGCTGAGCGAGATCCTGCCGGAGATCGACTACGTTCTGGTGATGTCGGTCAACCCTGGCTTCGGCGGGCAGAAATTCATCCCGTCGACCCTGGACAAGATCGCCGCGCTGAAACGGATGATCGACACGTCCGGGGCCCGCGCCCGCATCGAGGTGGACGGCGGCGTGGGACCGGAAAATGCCGCCGATCTGGTACGCCAGGGAGCGGAGATCCTGGTCGCCGGGTCGGCGGTCTTCGACGGCGGCGATCCCAGTCGCCGCGCACGCCGGCTGGTGGACATCCTGTCGCAGCCGCGCCGGCGCGGCTGAGGCGAGGCGGGGGCGTGGCCCGGGACGAGGGCGTGATCCAGGTGCGGGTGCGCTACCCCGAGGTGGACCGCATGGGTGTGGCGCACCACAGCCACCACTTCGTCTGGTTCGAGATCGGGCGCACCGAGCTGATGCGCGGGCGGGGGCTTCCCTATACGCGGCTGGAGGAGGAGGGCACCTTCCTGCCGGTGATCGAGGCGGCCTGCGCCTACCGCGCGCCGGCCCGCTACGACGACCTCCTGAACGTGCGCACCGTCCTGGCCCAGATCGGGCCCGTTCGGGTGACCTTCTCCTATCGCATCGAGCGCGACGCCGACGGAGCGCTCCTGGCGACGGGCACGACCACGCATGCGGCGGTGGATGGTCGGGGCCGGCCACGGCGCCTCCCGGCGCGCGTCCTGGGGCTCCTCGGTTGAACACGGGGCGCCGGACGCGGGGGCGTGGGTTCTTGTTCCTGGCCCTGGTCGGTACGCTGCTGTCCGTGCCTTCATGCGCCGGCAAGCACCGGAGCAAGGAGCCCCCCCTGCCGCCGGAGCAGGCCTACCAGATGGCGATCGCCAAGATGGAGAAGAAGCGGTATTACACGGCCCGCACCATGCTGCAGGCCCTGTTGCCCCGCATCGCGCCCGACGACCGTGATCTGCTGCCGAAGGTGCAGCTGGCCATCGCCGACGCCTACTTCAAGGACGGCGGGCTGCTCAACTACGGTGAGGCGCTGAACGCCTACCGCAATTTCATCATCTACTACCCGCAGCATCCCAGCTCCGACCGCGCGCAATTCATGGTCGCCATGTCCTTGTTCAAGCAGGTGCCCGCTCCGGATCGCGACCAGGCGCTCACCCTCAAGGCGATCGAGGAGTTCAACAAGGTGGCGGCCACCTACCCCGACAGCACGTTCGCCCAGAAGGCACGTGAGCAGGTGATCCTGTGCCAGGATGAGCTGGCGGAGCATGAGCGGCTGGTGGGCTGGTTCTACCAGCGGCGCAAGGCCTACGGCGCCGCTCTCGATCGGTACGTAGCATCAATCGCGTCCTGTACGACATGGGCCGGTGCCAGATCGCGCTCGGTCACCGGATCGAGGCCGAGGAGGTTCTGGGCCAGTTGTTCCACGACAGCCCGAACGACCCGCTGGTCCGGAAGGCCAAGGCCCTGCTCGACGAATTTTACAAGAAGGCGGAGAAACAGGACCGGGAGGCCCGCAAGCAGTGAGGGGGAGCGGATCGGGGGCGGGCGACGCGCAGGGCGTGGGGGGCCGCCGGACGCTGACGGTCCTGGTCCCGACTTACAACGAAGAGACCAACATCGCCGCCTGCCTCGAGTCGGTGCGCTTCGCCGATGAGATCCTGGTCGTCGACTCCTTCAGCTCCGACGCGACCGTCGCCATCGCCCGGCGTCACGGAGCACGCGTCCTGCAGCGGCGGTTCGACACCTTCGCGCGCCAGAAGAACTGGGCAATCCCCCAGGCGGCGCACGAGTGGCTCCTCCTGCTGGATGCCGACGAGCGCGTCACACCGGGGCTCGGCGACGAGATCCAGGGGTTGCTCCGCCGGGGTCCGGACCACGACGGATACTGGATCGGTCGCGACAACTACTTCCTGGGCCGGCGGATGCGACACTGTGGCTGGGGGGGAGACCGGGTCATCCGCCTGGTGCGCCGGGAGGTGGCGCGCTTCGCCGACCGCGAGGTGCACGAGGCGATCGAACTCCCCGGCAGCGTCCCGGTCCTGCGGCACCGGCTGGAGCACTATTCCTTCCGGTCGTTCGCGCAATACTGGGGAAAGATCCGGAGCTACAGCGAGTGGGGCGCGAGCCAGGCGTACGCCAGGGGCCGCCGCGCCGGGCCGGCCACCATCCTGGCGCGCACCGTGGGGCGTTTCCTGAAGATGTACCTGCTCAAGCTCGGCTTCCTGGACGGAGCGCACGGGCTGGTCCTGTCGCTGCTCGGGGCCTTCAGCGTCTATTTGAAGTACGCCCGCATCTGGGAGATGCGTCTTCTCGAGACAGGGCGGCGAGACGAGTCCGGCGCCGCCGGCCGCGCCGCGGGCGCCGCCGACCTCCCGCCCCGCGCACCCTGATGCCGGCCACCGTCCTGCACCTGAACACCGAGCGTGGCTGGCGCGGCGGGGAGGCGCAGACGCTGCGCCTGGCGCAGGGGCTGCAGGCGCGCGGCTACCGCAACCTCCTCGTGGCGCAGCCGGGGAGCCCGCTCGCCGAACGCGCCGTCGCCGGCGGGCTGCGCGTCGTTCCCCTGAGCATGCGCGGCGAGCTCGACCTGCCGGCGGCCGGCGCCCTGGCCGCCCTGTTGCGGGCGGAGCGCGTCGATCTTCTGCACTACCACACGGCGCACGCCGTGAGCCTCGGGACGCTCGCCACGCTCCTTGCGGGTCGGCGGCGCGCGGTGGCGGCCCGCCGCGTGTCGTTCCCGCTGCGGGGGCGCCTCCTGGGGCGCGTCAAGTATTCCTTCCGCGTCGATCGCGTGGTGGCGGTGTCGGAGGCGATCCGCCGCGCCCTCGTCGCCCAGGGGCTCGCCGCCGAGCGCGTCGTGGTCGTCCACTCGGGGATCGACCCCGAGCGCTTCGCCTCGGGAGACCGGGCACGTTTTCGGGCGGCGCTCGCGCGTCTGGGCGATCTGCCGGAAGGTGCCTTCCTCATCGGCACGGCCGGGCACCTGGCGTCCCACAAGGGGATCGACCGCTTCCTCGAAGCGGCGGCCCAGGTGGCGCAGGAGATCGGGGAGACGCGCTTCGTCGTCGTCGGGAGCGGACCACGCGAGGCCGATCTCCGCCGCGCGGCCGAGGCGGGGCCGCTGCGAGGCCGCGTGCTCTTCGCCGGGTTCCAGGAAGGCATGCCCGATGTCTATGCCGGGCTCGATCTCTTCGTCCTGGCCTCCCTTTCGGGCGAGGGGTCCCCGGCGGTCCTGAAAGAGGCCATGGCGGCCGGGGTGCCGCTGGTGGCGACCGCCGTTGGCGGCATCGAGGAGATCGTCGAGGATGGCCGGCACGGCCTCCTCGCCCCGCCCGGAAACGTGCCGGCACTGGCTCGCGCCATCGCGCTCCTGGCGGCCGATCCGACGCTGCGGGCCGGACTCTCTGCCGCGGCGCGAAACCACGTCCGCGAGTTCACGAACGAACGCATGGTCGAGCGGACCGAAGCAGTGTACCGTTCCATCCTGGCCGCGGCATGAGCAAGTACACGATACGCAAGTACTACGTGGACCAGCCGGGCGATACGCTCTGGACCCGCCTCAGGAACCGCTGCACGCGGCGCATGCAGATCCAGACGATGACCGGATGCAACGCCGACTGCGTCTTCTGCCCCTACGGAGAGACGCATCCGACCCAACCGAAGGGGATGATCGACGACGCGCTGTTCCGGCGCCTCATCGACGAGGCCGCGCAGCACCGGGTGCACCGCATCACCCCCAACCTGATGAACGAGCCGCTGCTCGACCCGACGCTCCTTGACAAGGTGCGCTACATCAACCGGCGCCTGCCCACGACCAAAGTGGTGATCACGACGAATGGGCACTTCCTGACGCCGGACGTCACGCGCGCGGTGCTGGATCGGGGGGCGGGGATCCACGAGCTGTACGTGTCGGTCCAGGGGATCGATCCCCGGGCCTACCGCCGCACCATGCGGGGGAGCATGGATCTCGATCGCACCCTGGCCAACGTCGACTACTTCCTCGCCGAGCAGTCGCGGCGCGGCCCCGGCCGCCCCCGCCTGTGGATCACCATGGTCGACACAACCCTCATCGACGCGCGGACGGCGGTGAGCTACTGGCGCTCGCGCGGCGTCGACTCCAAGTTCACCATGCTCGAGAACAGGGGCGGCAACATCGAGGGTGACGAGCGCTGGAGCCGCAGCCGGGCCATGTCCTACTACGACAACTGTCCGAGACTCTTCAAGCAGGCGTACATTCTTTTCAACGGGGACATGGTGCTGTGCTGCGTCGACTACAGTCGCAAGCAGGTGCTCGGCAACGTCGCTCATAGCAGCATCGCCGAGATCTGGAACGGCCCGACCGCCACCGAGATCCGGCGCCGCTACGTCGCGGGAGAGGTCGACCGGCTGCCTCTGTGCGGCAGCTGCCGGGTCGATCGGGTACGCGAGGTGTCGGTGCCCGCGACGGGACGGAGGACGACTTCCTCCCCGCTCGACTGACGCCCCTAACCGCCCTCCTTCGGAAACAGGCGCCCCTGCTCGAGCGCGCTCCTCTCGGGAAGGGCCACCGCCGCCAGGTCGCGGAAGGCCGCCACCAGCGAGGCCGGCGCGCGCACCGGGGCGCGCCCGAGGGCCGCCTTGATCATCAGGGCATTGGCCGGCCCCTTCCCCCCGTAATGGTTGTTGGCGATGACGACCACCTCCTCCGCCCGGCCCGCCAGGGCCCGGACCCGCTCCGTCCAGGGGTCGATCTCCTCCCAACCGTACAGGTAGTCGTAGCGCGCGGCGGGCGAGGCCGCGTGGCCGAACCAGCTCGCGGCGTTGCGGCCGTGCAGGCGTGCGTAGGCGACAGGCGAGGTGGCGTGCGCTGTCGGGCGAAGAGTCGAAGGGAGATCCGGCTGGTCCACGTTGCAGAATCCGACACCCAGGCCGCGCAAGAAGGCCAGGGCGCCTTCGTGATCCCAGCTGCGATGGCGGAACTCCGCCACCAGCGGAAGGCCCCGCAGCAAGGTCGCGAGGCCCTCGAGGTGCAGACGGCTCTCGGGCCGATCGTGGAACGAGTGCGGGAACTGTGCCAGCACCGCCAGGAGCAGGCCGGACTCGAGGAGCGGATCGATGCCGGCCCGGAAGCGATCCGCCTGGGCCTTGAGATCCACGAAGGCCGGGGAGCCATGGGAGCCGGTCGGTCGGCCGGCGTGGGTAAGGTCCCGGACCAGCTTCGCCGTGAAGCGGAACGCGGGGTGGTCTGCGACCCTGCGAGCCCAGGAAGCGGCGGCGCGCAGATCCGGCTGCCGGTAGAAGGTGACGTTGATCTCGACCGCGTCGAAGAGATCGGCGAGGTAGGCCAGTCGATCGAAACCGCGCGGCGGGGGGGAGGGGTAGACCACCCCGGCCCAATCGGGGTAGTCCCACCCGGCGACGCCGACGCGGATCATGCCTCCTCCCGCCAGAATGGTGCGCCGGCATTGTAGCGCGCGCCCGCCCGGGACTCCCCCCGCCCGGGGCCCTTCTGAATCAGGCGATTGACCCGAAGCCCCGGTTTTGCTATAATTTCAGCCCACACTCAAGTCTCGCGCCCGGCCATCGCGAAGGGATCCGGCGAACCGCGGAGGGTACCCTTGGAATTCAAGATCGGCGACAAGGTCATCTATCCGAACCATGGTCTCGGCATCATCGAGCAAATCGAGACGCGCCCCACTGGCGAGCGGGAGGAGGAGTTCCTCCGCCTGCGCATCGTTGCCAACGACAGCACCGTAATGGTGCCGCGCAGCAACACCACCAGCGTGGGGCTGCGCCGCGTCATCTCGAAGAAGGAGATCGAAGAGGTCTACGACGCGCTCAAGGACACGAAGGTGCGTGTCTTCGACGATTGGAAGGGACGGTTCCAGGAGAATTCCGACAAGATGCGGACCGGCTCGATTACCGAGGTGGCGCTGGTCTTCAAGAGCCTCAGCCACCTGGCGCTGCAGAAGAACCTCTCCTACCGCGAACGCCGCATGCTCGACAAGGCGAAGTACCTGCTGGTCAGCGAGATCGCCGAGGTCGAGAGGCTCCCCGCCGACCAGGTCGAGGCCAAGCTCGATCGCGCCGTGGCGCGCGGCATCAAGCAAATCAAGGATCGCTAGGAGCCTGTCCGGGACGGGCCCTTCGGCCGAGCGTATGGACCAGTTCCTGCTGCAGGCCGCGGCTGGCGAGGCCGCGGGCCGGCTGGTCGAGCAGGAAGTGCTGCGCGTTTCCCACCTGGGGCGCCAGCGCTACCTGATACGCTTCGCGACCCCCTCGCGTGACGCCCTCCTGATCGCCGTCCGCCCCGACCTGCCACGTTTCCACCTCTCCGCGACCCGGGCGCGAGACGAGCCCCCCGATCCCTTCGCCGCCTTCCTGGACCGCGAGATAGGAGGGGCGGTGCTTTCCTCGCTCCGCACCGCCGCCCATGACCGCGTCGTCGATCTGCGCTTCCGCCTGCCGCGGCGTGACGACGGCGCGCTCGAGAGGCGTCTGGTCGTGGAGCTCCTCGGCCGCTCGGCCAACATGCTCCTGCTCGACGCGGCGGGCAGCATCCTCGCTTTCTGCCGTCCTCTCGAGAGCGCCTTTCGTGCTCCGGTGGTCGGCGCCATGTACCGGCCGCCGCCGGGGCGGGAGGCTTACGCGGACCTTCCGCCCGGCCCGGAGGCCCTGCCGATCCTGAGGGAACGGTTCCCCGACCCGGCCTCCTTCCTGGCGCCGCTCAGCCCCGTGCTGGCGCGCGACCTGGGCCCGGAGTGCCCCTGGTCGGGGGAATCGGAGCGGCGTCTTGTCGAGATTCTGGCGGCGGCCGCGAGCGGGTCGTGGGCCCCGGTGGTCTACGCCACGAAACCTCTGGCGGACTGGACCGAGGGGGACTCGATCGGTCGCGACGACATCCTGGTCTCGGCCCTGCCCTTCGGATACGCCCCTGGCCCCGTGCCCGCCTCCGGGGGGCGGGTGGCCGTCCCCTTCGCGAGCCCTTCGGCCGCCGCCGAGGCCGCCCTCGGTCTCATCGAGCGGTTGCGCGACTTCCAGGCGCTCAAGGCGCACTACGAGACCCTGGTGCGCAAGGAAATCGGGCGGCTGGAGGAGCTGGTGAGGAGGCTCGAGCAGGACCTGGTCCAGGCGCGGCGAAGCGAGGATCACCGGCGGCTGGGCGAGGCGCTCCTGGCGGGCTTGTCGAGCGCCCGCGTGGAAGGGGGGATCGCCCGGGTTCCCGATCCCTACGACCCCGGGGGGGCGATGCTGGAGGTGCCGATCGACCCCGCGCGCTCGCTGCAGGAGAACGCCCAGGCCCTCTTCGACCGCTACAAGAAGGGCAAGCGAGGCGCCGTCCTGGTCGAGACACGGATCGAAGCCGCGCGCCGCAGGCTCGATCAATGGCGCGCGCTCGCCGGGCCGGCGGGCGGGGCGAGGGGTCAGGGCGACCTCGACGGGTTGCGCGAGGAGATGGCCCGCCTGGGGCTGGTCCACGCCCCCCGGCCGAAGCCGGGACGTGCCCCCGCCCGCGAGCGGAATGACAAGGCGCGCGTGCGCCGCCTGACGACGCGCGACGGGTTCGTGGTCCTGGTCGGCAAGAGCGGCGAGGAGAACGACGCGCTGACCTTCCGGGTCGCAGCGCCCTGGGATTTCTGGCTGCATGCCGCCGACCATCCGGGGGCGCACGTGGTCGTGCGCAACCCGCAGCGCCTGAAGTCGCTGCCGGAGGCTACCCTGCGCACGGCGGCCGAGATCGCCGCCTTCTACAGCGGAGCGAGACAGGAGGGGAAGGTGGAGGTGCACTACACCCAGCGCAAGCACGTCCACAAGCGCAAGGGGATGCCTGGCGGGCAGGTGCTCCTGCGCCGCTTCCGCACCCTGCAGGTCACTCCGCGTCTGCCCGGATCGACGCTCCAGGACGTGTGACTCCGGTCACCCCAGCCAGCCACCCTGGCGAAGGCGGTGCGGGGTGAGGCTGCCGTCGTGCAGGGCGCCGGCGACGAGCGCTCCCGCGAAGCCGGCACGCTGCAGGAAATCGAGATCCGCGGCCGAGCCGATGCCGCCTCCGGCGTGGAGGCGCAGGCCGGGCGCCTCGCGGCGCAGCCGGAGGAGCCTTTCCCGCGGCAGGCCGCGCCCCGTGCCGACCCTGCGCAACGAGAGCAGGATCGCCTCGCGCAGGCCGCGGCGGGCCGCCAGACGCAGGAGCGCGGCGTCATCCTGCGCCGCGACGTCCGGCGCGCGGGCCACCACGCCCTCCTCCTCGAGGTCGAGGCCCAGAACCGGACCCGCCTCCGCCGGCCAGGCGGCGCGCCTCGCTTCTGCCGGCGGCCATGGGGCGAGACCCTGGAGCGAGGCGAGCGTCTCCGTGGCGAGGATGGGAGCCAGGCGCCCCGCGTCCACCGCCGGGCGCAAGGCGCGCGGCAACGAGTCCGCCCCGGTCAGGCCGGCGTCCCACAGGAAGCGCGCGCCGGGGGCCGAATCGAGCAGGCGCGGCACGAGCGCGTCATGGCTGCCACGCCCCTCGAGGCGATCGAGATCGGCGACGTAGATCGTCGTCGCCTCCAGCTCCTCGCCGTAGGCGCGCACGAGCGCCACCGGGTCCGAGAGGTCCTCCTCCCGCGGCCCCCGCAGCCGGCTCGCGACGGGACGGTAGCGTTCCCGATCGCCCGAGGCCCCTCGGACGGCGCGCTGATCGCGCAGATCGATGACGGGTATAATCCTCACGCCGCACCCTCGAGGGCATTTTCCCATGAAGATCGTCCTGCTCGAGCACCTCACCAGCTTCGCCGGGCCGGTGGGAGGAGGCCGCGCCGATGCCTCGCAGCGGCAACTTCGGGCCGAAGGGGCGGCGATGCGCGATGCGCTGGCGGAGGACCTGATACGCCTGGGCGACGTCCAGCTGGTTCTGCTGCACCGTCCCGAGATCGCGATCACCGCCGGCCTGCGGCGCCTCCTGCGCTGCGCCCCGCCCGGGAGCCTGGACCTGGTGCCGGTTGGCGGGCGCAGGGAGGAGGTCTTCCGGCGCGCCTTGCGCCGCGCGGACGCCGGCCTGATCATCGCCCCCGAGGAGGAGGATCTGCTGCCGCGCTTGTCGCGCATCGTCGAGGAGGAGGGGCGGATCCTCCTCGGCCCCTCGCCGGGGGCGGCGCGCCTGGCCGGCGACAAGCTGGCGAGCGCCCGGCTGCTCGCCTCGGCTTCCCTCCCCACGCCGGCCACGGAGGCCATCCCCTTCGCGACCGCGGCGCGACGTCTGAGCACCTGGCCGCTCCCCGTGGTGCTGAAGCCGCGCGACGGCTGCGGCGGCCAAGGCGTCCGCCTGTTGCGTCGCAGAGGGGGGATCGCCCGGGCCCTCGCCGCCGTGCGCCGCGCCACCTCGCGTCCCGACCTGCTGGTGCAGGACTATGTGCCGGGGGAGGATGCGAGCGTGTCGCTGCTGGTGTCCGCGCCGGCGTCTTCGGGGCCCGGGGCGGGCGCGCGCAGCGCGCCGGCCGTGCTGCCGCTGGGGCTCAGCCGCCAGGAGATCCGCCTCGGCGCGGCCTGCGCCTACCGGGGCGGGGCGGCGCCTTTTCGCCATCCCGCGTCGCGCGCGGCCAGCGAACTGGCGGTCGCCGCGGTGCGGGCGTTGGCGGCCGCAGCGGAGGGTGTGCGCGGCTACCTCGGCGTCGACCTGGTCCTGGCGCGCGACGGCCCGAGCCTGATCGAGATCAACCCGCGCCCGACGACCTCGTACGTGGGGCTGCGACGGCTGTTCCGGGAGAACCTCGCGGGCCTGCTGCGGGACGCGGCCCTCGGCCGCTCCCTCCCGGCACGGCTCGAGGCACGCGGCCTCTGCCGATTCCGCGGCGACGGCACGGTGCGCTTCAGCGCCCGAGACGAAGGTGACGCGCAAAGGGGAGGGAAACCGGGATGGGAATCTACCTCGGCTGGGACATCGGCGGCGTCCATCTGAAGCTGTCGCGCCTGATCTGCCGCGCAGACGGCGGCGAGCTGCGCACGTTCCTGGTGCCGTTCGAGATCTGGAAGGACCCCGGCGGCCTCGCCGCGCGCCTCGCCGCGCTCCTCCGCGAGGCGCGCGGCGGCGAGGGCGCCGGACGGGAGCCGGCGGCGCACGGGGTCACCATGACGGCGGAGCTGGCGGACGCCTTTCCCTCGCGTCGCGACGGGGTGCGGGCCATCCTCGCCGCCTGCTGCGAGAGCCTCGCGGGCGCGCCGATCCGCGTGCTCGACGCCGAAGGCGCCCTGCTTTCCGTGGAGGCTGCGCGGGAGAGACCGGCGGCCGTCGCCGCCGCCAACTGGCGGGCGTCGGCCGGCGTGGCGGCGCGGGCTCTCGGCGGCGCGGCGGCGGTCCTCGTCGACGTGGGCAGCACCACGACCGACATCATCCCGATCGACGACGGGACGCCCTGCCCCGTCGGGCGCACCGATGTCGAACGGCTCGCCTCCGGCGAGCTGGTCTATTCGGGCCTGCTCCGGACCCCTCCCGCGAGCTTCGCTTCGAGCGTGCCGCTTTCCGGTCGCTGGTGCCGCATCGCGCCGGAGCATTTCGCCGTCACCGCGGACGTCTACCGGGTACTGGGGCGGATCGGCGCAGAAGCCTACACCGTGCCCACGCCGGACGGGCGCGGCAAGAGCGGGGAGGAGGCGGCGGCCCGCGTCGCGCGCCTGGTCTGCTCCGAGGTCCACGAACTCGGAGCTCGCGCCGTGGAAAGGATCGCCGCTTACCTGGAGGACCGCCAGATCGATCAGCTGGCCCGCGCGCTGTGGCAGGTGCTGTCCCGCCTGCCGGACCCGGCGGAGCCGCGGGCGATCGTTGCGGGCGCCGGTGCCTTCCTGGCCGAGGCGGCCGCCGGACGAGCGGGCCTGCGCAGCACCCCGCTGCAACGCCTTCTGCCGCGACTTACGGGCGACGCCTGGGCGGTCGCCGCCCCGAGCGCCGCCCTGGCACTCCTCCTGGCCGAGGAGGCGGGGGAGTCGGTGCTGCGGCCGGTGGCGGGCGCCTGAGGCGGCCGGCGTGAGCACCTCCTTCCGCTGGGACCTCCTCGTGAAGGTCGGCGGCAGCCTGGGCCGCGGCCGGGCGCTGCCGCCGCTCCTTGGCGCGCTGGCGTCCCTGGCCAGGCATCGACGCGTTCTCGTGGTGCCTGGGGGCGGTCGGTTCGCCGGCCTGGTGCGGGAAGAGACGCGGCGGCTGGGGATCGGCGAGGAGGCGGCGCACCGGATGGCCCTCCTGGGGATGGACCAGTACGGACTCCTCCTGGCCGCCCTGGCGCCGGGTGCGGAGGCGGTGCCCGACCTGGCGGCGGCCCGCCGGCGGGCCCGCGCCGGTGGGCTGCCGATCCTGCTGGCCTCGGGGATGGTGATGCGGGCGAAGGGGCTCGAGCGGACCTTCCGCCTCACCTCCGACTCGATTGCCGCGCACATCGCGGGCCGCACGCGCCCCCGCCGCTTCGTGCTTCTCAAGAGCGTGGCGGGCGAGGCGGCGCCGCTGGCCGGCCGCGCCGGGGCCGCGAGGCTGGCCCGTCTGGGCGTCGTCGATCCGCTCTTCCCGGCCTTGCTGCCGGCGCCGATCGAAACCTGGGTGCTCGACGGGCGCGATCCGGAAGCGCTGGCGCGTTTCAGCCCCGAAGGGCCGCGCCCTGCACGCCGCTCTCCGGCGGCCCGCCGTGCAGCGCCTCCCGGAACCGCCTGACCCGTTCCGCCTCGAGCCGCCCTTGGCGGCCGTCGCC
>QHXZ01000028.1 GCA_003223165.1 Acidobacteriota bacterium
TGGATCGAGCTGCGCTGCCTGGAGATCGCGCGCGGGCCGCGGCAGCTGGCGCTGTTCGGCCCGGAGGCGCTCGACGACGGGGCCGAAGGCGCCGACGCGCTGGCGGAGGCGGTCGATCGGATCCGCGGGCGCTTCGGCGACCGGGCGATCGTCTCCGGGCGGATCTTCGCGGGGCGGGCCGGGGCGGCGTCGTGAACCAGGACGATCACGGCTTCGTCCACCTCCAGATCCGCTCGCACTACAGCCTGCTGCGCGGCGCGTCGAGCCTCGAGGCCTTGTGCGGCGCGGCGGCCGAGCGCGGCATGCGGGCGATCGCCTGCACCGACGTCGACGGCCTGTACGGGGCGGTGCGCTTCCGGGAGGTCGCCCTGGCGGCGGGGTTGCGGCCGGTCCTCGGGGCGGAGGTGACCGCGCCCGATCCGCGGCGCCTCCGGGCGGGGGAGAGGGCGACGCTCCTGGTGAAGACGGCGGAGGGGTACGCCAACCTCTGCCGCATCCTGACGCGGCGCCACCTCGACCCCGGCTTCTCGGTGCCGGAGGCGCTGCGGGGCGGCTCTGAGGGGCTGGTCGTCCTGTCGCCGTCGCTCGCCGTCCTGCAGGCGGCACTCGCGGCGCGGCCGCCGCGCGATCTGTGCCTGGCGCTGGGATCGACGGCGGCTCCGTCGGCGGCGGAGGGGGCGCTGGCGCGGCTGCGCGCGGCGCGGCGGCTCGGCATCGAGCCGGTCGCGGTCAACGACGTGCATTTCGTGGACGCGCGCGACTTCGCGCTGCACCGGCTGCTGCGCGCCATCGCCCTCAACACGACCCTCGATCGCGTCCCGCCGGAAGAGCTCGCGTCGCCGCAGGCCTGGCTCAAGCCGCCCGCGGAGATGGCGCGCGCCTACCCGCATTGCCCGGAGGCCCTGGCGGCGACGGTGCGCATCGCCGAGGAGTGCGCCCTGGACGGGCCGCCCTGGGGCGCCCTCGTCTTGCCGCGCTTCGCGGACCTGCCCCTCGACGGCGCGGCCGGGAGCTCCGGCGGCGGGGCGCCGGGCGACGCCTTCTCTCTCCTGAAGTCGCGCTGCGAGGAGGGGGTGCTATGGCGCTACGGCGCGGTCACGCCGGCGGTGCGCGCCCGGCTCGACCACGAGCTGGCGATCATCCACGACAAGAATTTCGCCGACTATTTCCTCGTGGTGCAGGAGATCGTCAAACGCTCGCCTCGCACATGTGGTCGCGGCTCGGCGGCCGCGTCGATCGTGTCGTACTGCCTGGGGATCACGCACGTCGAGCCGATCCGCCACGACCTCTACTTCGAGCGCTTCCTCAACCGCGGCCGGGTCGACCCGCCCGACATCGATGTGGACTTCTGCTGGGACGAGCGTGACGACCTGCTCGGCTGGGTGTTCAAGACGGTCGGCGAGGAGCGCACGGCGATGATCGCCAACCACGTCACCTTCCGGGCCCGCGCCGCTGTGCGCGAGGTGGCCAAGGTGTACGGGCTTCCCGATGCGGAGATCGCCCGGGTCGCCTCGGGGCTGTCGCTCTACGGAGGGGCCGGGACGGCGCTCGAGGCGACTGGGGAGCATCCGATGTTCCGAGGCGAGGAATTCAATCCGAAGCAGGGCGGCATGCTCGCGCGGCCGCCGTGGCCGGAGATCTTGCAGGCGGCGGCGCGGCTCGACGGCTTCCCGCGCCACCTGTCGGTGCACTGCGGCGGGGTCGTCATCGCCCCCGACGGCGTGTCGCGCCACGTCCCGGTCGAGCGCGCCGCCAAGGGGGTGCGGGTCATCCAGTGGGAGAAGGACCAGGCCGAAGAGGCCGGGCTGGTGAAGATCGATCTCCTGGGAAACCGCTCCCTCTCCGTCATCCGCGATGCCTGCGCCGCCGTCCGGCGGCACGGGGGGCCGGACCGCGCACCCAGGAGCGGCTGCGCGACGGCGACACGATGGGGGTGTTCTACGTCGAGTCGCCCGCCATGCGGCAGCTGCAGCAGAAGACGCGGCGGGGTGATTTCGAGCACCTGGTGATCCACTCGTCGATCATCCGGCCGGCGGCCAACGACTACATCCGCGAGTACGTCCGCAGGCTGCGCGGCGGCGCCTGGACGTCGCTCCACCCGATCCTCGACGAGGTGCTGGCCGGGAGCTACGGGATCATGTGCTACCAGGAAGACGTGGCGCGTGTCGCCATCCGCATGGCCGGCTTCACCGACGCCGAGGCGGACGGCCTGCGCAAGGTGCTGTCGAAAAAGTGGGCCGGAAAGAAGGTCGAGGACTACCGGCAGCAGTTCACCCGGGGGGCGCTGGCGCGTGGCACGACGCCCACGGTGATCGAGGAAGTCTGGCGGATGATCATGAGCTTTTCGGGCTACTCGTTCTGCAAGCCGCACTCGGCCTCGTACGCGCTCGTCTCCTTCAAGTCGTGCTATCTCAAGACGCACCATCCGGCCGAGTTCATGGCCGCGGTCATCAGCAACGGCGGCGGCTACTACTCGACCTTCGCCTACATCTCCGAGTGCCGGCGGATGGGGCTCTCGGTCCTCCTGCCGGACATCAACGAGAGCGACAAGGCCTACGCGGGGCGCGACGGCCGGGTGCGCGTCGGCCTGATGCAGATCAGGGGATTGAGCGACGAGGCGGCCCAGGCCATCCTCGCGGAGCGGAAGGACCGCGGGCCGTTCGTCTCGTTCGACGAGTTCCTGCGGCGCGTGCCGATCGACCCGTCCGACGCGCGCCTCCTGGTCCGCGCCGGCGCCTTCGACGGCGTCGGCTTCGGCGAAGACGCCGCCGCCCCCGACCTGGCGATCCGGCCGCGCCTGCACTGGCGCCTGCGCGAGTGGGAGGCGAAGACGGAGGGGCGGCGATCGCGCGCGCGGTCGCTCTTCCCGCCCGACCTCGGGCCGCTGCCGTCGCCGCGCCCTTGCGAAGAGGCGAAGCTCCTGCGCGACGAGGTGGAGACCCTGGGCTTCCTGATCAGCCGCCACCCTCTGACGCTGTACCGCGACCACCTGCTGGCGCTGCGCCGCTCGGGGATCGTGCCGGTGCGCGGCTGCGACCTGGCCCGCCACGCGGGGCGGCGGGTGGCGGCGCTCGGGTGGCTGATCACGGGCAAGGTGGTGAGCACCAAGGACGACGAGCCGATGGAGTTCGTCTCCTTCGAGGACACCACGGCGATCTACGAGACCACTTTCTTCCCGCGGCCCTACGAACGTTTCTGCAGGATGCTGGCCACGACGCGGCCCTATCTGCTCAGAGGACGGGTCGAGGAGGAGTTCGGGGCGGTCGCCCTGACGGTGGACGACGCGGCCTTCCTGGACCAGCCTCCAGCCCCGCGGCGGGAGGCGATCAACCCTGCCGGCGGCGCGGCCGGCCCGCCGGGGCCGGAGGCTCGTCCAGCACCAGATCGGCCTCGCGGCGGCGCCCATCCCGCTCGAGCCCGAGCGTCACCCGATCGCCGGGCTTGAGACGCGACAGCTGGGTGCGCAGATCGTCGTCGGAGAGAACCGGCTTGCCGCGCAGGGAGACGACGACGTCGCCGCGCCGCAGCCCGGCCCGGGCGGCCGGCCCGCCGGGGTCGATGGAGGCCACCAGCGCGCCACGCGCCGCGCCGAGATCGAAGGCCCGGGCGATCTCGGGCGTGACGCCTGCAGGCGCACCCCGGCGTAGCCGCGCACCACGTGCCCGTGCGCGAGGATGCTCTCCACGATCTCCCGGGCCATGCTCGAGGGAATGGCGAAGCCGATCCCCTGGTAGCCGCCGCTGCGCGACAGGATGGCGGTGTTGATGCCGATCACCTCGCCGCGTGTGTTGACCAGCGCGCCGCCCGAGTTGCCGGGGTTGATCGCGGCGTCGGTCTGGATGAAGTCCTCGTAATCGGCCAGCCCCAGGCTTCCGCGGCCGATGGCGCTGACGATCCCCATGGTCACGGTCTGGCCGATCCCGAAGGGGTTGCCGATCGCCAGCACGATGTCGCCGACCTGCAGGTTCTCGGAGTCGCCCAGGACCGCCGTCGGCAGAGAGGTGTCGTCGACACGCAGAACGGCGAGGTCGGTGCGCTGATCCGCGCCCAGGATGCGGGCTCCCACCTCGCGCCCGTCGGCGAGCGCGATCTTGACCTCGCGCGCGTGCTCGACGACGTGGTAGTTCGTCAGGATCGTCCCGCGATCGTTGACCACGACCCCCGAGCCCAGGCTGAGGGCGCGCCGCTCGCGGGGCACCGCGAACTCCTGGGCGTCGTCTCCGAAGAACTGCCGGAAGAAGGGGTCGGCGAAGAGCGGCGAATAGCTCTCGTAGGTCTGGATCACCTGCACGGAGGAGATGTTCACGACCGCGGGCATGACGGCGCGGACGACCGAGGCGTAGCCGTCCTGGGCCGGAGCCGCGGGCGATCGTGGCGCGGGGATCGGAGGCGGAGCGGCGCGCCCGGCGCCCGCTTCGCTCCGCGGCGCCGCGTCGCGGCCCCGCTCGTGCAGCGCGAGGAGGCCCGCTCCCAGCGCCACCCCGGCGACCAGCACCAAGAGCGCCCCCACCTGCCGGGGGCCCTCGAACGGGAGGCCGCCCATGCGCGCCCGCCCTCCCTCATGCACGGCCTTCACCTCCTCGCGAGGGACGCTTCATTGCACGCCCGCCGAAAAGGATGTAATTATACCCTCCGCTGCGCGCGGCTCCGAGATCGGCCGCGACCGTGAGGTGAGATGACCGATTTCCTGCAGACGCTGCGGCCCCTGGTTCAGGACTTCCTCCCGAAGGCGCTCCTCGCCATCGTGTGCGGCGGGCTGATCGGGGTCGAGCGCGAGATCAAGAACAAGCCGGCCGGGTTCCGGACGAACATCCTGATCTGCCTCGGGTCGATGCTCTTCATGTGGCTTTCCGCCAAGGTCTCGACGGTCTTCGCGCCGGAGCATCCGGGCGATCCGGGGCGCATCGCGGCGCAGGTGGTGACCGGCATCGGCTTCCTGGGCGCCGGCACGATCATGCAGTCACGCGGCAAGGTCGTCGGCCTGACCTCGGCGGCCATGATCTGGGTGGTGTCGGCCGTGGGCATGAGCATCGGCGCCGGGTACGGCGCCGTCGGTGTGTTGACGACCGGGCTGGTGCTGGTGGTCCTGGTCGGCCTCGGCCTCCTGGAGAGGCGGGTGTTCGGCCGCTGCGTGTACTACGACTGCCAGGTGGCGTTCGACGACGATCACGGCCGCACCCGCGCGGAGATCGACCGGGCGCTGCGCGCCTTGGGGCGCCCCCTGGAATCCTTCGCCGTCAAGCGGCGCGACGATCACCTGGTGCTGACCTTCCAGTATTGCGGCGTCCACCCACAGCACAAGAAGGTCCTCGGCGATCTGTGGCGCGTCGAGGGCGTGCGCGAGGTGCGCCCCCTGCGCTAGCCTGCAGGAGTGCCCGGCTCCTCCCTCAGTAGGCCACCTGCGCGTCAAGGTCGGGTGGCAGCGTGATGCCAAGCGCCTCGGCCGTGCCGCGGTTGACGGCCAGGAGGCGCGAGGGCGGAACGCGCACGCCGAAGTCCGAGGGCTGATGGCCGTGGTAGAGGATCTCCGCGGCGAGCCGCGACGCCTCCGCCCCGATCTGCTCGGTGCTCGCGCCGTAGGCGTAGAGCGCACCGCGCCGCACCCAGTCAGGCCCCGGCGCCGCCAGCGGCACGTGGTTCCTGAGGGCCCAACGCGTCACCCTCTCCACGGTGTCCGGCGAAGCGCTCAGAGGATCGAACGGCAGGAGAAGGGCGTCGATCCGGCCGCGCAGAGGGTCGAGCGTCTCCTCGGGGCTCGATCCCTTGTAGCGCGGGCGGAGGTCGACCTGGATCCCGGCGCGCCCGGCGGCCGCGAGCAGGTCGTGCGCCACGGAAACCGAGAGATCCGCGTCGTACACCAGTCCGATCCGCCTGGCGCGCGGCAGCATCGTGGTCAGGTGCCGCACGACCTCATCGGGATCGGGTGCGTTGGCCAGGAAGCAGGTGGTCGACGTCTCCAGATCGTAGCGGCGCGGATCGGTGACCAGCGTCAGGATCGCGGGCGCGTCGGGGATCTCCCGTCGGATGAGGCGGGCGGCCCGCAATCCGGCCCCCAGCAGCAGGCTGGGGTGTTCGGCGCGGACCCGCCTCACGCTCTCGGCCGGGTCCGCTTCCTGGTCGAGGTCGACCACCCGCACCGGGACGTCGAGCCCCTGCGTGAAGCCGCGCAGGAGGTCCTGGTACGGGAAAGGGTCGCGCGTCACCAGGGCGACGACCTCGCGTTCGCCGGGCCGCTTCAGGCGGAAGTCCATGCCCCTGGCGCGCCCGGGCTGCAGGACGAGCCCGTCGTACGTGACCGTGCGGTAGCCCGCCAGCTCGGCGGTGATCGAGTAGCGGGCCAGCGGACGCAGGGCGGGGAAGCGATAGGTCCCGTCGCGGCCGGTCCTCTGCCTGCTCCGCCCGACGCCGTCGCCCGAGACCGTCAGGCTCGTCCCGGGTAGCGGCCGTCCCTGGGAATCGCGCACGGTGCCGCGCACGCTGGCGAAGTACGGATCGTCGGCGCGGGCCTCCCGGGTCGGGAGAAACGCTGCGAGAACGAAAAGGGCCAGGACCAATGCGGGCCAGCGGGGCAAACGCGTCATGACCACCTCCCCGGCCGGCACCGGCCGCGGTCCGGCCGCGATCTTTGCGATGGGCGAATCCTGCGAGCGAACGTGCATCCCTTATAGTTCAGACTGTGAGCCCGGGTCAATCGCCCGCGGCGCGGCGATTGACAGGCGGGGAGGCGTGATTCTAGGATCCGCGCTCGCCCGGGCCCCGTGCTCCCCGGCGCTTCGAAGAGGATACCGCCCCATGGCGCCTCTCCTGGAAACTTCCCTGCCGGGTCTGCGGCTCGCCAGCCGCGGCAAGGTCAGGGACAATTACGACCTCGGCGACGAGCTGCTGATCGTTTCGACGGACCGGATCTCGGCGTTCGACCACGTGCTGCCGAACGGCATTCCCGACAAGGGGAAAGTCCTCAACCAGATCTCGATCTTCTGGTTCGGGATGATGTCGGAGCTGGTCCGCAACCATCTTCACGAACATCGCGTGGAGCGCTTTCCGCCCGCGCTCCGCCCGCACGCCGACCTCCTGCGCGGGCGCGCCGTCCTGGTCTCGCGGCTGCGGATGCTCCCCGTGGAATGCGTCGTGCGCGGCTACCTCTCGGGCTCGGGGTACAAGGAGTACCGCCAGGCCGGCTCGGTCTGCGGCCTCCGGCTGCCCGCCGGCCTGCCGGAGTCGGCGCGGCTTCCCGAGCCTCTCTTCACCCCCTCGACCAAGGCGACCACGGGCCACGACGAGAACATCCCGTTCCAGAAGGTCGTCGACCTGGTCGGCCGCGAGACGGCGGTCGCGGCGCGCGACCTGAGCCTTGCGATCTACGGGCGGGCGTGCGCGCACGCCGAGTCACGGGGGATCATCATCGCGGACACGAAATTCGAATTCGGGCAGGACGGCGCGGGGCTGGTCCTGGCGGACGAGGTCCTGACCCCCGATTCGTCGCGCTTCTGGCCGGCGGACGCGTACCGGCCAGGCGGGCCACAGCGTTCCTTCGACAAGCAGTTCGTGCGCGACTACCTGGAATCGGTCCGCTGGGACAAGAACCCTCCTGCACCCGCTCTACCGGAGCCGATCGTGCAGGGGACCCGGGACCGTTACCTCGAGATCTTCCGCCTCTTGACCGGGCGCGATCTGGACTGATCTACCGGGCCGTCGGGTCGGGACCCGGACCGGCCAACCCACCGAGCGACTCGAGCAGGAGGCGCGATCGGACCACGCTTCCCGCGGAGTAGGGGGTCCGTCGCCGGCGCACCAGGTGGCGCTCCTTCAGCGAAAGGATCCGGCGCAGCGACAGCGCCAGGCGAGGGGCGCCCACTTCGCCGCTCTCGAGGGCGCGCACCAGGCCGTCGTGCGCCTGGAGGATCCGCTCCTCGGTGCGGCAGAACATCAGCCCATCGCTGCCTGCCAGGAGCGCCGCACGGGCCTGGTCCCAGCCGTCCAGGCCCTGATCGATCGCCCCCATCTCCAGGTCATCCGTGAGGACGAGCCCGCGGTAGCCGATCTTCCTGCGCAGCAGGCCGTCCACGACGGCCCGGGACAACGTGGCGGGGTGCGGCCTCGTTCCCTGCAGGGACGGGTAGTAGGCGTGGCCGACCATGACGATGGGGAGCAGCCTCCGGAGCCGTCGGTAAGGCAGGAGGTCCCTGCTCCAGAGGAGCGGCCGGGCGCGGCGAATCAGCGGGAGCGTCGTGTGCGTGTCGCCGCGCGCGGCGCCCAGGCCGGGGAAATGCTTCCCGACCGGGATGGTCCCCGCCCGCAGATGGGTGCGAGCGAAAACGGCCGCGAGCTCCGCGACCCGGCGGGGATCTTCGCCGAAGGCCCGGTCACCGATGCCGTTTGACGGATCGGGCCCGGACAGGTCGAGGACCGGAGCGAGGTTCACGTTGAAGCCCAGGCTCTTGAGCGCCTGGGCGGTCGCCTGGGAGTGCCTTCGCACGGCGCTCTCGGCGCCGGCGCGGCTCGCGAGTGAGAGCGCGGGCGCGGTCGGCCCCAGGATGCCCTTGAGGCGATTGACCCTCCCTCCTTCCTGGTCCAGGGCAAGGAAGGGAGGGATGCGGGTGGCCCGGAAAAGGGCATCGGTCAGGGCGCGGACCTGGGCCGCGTCCTCGAGATTGCGCGCGAACAGGATCAGCCCCCCGGGGTGGACCTGTCTGGTCAGGCGTTCCAGGGCCGGCCCGTACGTCGTGCCGTCGAAACCGATCCAGAGAAGCTGGCCGGCCCGTTCGTCGATGCTCAGGTCCCTGGCTTGCAGCATGGGGCGGTACTGTAGTCGATGGAAGGCGCCCGGGCAAGGATGGCGCCTTGCGGCGTTGCGCCGGGCCCGAGGAGCGTGCCGAAGCCACCGGAAGGAACCCCGCGAGGTGGGCTGCCGACGCTGACAATTTTGAAACCTGGCTTGACAGTGCGTGCTCAGGCACCTAAATTCGGGCTATGAATATGTGATTCGAACAACTTATATGGTAAGAAACAGGAATCACATATGCGAGCAAGTTCCCCCCCTGTGGAGATGGGGCTTGCCGCCCGGTGGGTGTCAAGGTATGGTAGGCGCGTCGCCGCCGGACTCCGTATCTTGTGGTCGTGATTTGGGGCGATCCGCATTGACTTGCGGAAAAACGGATGGTAGCATCCCCGCCTCTTTCACAGAAACAGGCGGGCAGGCGAGGGTGTAATGGCCAGGAAGTTCTACACCATCATGATCGTGCCGCACGCCACGGCGAAGTTCCGGAGAGTCAAGGTCTCCAAGAACTTCCTGGTGATGGCGGGCTGCTTCCTGGGCCTGGTGTTCGTGGCTGGCCTGATGTTCCCGCACTTCCTCCTGAAGGCCAGCCAGCTGCGGGCGAGCCTCGACAGGCTGACCCAGGAGAACGAGGAGCTCCGCAAATCCAACGAGAAGTTCGACGCCTCCCTGTCCGACCTGCGGGGCAAGCTTTCGGAATTCGAGACCAAGGCCACCAAGTTCGCCTTGATGGTCGGCGTGGACGATCTCAACGGCCAGCAGATGGGCGCGGGCGGCAGCTCCTTCGACCTCAAGGGGCTCTCTCCCAAGGCCTCCGAAGCGGTCATCGAGGGGGAGATCAACACCCTGCGCGAGAGGTCCGGCGCCCTTCAAGATTCATTCCGGGTCCTCGACATGGCCTTCCAGAAGCAGGCGCTGCTCCTGTCCTCGACCCCCAGCATCGTACCTGTGCGCGGTCTGATGGGCAACGGCTACGGCTGGCGGCGCGATCCCTTCACCGGCATGCGCGACTTCCATGAGGGGCTCGACCTCGTGGCCCCGATCGGCACCAAGGTAGTCGCTCCGGCGGACGGCATCGTCACGCGCGTCGGGGTGAGCGGCGGGTTCGGCAACTCGATCTTCGTTTCCCACGGCTACGGCATCATCACCCGCTACGGGCACCTCGCGGGCTACAACGTCAAGGTCGGCCAGCGCATCAAGCGCGGCGACGTCATCGGCATGGTCGGAACGAGCGGCCGGAGCACCGGCCCGCACCTCCACTACGAAGTCCTGGTCCACCAGAGAAACGTCGACCCGGTGAAGTACATTCTCGACGAGTACCGCAGCTTCTGAATCCTGCCCCTCCCGGGGCATTCTTGACTTCCCCCTGCATTTTGCTATAGTTACAGGAACGCGGCCGGGCCGGAACGCGACTCAACCCGGGCCCCGTCGAGGTCGCGCCGGGCGCGGCGACCCCTGGATCCGATTCCCCAACAGCGCGTTGCCAGGGTTCAGGTCCCCATGAGGGGACGAAGGGAGTACACTCCACGGCGATGCTGATCGACGCGATCCTCAAGGCCATCGTCGGGACCAAGAACGAGCGCGAGCTGCGCCAGCTCAGGCCCCGCGTCGGCACCATCAACGAGCTCGAGCCCGCGACGCGCGCCCTGTCCGACGAGGATTTCCCGCGGCGCACCCTCGATTTGAAGGACCGCGTCGCGCGCGGCGCACCCCTCGACGAGATCCTCCCCGAGGCCTTTGCCCTGTGCCGCGAGGCGGCCCGCCGCATGCTCAACATGCGGCACTTCGACGTGCAGCTCATCGGCGGCATGGTCCTGCACCAGGGGAAGATCGCCGAGATGAAGACCGGCGAGGGGAAGACCCTGGTCGCCACCCTGGCCGCGTACCTGAACGCCCTCTCCGGCAAGGGCGTGCACGTGATCACGGTCAATGATTATCTGGCGCGCCGCGACGCCGCCTGGATGGGCCCCATCTACAGATTTCTCGGGCTGACGGTGGGCGTGATTCAGCACGAGCTGGAGGACGCGGCGCGGCAGGAGGCCTACGCCGCCGACGTCACCTACGGGACCAACAACGAGTTCGGCTTCGACTACCTGCGCGACAACATGAAGTACTCCCTGGGGGCCATGGTGCAGCGCGGCCACCACTATGCCATCGTCGACGAGGTCGATTCGATCCTCATCGACGAAGCCCGCACACCGCTCATCATCTCGGGACCTTCCGAGGAGTCGACGGAGCTCTACTCGCGCGCCGAGGTCATCATCCCGCGCCTCAAGAAAGACGAGGACTTCACGGTGGACGAGAAGGCGCGCACCGTCGCGCTCACCGAGGAGGGGGTCGAGAAATCCGAGAAGCTGTTGCACGTCGCGAACCTTTACGACCCCGCCGAGATGGAGCTGAACCACGCCGCGCAGCAGGCCCTGCGCGCCCACGTCCTGTTCAAGCGCGACGTCGACTACGTCGTCAAGGACGGGCAGGTCATCATCGTCGACGAATTCACCGGCCGGTTGATGCCGGGCCGGCGCTGGAGCGACGGGCTGCACCAGGCCGTCGAAGCGAAAGAGAAGGTGACGATCCAGAAGGAGAACCAGACCCTCGCGACCATCACCTTCCAGAACTATTTCCGCATGTATTCCAAGCTGGCGGGCATGACCGGGACGGCCGATACCGAGGCGGTCGAGTTCGACAAGATCTACCGTCTCGAGGTCATGGTGATCCCGACCAACCGCACGCTCATCCGCATCGAGTACCCCGACGTGGTCTACCGCACGGAGCGCGAGAAGTTCGACGCCGTCGTCGAGGAGATCGAGGAGCTGCATCGGAAGGGGCAACCGGTTCTGGTGGGCACCGTGTCGATCGAGAAATCGGAGCGCCTGAGCGGCCTCCTGCAGAAGAAGCGCATCCCGCACGTGGTCCTGAACGCCAAGTACCACGAGAAAGAGGCGGAGATCGTGGCCCAGGCGGGCCGCCTGGCGGCGGTCACCATCGCCACGAACATGGCCGGCCGCGGCACCGACATCCTGTTGGGCGGCAACCCGGAGTTCCTGGCGCGCCGCGAGCTGCAGGAGGAGGGAGCGCCCGCCGCGGAGATCACTCCCGAGGTCTGGAAGGAATCCTTGGAACGATCCGCCCGGCGGTGCGGCGAGGAGCACGACACGGTCGTGTCGCTGGGCGGCCTGCACATCCTCGGAACCGAGCGACACGAGGCGCGCCGCATCGACAACCAGCTGCGCGGTCGGGCCGGCCGCCAGGGCGACCCGGGCTCCTCCCGCTTCTACCTCTCCCTCGAGGACGACCTGATGCGCATCTTCGGGTCGGACCGCATCTCCGGGCTGATGCAGCGCCTCGGGATGGAGGAGGGAGTCCCGATCGAGCACCGCATGGTGACCCGGGCCATCGAGCGCGCCCAGAAGCAGGTCGAGGCGCGGAACTTCGAGATCCGCAAGCACCTGCTCGAATATGACGATGTCAACAACAAGCAGCGGACCGAGATCTACCGGCTGCGGCGGGAGCTCCTGGAGGGGAAGGGGCAGAAGGAGTACCTGCTGCAGAAGGCCGAGGAGATCCTGGATTGGACGCTGGAGTCGGCCTGCAACCCGGGCGTGGACCCGGGCGAGTGGTCGACCGAGGAGCTGCGCAACGGAGTGCTGCGCTACTACGGGATCGACGTGCAGGCGCTGGGGATCGACTGGACCACGATCAACGCTCCTCAACTGCGCGAGGTCCTCTGGTCCAGGGTGGCGGAGCGCTATGAGGAGAAGGAGCGCGGTCTGGGCTCCGAAGTGATGCGCCAGCACGAGCGCACCCTGATGCTCTACGTCATCGACACCGCCTGGAAGGACCACCTCCTGGCGATGGACCACCTCAAGGAAGGGATCGGCCTGCGCGGCTACGGGCAGCGGGACCCGCTGACCGAGTACAAGAAGGAATCCTTCGTCATGTTCGGGCTGATGAAGGAGCGCATCGAGGACGAGATCATCATGAACCTGTGGCGCATGGACGCCGTGGTGCAGTCCGAGCAGCAAGAAATGCGTCGGCGCCGCGAGCGCGACCTGGTCTACACCGCGCCCGCCAAGGAGGCGCCGCGGCCGGCCCAACGCGCCGCCGGCCGGGTCGGCCGCAACGATCCATGCCCATGCGGCTCGGGGAAGAAGTACAAGAAATGCCATGGCTCGGAGGAGGGGACGGGCACTCCGGAGCGGCCGGCGGCCCGGCACGGGATGCGGGCCTGAAGAGAGGAGGCAGGGCGATGCTGGACGGACCGGTACCCGAAGCGTTGACCTTCGACGACGTGCTCCTGCTTCCGGCTCGGTCCGATGTGCTGCCGGGGGGCGTCGACGTGGCCACGCAGCTCACCCGCAACATCCGTCTGAACATCCCCCTGGTCTCGTCCGCCATGGACACCGTCACCGAATCCCGCCTGGCGATCGCCATGGCCCAGCAGGGAGGCATCGGCGTCATCCACAAGAACCTGTCCATCGAGGGCCAGGCGGAAGAGGTCGACAAGGTCAAGCGGTCCGAGAGCGGCATGATCGTCGATCCGATCACCATCGCTCCCGACCGCCTCATCGCGGAGGCGCTCGAGCTCATGCGCAAGTACAAGATCTCGGGAGTCCCCGTCACCGATCGTGGAGGGCGGCTCCTGGGGATCCTGACGAACCGCGACCTGCGCTTCGAGACGCGGACCGATCTGCCCGTCTCGGCCGTGATGACCAAGGAGCATCTGGTCACGGTGCCGGTGGGGACCACCCTGGAGGAGGCCAAGGCGATCCTCCACAAGCACAAGATCGAGAAGCTTCTGGTCGTCGACCGCGACTACCACCTCAAGGGATTGATCACGGTCAAGGACATCCAGAAGATGATCAAGTATCCGCACGCCTGCAAGGACAGCCTCGGGCGGCTGCGGGTCGGGGCGGCCCTCGGGGCGGGCCCCGACACGCTCGAGCGCGCCAAGGCGCTGGTGGCCGCCCGGGTGGACCTGCTGGTGGTCGACACCGCCCACGGGCACTCGGCGGGCGTGATCGAGACGGCGCGCCGACTCAAGAAGGAATTCCCCGGCATCGACATCGTGGCGGGAAACGTGGCCACGGAGGAGGCGGCCGAGGAGCTGATCCGCCTGGGGGTCGATGGCGTGAAGGTCGGCATGGGACCCGGCTCGATCTGCACCACGCGCGTCGTCGCCGGGGTCGGCGTGCCCCAGGTGACGGCGATCGCCCAGTGCGCCCGCTCGGGACACAAGCATGGGATCCCCATCATCGCCGACGGAGGCATCAAGTACTCGGGGGACATCACCAAGGCCTTGGCGGCGGGGGCGTCGTCCGTAATGATCGGGTCGCTTTTCGCCGGCACCGAGGAGTCGCCGGGTGAGACCATCCTCTACCAGGGACGCACGTTCAAGGCCTACCGTGGGATGGGCTCGCTGGGCGCCATGCGCCATGGGAGCGCCGACCGCTACTTCCAGGAATCGGAGGCGGGGGACGACAAGCTGGTCCCCGAAGGGATCGAGGGGATGGTCCCGTACAAGGGGAGCCTGCAGGCGCTGGTCCCCCAGCTGATCGGCGGCCTGCGCGCCGGCATGGGCTACTGCGGTGCCAAGGACATCGATTCCCTGAGGCGCGAGGCCCGCTTTATCCGCATCACGTCCGCCGGCCTGAAGGAAAGCCACGCGCACGACGTCGTGATCACCAAGGAAGCTCCCAATTACCGCGTGGAGTAGCCGCGGGCGTCCTCGATGGTGATGTGGCGGGAATTGCCGCCGCGGTCCTCGAGGCGCACCATGACGTGCCGCGCGGGGTGGTGGGGCCCGAGCCGCTCCGGCCACTCGACGATGGCCACCCCTTCGCCCCCCAGGACCTCCTCGAGCCCCAACTCGTCCAGATCGCGCGGCGCCTCGATCCGGTACAGGTCGATGTGGTACACCGGCAGGTGGCCGCGATAAGGGTTGACCAGGGTGAAGGTGGGGGACCGGACCTCGCCGGGATCGACGCCCAGGCCGGCGGCCAAGCCGCGGGCGAAGACCGTCTTCCCCATGCCGAGGTCGCCGCGCAGCAGCACCACGTCACCGGCCCGGAGCGCGCGCGCGAGCGCGCGCCCGGCGGCGAGAGTCTCGCGTTCGGAGCGACTGATGAGGTTCCGACCCGCCGGCATCGACGGAATTCAAAGAAGCGGCAGTTCCATCAGGACCGGCTGCGGCATGAGGTCCCGGTACTGGCGGAACAGTCGCCGCAGAGGCCGGACCACCTCGAAGCCGGCCCGCGCCCAGAGGATGCGCGAGCGGCCGTTGGCGATGAGGCGGGTGAGCTTGAGGTGGCGCCGGCGGCCCACCTCCACCACCTCCTGAACCAGCCTCAGGCCGATGCCGCGGCCGCGCAACGCCGGGTCCACGCCGACCGATGCCAGGTAGAGGACATCGCCGCGCGGGTTGTGGGAGGACGAAGGGAGCATCCGCTCGTAATCCAGGTACGAGCGGGGGAAGTCCCGGGTCCAGAGCAGCCCATTCGCCAGCCCCACGATCTGCCGGGGGCGGCCGGCGCGCTGTAGCTCGGCCAGCAGGAAGGCCTCGGGCAGGGCGAAGAGGCGCCTCTGCAGCTCGTTGAGGGTGGCCGCCAGCCGGCCCCAGACGCGGCGCTCGAGGAGCGTGGCCTCCTCGAGGTCGTCGGGGCGTGCCGGACGGATGATCACGCGCGCCACGGCCGGACGGGTGGCGGGGGACGGCGCCTGCGCCGCCTCGGGTCGGGGCAGGGGCGGCAGGGCGGCGCGCGACCGCTGCCGGTTGCGGGACTCGCCCGGATCGTTCTTCATGCGCTCCTCCCCCCGTGCCGGGACGACGGCAGATCCAGGTCGCGCGGCGGCCTCAGCCGGGCCAGGGCCTTCGGGAACTGCTCCAGGATGTCCCTCGCCATCAGGGGCATCTCACCAACCTCCCCGGCCGCCAGATCGCCGGCCAGGCCGTGCAGGTAGGTCCCCAGACGGGCCGCCTCCTCGACTCCGAGGCCCTGGGCGATCAGGCCCGCCAGGATCCCGGTCAGGACGTCGCCGGACCCGCCCGTGGCCATCCCCGGATTGCCCGTCGGGTTCACGTGCACCCTCCCCGAGGGCGCGGCGATCAGGGTGCGGTGTCCCTTGAGCACCAGCACGCATCCGTGCCGGCGGGCGAAGCTTCGCGCCATGTCGATCCGCCGGGACTGGATCCGGTCGGTGGGCACCCCCAGGAGCCGGCCCATCTCGCCCGGGTGGGGCGTCAGCACGATCGGCCGCCGGCGCCCCGACAGCGCCGCGGAGTCACCTGCGAAGGCATTGATCCCGTCGGCATCCAGCACGACCGGCACGCGTGCATGCGCCACCAGATCCCGGATCAGTTTCTTCGTCTCGGGGTGCGACGTCAACCCCGGACCGATCGCCACCACCCGCTTGCCCGGGAGCTGCGCCAGCAGACGGGGCAGGGCGCGCGCGGAGAGCGCCCCCTCGGGTCCTTCGGGGAGGCCCTCCGTCATCACTTCCATGGCGCGCAGGACCATGCCGTTCTGCAGGCTGGCCGGCACCGCCGCCGTCACCAACCCGCAACCGGCGCGCAAGGCGCCCAGGGCGACCATGCGCGCCGCGCCACCCTTGCCGCGCGACCCGGCGACGACCAGGGCATGCCCGTAGTCGCCCTTGTGGCTGTCCGCACGGCGTACGGGCAGGAGCGGGACGAGGTCCGATTCCTGCTGGAGCAGGAGGTCGATGCGCTCGGCGGCCACCGCCTGGGGCGGGATCGAGATGTCCGCCACGTGCAGGTCGCCGCACAGCGCCTCCGCGGGTGGGAAGACGTGCGGCATCTTGGGTCGCGCGAAGGTGACCGTGGCGTCGGCGGCGATGCAGGGGCCCGGGATTTCGCCCGTGTCGCCCGACAGGCCGGAGGGCACGTCGACCGCCACCACCTCGGCCTCGGCCTGGTTGACGTCGGCGAAGACACGTGCCAGGAGGCCTTGCACCGGGCGTGACAGCCCGGTGCCGAGGATGCCGTCGATCACCAGGTCGCACTCCGCCAGGGCCGCCAGCGCCCTGCGCCAGTCGGCGGGAGTGCGCACCTCGCGCGGCGACACGCCCAGCTTCTCGAGCGCCTTGAGGTTCATGGCGGCCGAGCCGCGCACCTCGCGGCGGCGGCCAAACAGCAGGGCCTCGAAACGGTGGCCGCGGTTGCGCAGGTGGCGCGCCAGCACGAAGGTGTCGCCGCCGTTGTTCCCTGGGCCGCACAGCAGCAACAGCCGCCGCACCGCCAGATCGGGGTAGGCGCCGCAGAGGTAGGTGAGCAGCTGCAGGCCCGCGTTTTCCATCAAGACCACCTCGGGCAGGCCGAAGGCCCCGATGGCGCGCCGGTCGATGGCCCGCATCTGCTGCGAGGTCAGGATTTCCACGTCGTGCGGTCCCCCGGGGAGTGGCCCACTCTACACAGGAGGCGGGCCGGAATCAAGCGTTGACAGCCCGGCGATCCGTCGAACATAATCGCCTCCCCATCTGCCTTTGCGGCCCAAGCCCGGAGGAACGAGCCATGCTGCGCTTTCTGACGGCGGGGGAGTCGCATGGTCCCGCCCTGGTGACGATCCTGGACGGCCTGCCCGCCGGCCTGGCCCTCACGCGCGACGACATCGATCGCGAGCTGGCGCGGCGACAGCACGGCTACGGCCGCGGCGGGCGGATGAAGATCGAGCAGGACCGGGTCGAGATCCTCTCCGGCGTCCGCCACGGGCGGACCCTCGGCAGCCCCATCTCCATGACCATCGCCAACCGGGACTGGGCGAACTGGCAAAAACCGATGGCCATCGAGCCGCTGGACCTGGACGACGACGAAGCGAAGCGGGTGACGCGGCCTCGTCCGGGACACGCCGACCTCGCGGGGGCGTTGAAGTACGCCGCCACCGATGCGCGCGACATCCTGGAACGAGCCTCGGCCCGCGAGACCACCGCCCGGGTGGCCGTGGGCGCCGTGTGCAGGAAGTTCCTTGCGGCCTTCGAGGTGGCGGTCGCGAGCCACACGGTGTCGCTGGGGGCGGTCGCCGGCCCCGAGGAGCGGGAGACGGGATGGGAGGCGATCGTGGCGGCGGAGGGGACGCCGCTGCGCTGCGCCGACACGGAGATCGAGCGGCGCATGATCGAGGAGATCGATCGGGCCCGGAAAGCGGGAGACTCGGTCGGAGGGTCCTTCCAGGTGGTCGCCCGCGGGGTGCCTCCCGGGCTGGGGAGCCACCGCCACTGGGACCTGCGCCTCAACGCCCGCCTGGCGGCGGCCCTGTGCTCCATCCAGTCGGTGAAGGCGATCTCGGTGGGGTCGGGGGTCGCATCCGCCTCCGCCGCCGGCTCGGAGTTCCACGACGAGATCTTCTACGACGAGGCCCGGCGGCGCTTCCACCGCAAGACGAACAACGCCGGGGGCATCGAAGGCGGGATCAGCAACGGAGAGGAGATCCGCGTGCGGGTCTACGTGAAGCCTCTGTCCACCCTGCCCCGGGCCCTGCACAGCGTCGACCTCAAGTCCAAGGAGGAGTTCCAGGCGCAGGTCGAGCGCACCGACGTCTCCGCCATCGCGGCCGCCGGGGTGGTCGGAGAGGCGATGACCGCGCTGGTTCTGGCCGAGGCGTTCCTGGAAAAGTTCGGGGGCGACTCGATGCAGGAGATCGCCCGCAACCACCGGGGCTACCTGGAGCAGATCCGGGACTACTGAGGGACAGCGGGGGAGGCCCGGTGGCACCGCACCACGACCCTGGCGCCAGGCGGCGCTCATCCTTCCGGGCCATCTGGGAGGTCGTGGCGCGCATCCCCCGCAGACGCGTGGCGACCTACGGCCAGGTCGCCCGCATCGCCGGCCTTCCCCGCGGCGCCCGCACGGTCGGTTGGGCGATGCGGGCGTTGCCGGACGATCTGCGCATCCAGGGCCGGCCGGTCCCCTGGCACCGCGTGATCAACGCCCAGGGGCGCATCAGCCCCCGCGCCTGGAGCGCCGCGGGCCGCGACGAGGGGCGCGGCGAGCAGGCCGCCCGCCTGCGCCGGGAGGGCATCGGCGTCTCCGCCGAAGGCGCGGTCGATCTCTCCCGCCATCTCTGGCAGGGACGGGCGCGGCGATCCGGTCGCGGCGGGACCGGGACGTGACGGCGCCGATCCCAGGGCGCACCCCCGTGGCGGCCCTGCTGGCCCCCGCGGCGGGGATCGCCGTCGTCGCCTGCTGGCTCCTCCGGAAGGGCACCGGTCCGGAGGGATCCGCGCCGCTCGCGTCGGCCCTCGCGGCCCTGGGCCTGCTCCTGGTTCCCTACGCCCTCCTGGCGAGCGCGCCGATCGTCGACGCCCTGAGACGGTTCGTTGACGGTCGCCCGATCACCACTCTCGCCCTTGCCGGAAGCCTCCTCTGCCCGTACCTTCTCTACTGGGGGATTGCCGGGAAAGCAAAGCCTGGAGCACTTTTCGGTCTGGTCGCCTATGTGGCGGCCGCCTCGCTGGCGGCGCTCGCCCTGCCTCTCGCGCGGGCGCGCTGGGCCGGGGACGCACTCGTGGTCCTGGCCGTCTGGCTGCCGCTCGAGGGGCGCTGGCTGGACGCGTCGTTCCCGTGGCCGGCGGGCGGTCCGGGGCGCCTCCTGGGCGGGGTGCTCGGGCTCGACCTGCTGCTGTACCAGATGCTCGTCGTCCGGAAGTTCGACGGGCTGGGGTTCTCGCTTCTGCCTGGCTGGAAGGATCTGCGGGCCGCGGCGGTGGGCTTCGCCGCCTTCGCCGCCGTCGGGATCCCGATCGGCCTGTGGAGCGGGTTCCTGGCGCCGGCGCGGGCCGCGGCCGGGGCGGGCCAGGCGGTGATGACGATCGTCGGGATCTACCTGTTCACCGGGATTCCCGAGGAGACGCTGTTCCGTGGCTGCGTCCAGGGGCTCCTCGAGCGCTGGACCGGACGCCGTGACGCGGCCCTGGCCGTGGCGTCTTTGGTTTTCGGCCTGGCGCATCTCAACAACGGCCCTTCGCCGGACGGGCGCTACGCCCTGCTGGCGACGCTGGCGGGGGTGGCGTACGGATGGGTCTACCAGAGAACACGACGGGTCGCGGCGCCGGCCCTGGTCCACACCCTGGTGGACGCGACCTGGGTGCTGTGCCTGAAAGGGCGATGATGGGCGAGCTGGAAAGCGTCTGGCAGGGAGGGGCGCGGAGCGCGCGGCCGGTCGCGCTCGTCAGCGAGCGCCAGGCGATCGCCTCGGCCGCCGAAGCGGCCGCGATGCTGGCCTACATGGTCTACTACATCTGGGTCCTGGAGCCCGCCGCCCACGGCTTGCACTGGCCGTACTTCGCGCTGTTCTTCCTCCTCACCCTGCTGTCGCACCGCCTGCACGGGGACACGCTGGCCGACCTCGGGATCCGCGCCGACACCCTCCCGCGCGCCCTCGCGGAGGGCCTGGCGGTGATCGCCCCGGCGCTCCTTCTGGCCTTCGTCATCGGGCGGTTCATGGACGGGGGGCGACCGATGACGCCGGGGCGGGCGGGGCTGTCGCTCTTGGGAATCTATCCCTGGGCGCTGTTCCAGCAGTACGGGCTGCAGTGCTTCTTCGGCCGGCGACTGGGGGAGGTCCTGCGGCATCCGATCGGTCACGACGTGGTCTGCGCGGGGATCTTCGCGGCCCTGCACCTGCCGAACCCCTTCCTCACCGTGGTCACCTTCGGTGCGGGCTATTGCTTCTGCGCCCTGTTCCGCCGCTGCCCGAACCTCTTCGCCGTGGCCGGCCTGCACGCCCTGGCCTCGACGGTCCTGTACTATTGCCTGCCACCGGCCGTGACCTTCCTGATGCGGGTCGGCCCGGGATACCTTCTCAACCTTCGTCTGGGCGGCTGAGGCGCTCCGGCCGCACGTCAGGCCGGGTCGGGGCCGGGGATGAAGCCCGCCTCGGAGCGCTCCGGGGCGGCCGCCGACCTCTCCGGTTCCTCGCCCGGGGCGAACTGCAGCCGGTAGAGGCGGGCGTAAGCGCCGCGCCGCGCCAGCAGCTCCCGGTGCGTCCCTTCCTCGATCAGCCGGCCGTGGTGCAGGACGAGAATCCGATCGGCCCCGACGATGGTGGACAGGCGGTGGGCGATGACCAGGGAGGTACGGCCCCGCAGGAGACGCTGCAAGGCGTCCTGGATGAGGATTTCGGTCTCGGTGTCCACGGAGGAGGTGGCCTCGTCCAGGATGAGGATCTCGGGATCGTAGGCCAGGGCGCGGGCGAACGAGATCAGCTGCTTCTGCCCGACGGAGAGGTTGCTGCCGCGCTCGCGCACCGATTCGGCGTACCCGGCGGGGAACCGCCGGATGAAGTCGTCCGCATGCACCAGACGGGCGGCCTCCTCGATGCTCTCCGCCGGCAGAGAGAGGTCGCCGAAGGCGATGTTGCCGGCGACCGTGCCGCTGATCAGGAAGTGGTCCTGCAGGACCATCCCGATGCGCCGGCGCAGCGCGCGCAGCGGCAGCTCACGGATGGCGACGCCGTCGAGGCGGATGGCCCCCTCGGTCGGGTCGTACAGCCGGATGAGGAGCTTCACGAGCGTCGTCTTGCCGGCCCCGGTGGCCCCGACCACGGCGACCTTCTCCCCGGGGCGCACCCTGAAGCTGACGCCGTGCAGGATCTCCGTACCGGCCTCCTGCGGCCGGTAGGAGAAATGGACCCGGTCGAACTCGATGAGCCCCCGTGGCCCCCTTTCGGCGGCGGCCGGAGGGGACAACGGCGGGGCGGCGGCCGCGGGATCCTGGATGGCCGGACGCGTGTCGAGCAGGGAGAAGATCCTCTCGAGCGAAGCCATGGCCGCCTGCATGACGGCGTAGAAGCTGGACAGGTCGCGGATCGGCCCGAAGAAACGCCCCGTGTACTCGATGAAGGCGACGAGCGTCCCGAAGGTCAGGGCGCCCGTCACGATGCGGCCTCCCCCGTACCAGAGGATGAGCGCCGTGGCGAGCGTACCGATCAGCTCGATGATCGCCGAGAAGGACGACTCGTACACGACCGAGCGCAGCTCGGCGTCGCGGTGTCCGCGGTTGATGGCGTCGAACTCGCGGCGGTCCTCGCCTTCGCGCCGGAACAGCTGCACCAGGAGCATGCCGGAGATCTCCTCCTGCAGGTAGCCGTTGATGCGCGCGATGCGCCGCCGCACGTCGCGGTAGGCGCCGCGGATGCGCCCACGGTAGAAGACCGAGAGGAGGAACAAGGCGGGCACCAGCGTGAACGTGACCAGCGCCAGCCGCGCGTCGAGCCACCAGAGGATCGCCACGATGGCGACCAGCTTGAGGCTGTCGCCCAGCAGGGAGACCACGCCCGAGGAGAACAGGTCGGCGAGTGACTCGATGTCGGTGGTGACGCGGGTCATCAGGCGGCCCACGGGGTGGCGGTCGAAGAAGGCGGAGTCGAGGCCCTGCAGATGGGCGAAGAGGCGGTTGCGCAGCGCCTGGATGACGTTCTGCCCCGTGCGCTCCATCGAGTAGAGCTGCGCGTAGCGCGCCGCCATTTCGACCGCGAAGACCAGCAGGTAGAGCGTGGCCAGCGCCGTCAGCCCCCGGGCCTCGTGCTTGAGAATGTGGTCGTCGATGAGGACCTTGATCAGGTAAGGTTGCGCCAGCTGCGCCGCCATGACCGTGAGCATGAGCGCGAGCGACAGGGCAATCAGGCGCGACTGAGGCGCGACGTACTCGTAGAGCCGCCGCGCCAGACGGGCGTCGTAGGCCTTGCCCAGGACCTCGTCCTCCGGCCTCGCGGTGCTCACGCCTCCTCCCGCGGCCCCGTATAGCCTCCCCGTTGGCCGTCCGTCA
The DNA here is from genome assembly GCA_003223165.1 of Acidobacteriota bacterium. Classification (GTDB taxonomy): domain Bacteria; phylum Acidobacteriota; class Polarisedimenticolia; order Gp22-AA2; family Gp22-AA2; genus QHXZ01. Next base: position 22,557 of record QHXZ01000028.1, read on the forward strand.
CAGGTCCTCCAGCTCCCGCTCGATCTGCTGCCGCTGGCGCAGGCGGGCGAAGGGGCCGTCGCGGGCCAGGAGATCTCCCGGGGCGCCCTCCTCCGCGATGCGGCCGTCCTCGAGCACGGCGATGCGGTCCGCCCCCAGGACGGCGGACACGCGGTGCGAAATCACGAAGGTCGTGCGGCCGCGCGTGGCATCCCGCAGGCCGGCGAGGATCGCCTCCTCCGTGTCGGCGTCGACGCTGCTGAGGGCGTCGTCGAGGATCAGGATGCGGGGGTCGATGAGCAGGGCGCGGGCCAGGGCCACGCGCTGGCGCTGCCCTCCCGAAAGGGTCACCCCCCGTTCGCCCACCAGAGTGTCGAGCCCCTGCGGGAAGTCGGGGAGATCGCGGGTGATCTGGGCCAGGCGGGCCACCGCCTCGATCCGTTCCCTCGGCGCGCCGGGTGTGCCCAGCGCGATGTTCTCGGCGATGGTCCGCGAGAACAGGAAGGTCTCCTGCGGGACGATGCCGACCTGCGCGCGCAGCGGGCCGGTGGGCAGGTCGTTGAGATCGCGTCCGTCGAGGAAGACCGTCCCTCCGGGAACGGGGCGGACGGCGGCCAGAAGGCCGACGAGGGTCGATTTGCCTGAGCCCACGGGACCGACGATCCCGAGCGTGGTCCCGGCCGGGACCGCCAGCGTGATCCCGCGCAGGACGTCCCGGCCAGGGCCGCGCCCGTCGGGATAGGCGAAGTCCAGCCCGCGGATCTCCACGCCTCCCGTCAGAGGCGCCGGCTGCGCCGCGACCCGGTCGCCCGGCAGATCGCTCGTCTCCGCCCGGATCTCCTCCACGCGCCTTATCGCTCCCAGGCCCCGCTGGAAGACGCCCAGGACCCAGCCCATCATCACCGTCGGGCCGGTCAAGAGCGCCAGGTAGGACATGAAGGCGACCAGGCCGCCCAGCGTCAGGGTCCCCTCGATGACGTGGCGCCCGCCGAGCCACAGCACGATCAGGCTGCTGAGGCCGCCGAGGCCGCCCATGAGCGTCACGATCGCGCCGCGGCTTCTGGCCAGGGCCAGGCTGCGATCGCGGTACTCGCGGGTCATCGCGGCCCAGGCGGCGTTCTCCTCCGCCTCGCGGCAGAAGGCCTTGACCATGTTGATGCCGCTCAGGTTTTCCTGCGCCTTGTTGCTGATCTCCGCCAGCTGCTCCTGGGTGGCGTTGCTGCGCTGGTGGATCGTGCGGCTGACCCGGAACACGCCGAGGAGCAGGAAGGGGTAGGGAAGAACGGCCGCGAACGTCAGGACCGGATCGAGGACGGCCATCAGCAGGAGACCCGCGCCGTAGCGCAAGGACACGTCCACGACGTTGAGGACGCCCGGCCCGAAGAGGGAGCGGATGAGCATCAGGTCGTTCACGGCGCGGGACATGATCTCGCCGGTGCGCGTGCGGCCGTAGAAGGAGGCGGGCACGGCCAGCAGGTGGTCGAACAAGTCGTTGCGGATGTCGAACACGACGCGACGCGAGGCCCCGAGGATCAACAGGCGGGACCCCGTGCGGACGACCGCCAGGGCGCAGGCGACCGCCGCGATCGAGAACGCGTACCGCGTGAGGGTGCGCGCCACCGCGCCCTGGCGCAGCGCCTCGATCGCCTGCTTGAGCAGCCACGGGATCCAGAGCGACAGGGCGTTCGTGGCGACCAGGCAGGCCACGCCCAGGAGGAATTCCCTGCGGTAGGCCCGGAGGTACCGGAGGATCAGCGACACGGGCTAGGACGGGGGCCCGGCCGGGTCGGGCAGCAGGCCCAGGAGGACGTCCTCGACCAGCAGCTGGCGGTTCCCCTTGCGCCGGATGGCGTCGATCGCCGCCTCGAGGTTCTCGATCGCCTCCGGTGCGCGCGCCGCGAAGCGGTCGGCGAGCTCCGCCAGGCGCGACGCGAGGTCCAGGTTGACCAGCACCGCGTCGCCGCCCTGGCGCTGCGGCGCCGCGCCGCAGACCAGGAGGTCGCGCTGCAGGGTCATGAGGATCTCCAGGTCCCCGTCCAGGCTCTCGCCGCCGCGGGCGATGCCCTCGGCCCGGGCGACGGCGATCCCGGGGTCACCCCGGCGCAGCAGTTCCTCCACCAGGCCGAGCAGCACCTCCCGGCGGCGGCTGAATTCCGCCAGGTCCAGGTCCAGCGCGGCGCCGATCCGCCCTCCCGAGAGGCCGGCGCGCAGCTCTGCTTCCTGAGGTTCGATCGACCGGCGCGCCGCCAGGTGGTCGGCGATCGCCGAACGCGGCACCAGCTGGAACGGCACGGCCTGGCAGCGGGAGCGGATGGTCGGGATCAACGCGTGGTACGAGGAGGTGACCAGGACCAGAGCCGCGTGCGCCGGCGGCTCCTCGAGCGTCTTGAGCAGGGCGTTGGCCGCTTCGGCGGGCATGCGGTGTGCCTGATCCACCACCAGGATGGCGCGGGGGCCCTCGGACGGCCGGCGGTGCAGGAAGGCGATCGACTGGCGGATCCGATCCATGAGGACCGACCAGACCGGGTTGCGCACCGCCTCCGCCTGGGCCTCCTGCAGGTCGGTGGCCGCCGTGCCCTCGGGCGCCGCCTCCCCCTTCTCGAACTCGGAAAGCTTCTCCGGAAAGACGACTCTCACGTCGGGGTGCAGGAGAGCGCGCTCATCGATGCGGCGGCACGCCCGGCACTGGCCGCAGGGGCGCTCTGCGCCCGAGCCGCACAGGAGGACGCGGCACAGGGCCACGGCGGTCGCGAGCTTGCCGACCCCGGTGGGGCCGTGGAAGACGAGCGACGGGCACAGCCGTCCCGAGGACAGCGAACGCGTCAGGCCCTCCGTCGCCCGGGGCTGGCCGACGATGCCGGGAAAAAGGCTCCGCACGGCTCAGTCCGGCGCGCCGCGCGTCGTGAGGAAACGCTGCACGGCGGCCAGAACGCGCTGCTGGACCTCGTTGAGTGTGCCGCGTGCATCGAGGACCACGAAGCGGTCGGGCTCCTGGTGGGCCAGCTCCAGGTAGCCGTCGCGCACGCGCACGTGGAACGCGAGGTCCTCCTGCTCGAAGCGCGTCTCATCGTTCGTGCCGCTGACGTCCCGCGAGCGCGACCGCTCGAGCGCCCGGCGTGCCTCGATGTCGAACAGGAGGGTCAGGTCCGGGCGCACCGAAAGCACCTCGAGATCGTGGAGGCTGGCGATGAGATCGAGGGGCAGGCCCCGGCCGTATCCCTGGTACGCGAGGGTCGCATCCTTGAAGCGGTCGCACAGCACCACCCGGCCCTCGTCCAGCGCCGGACGGATCACCTGCTCGATGTGCTGGGCGCGCGCGGCGCTGTAGAGCAGCAACTCGCATGCCGGTGTCATGGCGCGATTGGCCGGATTCAGAACCAGCTTGCGAACCTGGTCACCGATTGGAGTCCCGCCCGGCTCGCGCGTCAGGACATGATCGATCCCTTGCTCCTCGAAGTGGTTCGAGAGCATCTGGATCTGCGTCGTCTTGCCGGAACCCTCGATCCCTTCGAAGGTGATGAATCGGCGCAAGCGTCCAGCTCCGGGGCGGCCGCGACCTGGCACCGCCGGGCCGCGGGCGAGAATGGAGCGGCATCATAGCACAGTCCGTTCGAGCGCGCGGGGAGCCGGGCGCGAACGGACTGCTCCACCAGCGCCGCTGGCGATTCGAACTTGAGCTCCTGCCGCAGCCGGGCGAGGAACCGGACTTCCATGAGCTGGTCGTACAGGTTGCGGTGCCCGCCGAGCAGGTGGGTCTCGACGGCGTACTGCGCCTCGGAGAACGTGGGCCTCGACCCGATGTTCGTCACCGCCGGATGGACCTCCCGTTCGACCACCGCCTCGGTGACGTAGACGCCGTCCTGGGGGATCAGCTCGTTCTGCGGCGCCAGGTTGGCGGTGGGGAACCCGAGCTTGGCGCCGCGCCCGTCGCCGTGGACCACCGTGCCCTCGATGGCGAGGGGGCGCCCCAGGAGCTCGCGCGCCAGCTCCACCTCACCCGCGGCGACCGCGCGGCGGATCCGGCTGCTGCTGATCGGGCTGCCGAGGTAGCGGCATTCCGGCACCTTCTCGGCCCGGATCCCCAGGTCGGCGCACAGCCGCACAAGGAGATCGGCGGTGCCCGCACGTCCCCGGCCGAAATTGAAGTTGGCCCCGACGTACACCTCCTTCAGCCCCAACCCTTCCGACAGGTGCTCCCGGACGAATCGCTCGGCCGTGACCTCGGCCAGCTCCACGGTGAAAGGCAGGACGAGGATGTACTCGAGGCCGGCCTCCTCGAAGAGCGCCAGTTTCTGGCGGCGCGTGGTGATCATGAACGGGGCCCGCTCGGGCGCCAGCACCCTGAGGGGATGCGGGTCGAAGGTGATGAGCAGGGAGTTGGCGCCGGTGGCCCGGGCGCGCTCGAGGACCCGGTCGACGATGGCCCGGTGGCCTCGGTGCAGGCCGTCGAAGTTGCCGACGGTCGCCACCGGGGCCTTCAGGTGGGCGCGCAGCGCCGCGATGTCGCCGAAGACCTTCAAACGCTCAGTCCCCCGTCGCGAGCCGTCCGGAAAGGAACAGGAGGAGGCGCAGCCCGAGATTGGCGTAGACGCCGGCGATCAGGTCGTCCACCACGATGCCCCAGCCGCCCGGCAAGCCCTCGGCCTGCCGTGCCGGCGCCGGCTTGATCACGTCCATGGCGCGGAACAGCACGAATGCAGCGGCCAGGGTGCCGGCGGCCCCCGCGAGCGTGGATCCGGGCGGGATCCCAAGGAGCGTGACGAACAGCCCTGCCGCCTCGTCGACGACGATCGGCCCCGGATCCTTCGAGCCCAGGACCGGCGCCGCCACCCCCGCCGACCAGACCCCGAGCGCCGCCAGCAGGGCCGTTGCCAAGGCGAAGCCCCAGGGCGGGAGGCAGCGGCCGGCGGCGAAGGCGAGCGGGAGCGCCGCCAGCGTGCCTGCCGTCCCCGGAGCGATCGGCGAGCGGCCCGCGCCGAACAGGGTGGCGATGGCCAGGGCGCCCGACACGAAGGGCCGCCGCCCCTCGCTCAAGGCAGGACCGGCGCGCAGGCCGTTCCGATCGCGGCCCCCACGAGATCGAAGCCGTGCGCCTCGTCGATGCGCACGCGCACGAAGTCGCCGGCGCCCAGCGGCGCGGGAGCATCGGTCAGGATCACCCGGCCGTCGATCTCCGGTGCCTGGGACTCGGTGCGCCCGACCAGGAGGAGGTCGCTCTCCTCGTGGACGCCGTCCACGAGGACGTCGAGCGTGCGCCCGATGAGCCCACGGTTACGGCGCGCCGCCAGCACCCCCTGGATCGCCATGAGCCGGGACCGGCGCTCCTCCTTGACCGCTTCCGGCACGTCGTCGGGGAGGGCGGCCGCCGGGGTCCCCTTCTCCTCGGAGTAGGTGAAGACGCCGGCGTGATCGAACTCGGCATCGCGCGCGAAGCGGCACAGGGTCGCGAACTGCTCCTCGGTCTCGCCCGGGAAGCCGACGATGAACGTCGTCCGCAGGGCGATGCCCGGCACGCCTTCGCGCAGCAGGCGCACGAGCCGCAGATGGCTGGAAGCGTCTCCGCCGCGCCGCATCGCCTTGAGGAGCGCGCCATCGGCGTGCTGCAGCGGCAGATCGAGATAGCGCGCCGCACGGCGGCCCGAGGCCAGCGCCTCGACGAAGTCGGGCGTGATGCGGTTGGGATAGGCATACAGCACGCGGATCCAGCGCAGGCCGTCGACCGCGTCGAGGGCGCGCAGCAGCCGCGCCGCGGTCGTGCCGTCGCCGAGATCCTTGCCGTAGTCGGTCGTGTCCTGGGCGATCAGGTTGATCTCCACGACCCCCTGCCGCGCCAGGCGGGCCGCCTCTTCGACGATCGAGTCGATCGGGCGCGAGCGCTGCAGGCCGCGGAAGGAAGGGATGGCGCAGAACGAGCAAGTGTGGTCGCAACCCTCCGAGATCTTGATGTACGCGGTGTGGCCGGGCGTGGCCAGGACGCGCGGCGAGTCGTGCGCGTAGAGGTAGCGCGCCGCCCCACGGCTGGCCTCGAAACGCGCCCCGGCCTCGAGGGAGCAGGCGGCGGCGATGCGCTCGATGTCGTTCAGGCCGACCAGGGCGTCGATTTCCGGGATCGAGGCCACGAGTTCATCGTGGCTTGCCTGCACCATGCAGCCCGCCACGACGAGCCTGCGACAGCGTCCGGTCTTCTTGTGCTCGGCCATCTCCAGGATGGTCTGGACCGACTCCCGGCGCGCCGGGCCGATGAACGTGCAGGTGTTGACCACGATGACGTCGGCCTCGGCCGGATCGGACGTCAAGGCGTAGCCGCTTTCCCGGAGGGTCCCGAGCATGACCTCGCTGTCGACCAGGTTCTTGGGGCAGCCGAGGCTCACCATGCCGACCTTGATCATCGGACGCGTTCCCTCACGGGTAGAGGCGGTTCAGCGTGCGCGGGTAGGGGATGGTCTCGCGCAGGTGGTGGATGCCTGCGATCCAGGCGACGAAGCGTTCGATTCCCATCCCGAAGCCGCCGTGCGGCACAGAGCCGTACTTGCGGATGTCGAGGTACCACTGGAACGCCTTGACCGGCAGGTGGTGCTCCTCGAGGCGCGCCAGCAGCAGGTCGTGGTCGTGGATGCGCTGGCTGCCGCCGATAATCTCTCCGTACCCCTCGGGGGCCAGGACGTCGACGCACAGGGCGCGATCGGGCCGCGCGGGATCGGGCTGCATGTAGAAGGCCTTGATGGCCGCCGGGTAGTGGGTGACCATCACCGGGCGGTCGAGCGGCTCGGTGAGCACGGTCTCGTCGAAGCCGCCGAGATCGTCGCCCGGGCGGAAGGGGGGCGCGTCCTGGGCCTTCGCCCGCTCCACCACCTCCGGGCGCGTGAGGAGGGCTGCGGCGTCATCGTAGGTCATGCGCGGGAACGGCTTGCGCACCCGTTCCAGCCGGGTCACGTCCCGCTCCAGGGTCTTGAGATCGTCGCGGCAGCGCTCGAGCGCCCGGCCGACAAGGGCCACGACGAAATCCTCCGCGAGATCCAGGATCTCGGGCAGGCCGGCGTAGGCGACCTCGGGCTCCACCATCCAGAACTCGGTCAGGTGGCGCCGCGTCTTCGATTTCTCGGCCCGGAAGGTCGGACCGAAGCAGTATACCTTGCCGAACGCCATGCAGGCCGGCTCCAGGTAGAGCTGTCCCGACTGGCTGAGATAGGCCTTGTCCCCGAAGTAGTCGGTCTCGAACAGCGTGGAGGTGCCCTCGCAGGCGGCCGGCGTCAGGATGGGGGAGTCGATCAGCACGAAGCCGCGCTCGTGGAAGAAATCGCGGATCGCCTGGGACACCTCGCTGCGGATGCGCAGGAGGGCGTGCTGCTTGGAGGAGCGCAGCCACAGGTGCCGGTGGTCGAGGAGGAAGTCGGGCCCGTGCTCCTTCGGGCTGATCGGGTAGCCGTGCGCCAGCTGGTGGATGGTCACGCTCTTGAGGCTCATCTCGAACCCGCCGGGGGCGCGGGCATCCTTGCGCACCGTGCCGGTGACGTCGAGCGAGGACTCCTGCGTGGCCTTCTGGCACTCCTCGAAGACCGCGCCCGGCACGTCGGGCTGGAAGGCGACCGCCTGCAGGTACCCTGTGCCATCCCGCACGATCAGGAACTGCAGCCTTCCCTTCTCGCGTTTGTTGTACAGCCAGCCGCGCACCCGGACCTCCTGGCCCTCCCATCTGCCGATGTCGCCGATGGCCGTCGTGATGCTCAAGGTGTTGTCCCCGGAAAGTCCGCAATTATAGGGGGTTAGAATCATGGGGGTCAAGGAACACCGGGCCCGCGGGGCGGCGCGCCACGCCGGTGGGATGGTATAGTCGGCGCGGTTTGGGGGGCGTTCATGAAGAAGGAGAGCCTCGCGGCCTGGCGGGCGGTGGCGCCCCAGGCGATCGCGGGCCTTGTGGCGCGTCTGGCGCTCGTCGCCTGGACCACGCCGCTCGAACTGTCCCAGACCGAATCACGCTTCTGGGACCTCGCCACCTCGCGCCTGGCGGCGACCGCCTTCCTTCCTCCCCTCTACCCGTTCTTCCTGGCGCTGGTGCGCGCCCTGGTCGGCGACGACCTGACCTCGGTGCGCGTCGTGGGCGCCTGCCTGTCCATCCCGTCGATCGCGATGGTGCATCGCCTGGCTGAACGCCATCTCGGTCCCGGGGAGGGGAGGCTCCCCGCATGGTGCGCGGCTCTCATGCCTTCGCTCGTCTACTACGATGGACGCCTGCGCAGCGAGTCGCTCGGCGTGCTGCTGCTTCTGCTGTTCGCGCTGCTCTGGACCGCCCCCGCCTCCGGCGGCTCGCGCGGGGTCCGGCTGACCGTCGCGGCGGGAGGCGTCCTGGGATTGCTCGCCCTGCTGCGGCCCGAGTTCCTCCTCCTGCCGGTCCTCCTCGCCGTCGTCGGCCTCGTCCGGCGCGCCGGGCAGGGGGGGCTGCGCCGGGCGGCCCTCCTGCTCCCGGGGATGCTGCTGTTCGTCGGGCCGTGGACCCTGCGCAACGAGCGCGTCCTCGGGACCTGGGCGCTCGTGAGCTCGAACGCCGGTTACAACCTCTGGAAATCGTTCACCCCTTGGAGCGATGGTTCGCAAGTGCCGATCGAGAACTACACCGCCTGGGACGGCGTGCCCGAGGCCCGGTATGACGCGCTCGGCTTCGAGCTCGGATGGGCCTACATCCGCGAGCATCCCGTCCGAAGCCTGATCCTGGCGCCCGCGAAGCTGGCCCACCTGTTCGGCCCCGAGAGGGACTTCCTGTCCGACACGCGGCGCGGACGATTCCCCTCCCGCTCGCGTCTCGTGGATCTGGGCTTCGGGGTGACGCAGAACCTCGCCTGGATCCTGCTGCTCGGCGGTGGCCTGTTCGCCCTCCTGGGGCCGTCGCGTACGCCGGTCAAGGACGTGGCGCTGTCGGTCCTCCTGAATCTCGCGCTCGTGCACCTGGTCTTCTTCGGCGACGACCGGTTCCACGTTCC
>QHXZ01000029.1 GCA_003223165.1 Acidobacteriota bacterium
AGGGGCACGCCTCGAACCCCAGCCGCTCATGGGCCAGCACCGAAACTTCGTTGCCCCAGTCGATGTAGGAGTACAACCGTCCGATCCCGGGCAGGAAGCGGCTCCCCTCGGACAGCAGGCGCCTTCCGATCCCTTCGCGCCGGCGCGCCGGCGCGACGCGCCAGTGGCCGAACATCCAGGTGGCGTGATCGATGCTCGAACGCACGAACTGCACGCTCCCGAGAACGCCGGCACGGTCCTCCGCCAGCACGCCGACGACGCGGATCCCCTTGAGGCGCCAGGCCAGGCGGCGGCCGGGAGAGGCACAGAAGGCCTGCGCCACCCCGGGGGAATGGCCGAAGGCCCCCAGCGCCTCGCGGTCCGCCGCGC
>QHXZ01000030.1 GCA_003223165.1 Acidobacteriota bacterium
GATCGTCCGCGGGGCCGAGGCGGTAGTCCATCCCGACCATCATGCGATCGGCGCGCTGGTCCTGGCGGGCCCCGCTCCCGGCCCCCGAGACGGCAAGGGAACGCCCCATGAGGCCGTCGAAGCGCCAGGTCCCCTGATCGCCGAGGGCGCCCTTGAGGGCCAGGCTGGTGGTCCGCGCCGAGGCGGCGCGGGCACCCTGGCCCTCGCCTCCCATGAAGTCACCGCCGCTCACCTTCTGCCGGAACTCGCCGTCGAGGGGCTCCAGGATCGAACCCAGCCATCCCCTCGACAGGGGCGGGCGGCTCGTGGAGGACAGCCGGGTCGAGGTCGCCTGTGCGCTCCCGGCGTCGTCCTGCGGCGCGCCGCCGGCGCCCGTCACGCTCGCCGCGCGCTCGTGCAGGACATCGCGCGGCTCACGTCGCAGGATCCAGTCGAGCCCCAGGTTCTCGCCCGGGGCACCGACCGGCAGATCGCCCAGGACGATGCGCGGGAGCTCCCGCAGGCGCAACTCGATGCGGCCGCGCGCCGCGGTGTTGACCTCGGTGATATCGGTGTCGTAGCCCGGCTTGAAGGCGGCGACGCGGTATCGGCCGACCGGCACCAGGGTGGAGAAGGTGCCGTCGCCGGCGCTCGTGGTCGACGCCACGACCACTTCGGACAGCGCGCCGGGGGGGCGGTCGGCCCCCCGCCCTCCGGCCGTGATGGGGCCCCGGCCCAGCGTCCTGAGCAGCATGATGGTGGCGCCCGCGACCCCCGCTCCTCGCTCATCGACCACCCTGCCGTCCAAGGAGCGATCGCCGGCGATCCCGGGAGAGGGCGCCGCGAGAAGGGCGAGAAGACCGGGGAGGAGGAACCAGCCGCTCCGGTGATTGTTTCGCATTGGCTGCTCTCCCGAAGAGAATTCAAATTTCCGTACGAAGGAGCCAGAGAGCGCAGGGAATGCGCGCGCGAAAGGAGGCTTACTCTAACCGGATGCTGAACTTAAAGTCAACCCGGTCAGAAGCGGCAGGTGATCTCGATGCGGTAGCGAACCCGCGACCATCCTTCCTCCGGCCCCGAGGAGCGGACCTCGAGGTCGAAGGCATGGGGCTCGTCCGGGGCGAGCACCAGGGTCTCGCGCGTGACGATGGGATGCGAGACCGTCGCCTCGCTGCCGCTGACCGTGGCCACCTCCCCCTGCAGGCCGGCCTCGATCTGCAGGCGGCCTCCCGAGATCAGCGTGGGTGAGATCTGCGCCTCGATCTTCTCCCGGCGGTATCGCTTGGCGGCGCCCTTCCCGGCCTCCAGGGGAACGTTGAACGAGAAAAGGTTGCTGGCCGAACGGCCCAGCGTGGCGCGCAGGTCGTTGGTCTTCAGCGGCGTCAAGTCCTGGTCTCCCTCGGCGCGCGCCACCGACAGGACGATGTCGATGAAGGTCGGCTCGGACCCGGACGTCCCGTCCGGCGCCCCGGTCGCCGGGGCGCAGCGCAGCTTGAAGGCCAGCCGCGCTTCGGTCACCGGCGAGGCGTAGACCTCGACCATGCGCTCCTCGTCCGGCTTCAGGAGGACCGCCACGCTCTTGCGATCGACGGGCGGGGGCCGGCTCCCGGCCTTGGCTCCTGCCACGACCCTCCGCGTCTCGCTGTCGACGCGCAGGGCGCACGCTCCCCCCGCCTTCAGGGCCGGGGTGATGCGCGCCGTGAGCTGCACCATCTCGCGCGGCGGGTTTTGTGCCTGGCGGCCGACGAGCGTCGCCGATTTCTGCAGCTCGCCCATGCTGCCGGAGAAGAGGTCGGCGTCGTCGGTGCCGACCGACCAGGTGCCCCGCCGATCGACGGCGATGGTTTCCACCGACACGCGCAGCGCGCCGGGTCCGGGCGCGGGGGAATCGGTCGCGGGCGCCGCCCCCGCCGACGCCGCGAGGACCAAGAAACCAAAGAAGACGGAGGCCGTCCGCGCACCGCGCGGACCGAGGGCGGGGGTCATGGCGAGAAAGGCTATCACAGGGCCCCGCCACAGTTATAATGATGGGCCGGGAAGGAGCGGAGATCCCACGATGGCGATCGGCAAGAGCGAGGTGCGTCACATCGCCCGCCTCGCCAACCTCGATTTCAGCGACGAGGAGTACGACCGCTTCACCCACCAGCTGAACGCCATCCTCGAGTACGTGGCGCAGCTCGACCGCCTCGACACCTCGGCCATCGAGGCTACCTCGCACGCGGGGAGCGAAACCGGCCCGCTGCGGGAAGACGCGGCGGGCGGCTCGATCTCCCAGGAGGAGGCGCTCCGGAACGCGCCGGAGCCGGGGCGCGGTCACTTCAAGGTGCCCAGGGTGATCGGTTGAAGTCGCTCGAGCGCGGCACGGTCGCCGAGACCCGCGCGCTCGTCGCATCCGGCGGCGCCAGCGCGGTTGAGATCTGCCGCGCCTACCTCGACCGCGTCCGGGCCGTCGATCCCCGTGTCCAGGCGTTCCGCACCGTCCTGGAGGCGGAGGCGCTCGCCGCCGCCGGGCGCGTCGACCGCGACCGCCAGGCCGGCAGGCCTCTCGGGCCACTCGCCGGCGTGCCGCTGGCGATCAAGGATGTCCTCTGCACCCGCGGAGCCAACACAACGTGTGGCTCGCGCATCCTCGAAGGATTCGTTCCCTCTTACGACGCCACGTGCGTGGCCCGCCTGCGCCAGGCGGGCGCCGTGCTCCTGGGCAAGACCAATATGGACGAGTTCGCCATGGGCTCCTCCACCGAAAACTCCGCCTACGAGAAGACCCGCAACCCCTGGGACCCCAATCGCGTCCCGGGAGGATCGAGCGGCGGTTCGGCGGCGGCGGTGGCTGCGGACGAGGCGGCGGCCGCGCTCGGCACCGACACGGGCGGCTCGATCCGCCAGCCGGCGGCCCTGTGCGGGGTGCCGGGGATGAAGCCGACCTACGGCCGGGTATCGCGTTACGGCCTCGTGGCGTTCGCCTCCTCCCTCGATCAGGTCGGCCCGTTCGGCCGGACCGTCGAGGACGTGGCGCGCGTCCTGCAGGTGATCGCGGGCCACGATCCCAAGGACGCGACCTCGGCCTCCCTGCCGGTGCCCGACTACGCCGCGGCTCTGCCCCGGGGCGCTTCGGGGCTGCGGGTCGGCGTGCCGCGCGAGTACTTTCCGCGCGGCATGGACCGCGAGGTCGACGGGGCGGTGCGCGCCGCCCTGCGCGCCGCCGAGCGGCTGGGGGCGCGGGTCGGCGAGATCTCGCTGCCGCACACGGAGTACGCCATCCCGACCTACTACATCGTGGCCACGGCCGAGGCCAGCAGCAACCTGGCGCGCTACGACGGCGTGCGTTATGGCCTGCGCGCGGCGGGGAGCGAGGACCTGGCCAGCCTCTACGTGCGCACCCGGCGCGCCGGCTTCGGTGCGGAAGTGAAGCGGCGCATCATGCTCGGGACGTATGTGCTGTCCGCCGGGTACTACGACGCCTACTACCTCAAGGCGCAGAAGGTGCGCACGCTCATCCGCCGTGACTTCGAGAAGGCTTTCGAGCAGGTGGACGCGATCGTCACGCCCACCACCCCCACCGCGGCGTTCCGCTTCGGTGAGAAGGTGGACGACCCGCTGTCGATGTACCTTTCGGACATCTTCACGGTCACCATCAACCTGGCGGGCCTGCCGGCGATCTCCATCCCCTGCGGGCTCACCAAGGATCGGCTGCCGATCGGCCTGCAAATCGTCGGGCGGCGCTTCGACGAGGAAACGATCTTCCGCCTGGCCGCGGCGCTGGAGGCGGAGCTGAAGTTTCGCGACAACCGCCCCGCCGTCGCCGGAGACCGGTGACTCCGGCCCGTCCCCGGCGCGCCGCGCTCCTCGTCGCGGGCGCGGCCGCGCTCGGCGCCTTTCTCGCCGTGCGTCCCGCCGCCGCGTCGGGAGGCTCCGGACGGAGTCCCCGCGATGCCAAGCCCGCCACGCGCCTGGATCCTCCCACGGCCGCCTCGGCCTCGAGGGAGCCTCTCCTCGTACCGGGGGAGAGCGCCGTGCTGAGTTCGGGGCGCGACCTGGTGCTCGAGGTGAAGATCGCTCCGCGTGACACCTACGCCTCGCTGGGGCAGAAGTACCTCGTCGATCTCCGTTCCCTGGACGCCGTGCGGTCGCTGAACGGCGAGAAGCTGCCGGCCCCCGGGGGCCGGGTCGCCATTCCGTACGAGACCCTCAATGACGACTACAAGATCCGGGTCTTCTCCTACCTCTTCCCGGCGGACGGCCCGCGTGGCGGCGCCTGGGTCCATCGCGTCGGGGCCGGCCGCCTCCGGACTCCGGACGAGAGCCTCTGGCGTCTGGCGCTCTGGCTCACGGGCCGCGGCGAAAACTTCCCGGCTCTCGCCGACACGAACGGCATGCCGGACCTGACGCCGCGGCACGGTCAGGAGATCGTCGTCCCGGGTTCGCTACTGCTTCCTCCCTTCGCTCGCCTGACCGCCTCGAGCGCGGCCGCGGTCGGCGCCTTTCTCGCCGTGCGTCCCGCCGCCGCGTCGGGAGGCTCCGGACGGAGTCCCCGCGATGCCAAGCCCGCCACGCGCCTGGATCCTCCCAGGGCCGCCTCGGCCCCGAGGGAGCCTCTCCTCGTACCGGGGGAGAGCGCCGTGCTGAGTTCGGGGCGCGACCTGGTGCTCGAGGTGAAGATCGCTCCGCGTGACACCTACGCCTCGCTGGGGCAGAAGTACCTCGTCGATCTCCGTTCCCTGGACGCCGTGCGGTCGCTGAACGGCGAGAAGCTGCCGGCCCCCGGGGGCCGGGTCGCCATTCCGTACGAGACCCTCAATGACGACTACAAGATCCGGGTCTTCTCCTACCTCTTCCCGGCGGACGGCCCGCGTGGCGGCGCCTGGGTCCATCGCGTCGGGGCCGGCCGCCTCCGGACTCCGGACGAGAGCCTCTGGCGTCTGGCGCTCTGGCTCACGGGCCGCGGCGAAAACTTCCCGGCTCTCGCCGACACGAACGGCATGCCGGACCTGACGCCGCGGCACGGTCAGGAGATCGTCGTCCCGGGTTCGCTACTGCTTCCTCCCTTCGCTCGCCTGACCGCCTCGAGCGCGGCCGCGGTCGCGCAGCAACCGGTCACCTCCGGCGGTTCGGCGGGCGCCAACGACGGCGCAGGCGACGGGGACGAGGACGACTTCACCGAGGCGCCGCCCGATTCGGAGCCGGCCGAGGCGGGGCCCACGGTGCCGCTGCCGCCCGCCGAGGCGCCGATGGCCGAAGGCGCCGACCAGCTGACTTACGGCTCCGACAAGGAGGGACGCTTCGCGTCCTACCACCTGAAGCGGGGCGAGGCGCTCTACTCTGCGGTGGTGGTGCGCTACACCGGCCAGGTGGACGCGCAGGACGTGAACGACCTGGCGCGGCGCATCGCGGCCCGGAGCGGTATCAGGGACGTGACCGGCATCCCGGTCGGGTTCAAGGTCAAGATCCCCCTCGACGAGCTGCTCCCCGAGTACCTGCCGCGGGACGATCCGCGCCGGCAGACCTGGGAGCGCAGCCAGGCCGAGGTGGCGCGCTACACCAACCGGGCCAGGAGCCAGAATCTCCAGGGCGTGGCGGTGATCCTGGACGCGGGGCACGGCGGGCGCGACCAGGGAGCGGCCCACAACGGCATCTGGGAGCACGACTAGCGGGTCCTGCCCACGATCAAGGACCGGCAGGAGGGGTACGCGATCAGGGACAGCACGCGCCTGAGGCGCAGCCAGGCCGAGGTCCTGCTGACCGATCCGCCTTTCCCGCTGCGCGAGGCGGTGCCCAGCGTGAACCTGCGCTGGTACCTGTCGAACTCCTACTACCGCCGCCTGCTCGCCGAAGGGATCGACCCGCTCAAGGTGGTCTTCACCAGCCTGCACGCCGACGCCCGGCACCCGTCTCTCGGCGGGGCCATGATCTACGTCCCGGGGGAAGAGTACCGGCGCGGCCGCTACGGCCACGGCGGGCCGGTCTACGCCAGCCACCGCGAGGTGCGCGAGCAACCGTACGTGAGCTTCACCCGGGCCGAGCGCGAGCGGGCGGAGGGCCTGTCGCGGCAGTTCGCGGAGGCCCTGCTGACCGCCTTCCGGCGGCAGGGTGTCTCGGTGCACCCCTACGGCCCGGTGCGCGAGCGCATCATCAGGCGCCGCCGCTCCTGGGTCCCGGCGGTCCTGCGCTGCAACGAGGTGCCGGTCGAGGTCCTCATCGAGGTCAGCAACCTGAGCAACCCAGCCGACAGCCGCCTGCTCGCCGACCCGTCCTACCGCCAGAGAGTGGCCGATGCCTACGTCGAGGCGCTGCAGCGCTACTACGGAGGGTCGCCGGCACCCGCCCCCGGCAGCCTCTCCTCGAAGGGCCATTGAAGCCTCGCCCGCCGGTCCCTATATTTGACTTCCGGCACTCGGTTGAGGCATAGTCACCGACCTTTCACAATGCGGAAAGGCGCGCCAGGCGTGGAAAAGCCGGGGACGCGCCCAAGGACCGGAGACCCCACCAGCATGTCGTACACCGCGAGCGAAGCCCCGCGCCCGGCGCCGGGCGGGGCGCTGGCCGAGCAGAGGGACTTCCCGCTCGGCCTCCCGGGATTCACCTACGCCGACCTGCACGACGCCCGTCGGCTCGCCGATCTGCAGCGGGAGTTCGAACGCGCGCTCGAGGCGGCCGACGGCGCCCTGTACGCCGCCTACGAGTCGTACCGACGCGATCCCGAGGCTCTCGGACCGGTCGAACTCTCTAACCTTTTGATTCGCCTCGCCGCGCAGATCAGCCGGTTCGTCGGCCGGCTGTTCCGGATCGAGGACGAACAGCGACGGGCGGCCGAGAACGCGCGCGCGCAGGATCCCGTCTTCGTCTTCAAGCGCGACTTCCTGCAGAGGCGCGCCTTCAGGCGCTACGCCTCGGGACAGGCGCCACCGGAGGGATACGCGGTCCTGGACCAGCGCATCCGGGAGGTGCGCCGGGCCCTCTTCCCCGCGCTCGACTTCTCGGTCGATGGGGAGCTGGCCACCGCCCGCATGGTCGTCGATCTGATGGCGGTCGAGACGGACCTGGCCGCGCAGGCACGACAGGGAGGCGCGCCACGCGCCGGCGAGCCGGCCGCCCGCGCCCTCGAAGCGGTGCGCGCCGGCCTCCGGGCCCATCCCGGCCTGCTCCCCGAGCCGCCGGACGGCTGGGGCGAAGACGTGCCGGGCGACCTGGCGCGCGTCGAGCGGCTGCTCGCGCTCCTCGAGGACTGGTCGGTCGCCCGCGCGCTCGATGCGGAGGGACGGAAGGAGATCGCGACCTGGGTGTCGTACCACCAGCCCGAGGACCTCGACTACCAGCACCTGGTGCGCACCGAGCATCCCAACCCCGAAATCCCCGGGATGGTCCGCGGTCCCGCCGACCGGATGCGACGGCGCGACGGGTTCCGCCTGACCGACCGTCGCATGAGCCCGCGCGAGATCCTCGACCAGGCGCACTACTGCGTCCTGTGCCACGACCGCGACAAGGATTCCTGCTCCAAGGGGCTGCGGGGCAAGGAGCCGGGCTTCAAGAAGAACCCCCTGGGGATCAGCCTGCCGGGCTGCCCGCTCGACGAGAAGATCTCCGAGGCGCATTTCCTCAAGCGCCAGGGCGACTCCCTCGGGGCGCTCGCGGCGATCTGCCTCGACAACCCGATGTGCCCGGGCACCGGGCACCGCATCTGCAACGACTGCATGAAGGCCTGCATCTACCAGAAGCAGGAGCCGGTCAACATCCCGCAGATCGAGACCGGCGTCCTGACCGACGTCCTCGCTCTTCCCTACGGCTTCGAGATCTGGGGCCTCCTGACCCGCTGGAATCCGCTCAACGTGAGACGTCCCTTCCCGCTCGCCTACAACGGCCGCAACGTGCTCGTGGTCGGACTCGGCCCCGCGGGGTACACCCTGGCCCACTATCTGGTCAACGAGGGGTTCGGCGTGGTCGGGATCGACGGGCTGAAGATCGAACCTCTGCCCGCGGATCTGACCGGAGCCGACGGGCTGCCGCCGCGGCCGATCCGCGACGTCCGCGAGCTGACCTGCGAGCTGGACGAGCGGCGGCTGGCCGGATTCGGAGGGGTCTCCGAGTACGGCATCACCGTCCGCTGGGACAAGAACTTCCTGACCATGATCCATGTCTGCCTGGCGCGCCGGCGCAAGATGCGCTTTTACGGCGGCGTGCGCTTCGGCGGCACGCTGACCGTCGAGCAGGCGTGGGAATCCGGCTTCGACCACATCGCCATCGCCGCGGGCGCCGGGCGGCCGACCATCATCGACATGAAGAACAACGTCATCAACGGCGTGCGCAAGGCCTCCGACTTCCTGATGGCCTTGCAGCTGACCGGCGCCTTCAAGCACAACGCCCTCGCCAACCTCGACGCGCGACTGCCGGCGATCGTGGTCGGCGGCGGGCTCACCGCGATCGATTCCGCCACCGAGCTGATGGCCTACTACCCGGTGCAGGTGGAAAAGATGCTGGAGCGCTTCGAGGCGCTGGCGCGCTCGATCGGCGAGGACCGGGTCTGGGCCCAGTACACGGCCGAGGAGCGCGATCGCCTGCACACCTACCTGCGGCACGGGCGCGCCATCCGGGAGGAGCGCGAGCGGGCACGGCAGAAGGGTGAGCCGCCGAACTTCGCCCCCCTGGTCGAATCCTGGGGCGGGGTGACCATCGCGTACCGCAAGGAGATGGCCGACTCCCCCGCCTACCGCCTGAACCACGAGGAGGTGGTGAAGGCCCTCGAGGAGGGGATCCGCTTCGTCGGCTGCCTCGATCCGGAGGAGGCGGTGCCGGACAGCCAGGGGAGCCTGCGCGAGGTGGTCTTCAAGAGGATGCGCAAGGTGGAGGGGGAGCGCTGGGTGGACAGCGGCGAGCGGGTGCGCCTGCAGGCGCGCACGCTCCTGGTCGCGGCCGGCACGAGCCCCAACGTCACCTACGAGAAGGAGTACCCCGGGTCCTTCGAGCTCGACGACCGCAAACAGTTCTTCCGCTCGCATCGGGCCGAGCGCCTGGCCGACGGGTCGATCCGCCTGGTGCCGGCGGCGCGCGGCGAGGGTGGCGGCTTCTTCACCTCCTACAACAAGGACGGTCGCCTGGTCTCCTACTTCGGCGACAACCACCCCCAGTACGCCGGCAACGTCGTCAAGGCGATGGCCTCGGCGAAGTTCGGATTCCCCCACATCGCGTCCCTGTACGCGGAGGAGATCGCCCGCCTCGACCCGCGCGACCAGGAGGCGCGCGACGCGCGCCTGCGCTCGTTCTTCAGGAGGCTCGACGACGAGCTGGTGGCGCGCGTGGTCGAGGTGCACCGCCTCACCCCGACCATCATCGAGGTCATCGTGCGCGCCCCGCAGGCGGCGCGCAACTTCCGCCCGGGGCAGTTCTTCCGACTGCAGAACTACGAGGCCTGCGCGCCGCGCCCGCTCGGCCACCCGCTGCTGATGGAGCCGCTGGCGCTCACCGGCGCGTGGGTCGATCGCGAGCGGGGGCTCCTGAGCCTCATCGCCCTCGAGCTGGGCGTCTCCTCGCGGTTGTGCGGCCTCCTGAAGACGGGTGAGCCGGTCGTCGTCATGGGGCCGACCGGCGCCCCCACCGAGATCCCCCCCAAGTCGACCATCCTCCTGGCCGGCGGCGGGCTGGGGAACGCGGTCCTCTTCTCGATCGCCAAGGAGGCGAAGGAGCGCGGCTGCCGCGTGATCTACTTCGCGGGATACAAGAAGGGGGAGGATCTCTTCAAGCGCGAGGAGATCGAAGAGGCCACCGGCATCGTCGTCTGGAGCGTGGACAAGGGGGCCGCCATTCCGGCCCGCCGCCCGCAGGACCGCGTCTTCGTGGGCAACATCGTGCAGGCGATGCTGGCCTACGCGGAGGGCAAGCTGGGCCCGGCCCCGATCCCGTTGCAGGAGGTCGACCGCGTCATCGCCATCGGCTCCGACCGCATGATGGCGGCGGTGGCCAAGGCCCGGCACGAGGTCCTCGCGCCCTTCCTCAAGCCGGACCACGTCGGGATCGGCTCGATCAACTCTCCCATGCAGTGCATGATGAAGGAAGTCTGCGCCCAGTGCCTGCAGAAGCACGTGGACCCTGCGACCGGCAAGGAGAGCCGCATCGTCTTCTCGTGCTTCAACCAGGACCAGCCGCTCGACTGCGTGGACTGGAAGCACCTGCACCAGCGTCTGCAGCAGAACACCGTGCAGGAGAAGCTCAGCGCCCTGTGGCTGGACCACCTCCTGGCCCCGGCGACCGCGACCGTCCACTGACGCCTGCTTCACCGAGAAGCCTCTCGCGGATCAGCGAGACGGGGATCGATCCCAGCGACAGCAACCGGTCGTGGAACTCCCGCAGCGAGAAGCTCCCGCCGCGCAGGCGCCGGACCTCTTCCCGCAGGCCGAGGATGGCGTGCTTGCCGGTCGCATACGCCAGAGGCTGGGTGGCGGTGCGCGCGTAGCGCAACGCCTCGCCGCGCGCGGTCGGCACCTCGAGGCGGGCCACCTCGTGCAGCATGCCAATCGCCTCCTCGATCGCCATGCCGCGTGTCTGGATCCCCACGTCGATGACCACCCGGCAGGCCCGCCACAGCTCGTCCTTCAGTTGCAGCACCCGCGTGCGGGGGTCTTCGAGAAAGCCCTGTTCCCCCATCATCTGTTCGCAGTAGAAGGCCCAGCCCTCGACCAGGACCGGCGTGGTGAAGACCCGCCGGACCTTGGATCGGATCTGGTTCGCCACCGTCAGTTGGAGGTGGTGCCCGGGGTAGGCCTCGTGCGCCACGGTGAGCGGGATGCCCGCGGCGAGATGCTCCCCGAGCCACGCTTCCTGCTCCTGGGGCGTCGCCTCGTCCTCGGGAGGAGTCACCCAGAAGAGGCCGTCCTGGTTCGCCTCGAACGGTCCGGGCGGGAGGTAGGCGGCGAACGGGGAGATGCTCCGCTGGAACGGTGGGGTCTCGACGACGTTCAGCCTTTCGCCCGGCGGCAGGCTGGCCACCCCTCGATCCTTGACGAAATCCCTGGCCCGCAGCACTTCCCGGCGGTAACCGGCCAGGAAGTCCCGGCGCGCGGGATGATCCTGCTTCCAGGCGGCCACCAGCTCCTGCCAGGAACGCGACGGATCGACGGTGCGCGCGGCCGACACGAGGCGTTCCTGCGTGCGCGCCACCAGGTCGGAGCCGAAGTCGTGCAGGGCGTCGGCATCGAGATCGAGCCCGTGGTGCGCGCGCACCAGGAAGTCGAACAGGCCGCGCCCGATGGCGAACGACCCGCCGGCGCGGCCCGCGAGGCGCCCGGCGAGAAGGCGCCCGAAGGTCTCCAGCGCCTGCGTCGCCTCCCGGATCGCCTCGGCGAGGTCACGGCCGGCCGCGGCCGCCAGCGGCACGACCTCCCGATCCACGTCCGCGAGGAAGGTCAGGCTGCCGCGCAGCTGTTTCCGCGCGGAGACCAGCCAGGTTTCGGGGATCTCGCCCGGCTGAGAAAGGTTGGCCGCCGCCTGCCGCAACAGGCGCGGCACCTGCCGCAGACGGCTCGCGGCCAGGCCGGCCCGCTCCGGCAGCGGCGCGAACTCGCGGTGCACCAGGTGGTAGATGCCGTACAGGATCTCGTCCAGGTAGACCGCCGGGTCCCGATAAGGCGCGCGCACCTCCTCGAGGAGGCGCGCCTCCACGTCGATCCCGTTTCCGAAGACCTTCGCGTCGAGGGCCTCGTCCTCGTCCAGGAGCGGGGACGACTCCAGGATCCGATCGAGGTCGCGCCGGAAGCTTCGCAACGCCTCGAGGCGCCAGGCGATGGCGTCGGGGTCGAAATCGGCCAGGCGATCGTCGCGATCATGCACCCCGACCGCCGTGGCGGTGGTCGGCGACGCATCCCAGAGGTAGTCGAAGTATCCGTCGATCAGGCGCGCCAGCGCTGGATTCATGGTCCCTTGGTCGTAGGCAGCCGAAAGCCGCGCGATTATACCGCGGGGTGAAGCGGCGCACCCTGCGGTCGCCGGGCACGACGCTTCACCTCGAGTTTTCGTCGTCAGTGTATTGCCTCTACTCAGGCCGGGCGGCGCGGCGCCTTGACGGGGGAAAATCCGCTATGGAATAATCCCCCGCGTCGGGGCGCCGCGGCACGCGCGGCGCCGAAGGCACGCGACGTGTCACCCTGAGGGCCGTGGCCAGTCACTCTTCTCAAGCCTGGGGTTCATGAAGGTCCTCATCGTCGGTAGCGGAGCCCGCGAGCACGCGCTCGCCTGGAAGATCCGCAGCAGCCCCCTCGTCAAGGAGCTCTACATCGCGCCCGGGAACGTCGGCATGGCTCGCCTCGGGCATCGCGTGCCGATCGACCCGTCGTCCATCGTCGAGCTGGCCGACTTCGCGGCCTCGATCAAGATCGACCTCACCGTGATCGGCCCCGAGCTGCCTCTCACCCTCGGCATCGCGGACGAGTTCCAGAAGCGCGACCTGGCGATCTTCGGCGCCAGCAAGGCCGCCGCGGAGATCGAGGGCAGCAAGGTCTTCGCCAAGGAATTCATGGCGAAGCACAAGATCCCCACGGCCGATTACGAGGTCGCCTCCACTCCCGCGCAGGCCAGGGCCTTCCTCAAGAAACGGAAAGACGGCTACCCGGTGGTCCTGAAGGCGGACGGCCTGGCCGGTGGCAAGGGAGTCGTGGTGGCCAAGGACAAGAAGGAGGCGGACCAGGCGATCGAAGCGATGCTGGTCGAGCGGCGCTTCGGATCGGCCGCCGACCGGGTCGTGATCGAGGAATGCCTGAGCGGGCGGGAGGCGTCGTTCTTCGCCCTGTCCGACGGCCAGCGCGTCCTTCCGCTGGTCACCTGCCAGGATTACAAGCGACTGCAGGACGCCGACGCCGGCCCCAATACCGGGGGCATGGGCGGCTACTCCCCATCGGTGCACATCGACGCCGAGACCTTCAAGGACATCATGGAAGGGATCCTCAAGCCGACCGTGGCCGGCCTGGCGGAGGCAGGGCGACCCTACCGCGGCGTCCTCTACGTTGGACTGATGCTGACCGATGACGGTCCCCGCGTGCTCGAATTCAACGCCCGCTTCGGCGATCCCGAAGCGGAGCTGATCGTCGTGCGCATGAAGAGCGACCTCGTGCCGGTGCTGCAGGCCACCCTCGCGGAGCGCCTGGACGAGGTGGCGATCGAATGGCTCAAGGCCCGCTCGGTGGCGGTGGTGCTGGCCGCGGGGGGGTATCCCGGCGAGCACGCCTCCGGGAACAAGATCAGCGGCATCGAGGCGGCCGATGCGCTGGAGGGGGTGCAGGTCTTCCACGCCGGCACGCAGGTGAAGGAGGGTGCCTTCGTCACCGCCGGGGGGAGGGTCCTGGCGGTGACCGCCGTCGGGGGATCCTTCGCCGAGGCGGCCGGTCGCTGCTACGGCGGTGCCGAGGCGATCACCTTCGAGGGCAAGCACTTCCGCAAGGACATCGCGCGGGACGCCCTGGAAGCCATGTCCCACAAGGTCTAGGAGTCACCCGGGCGCCGGGGCGCGCCGGGTCGCTGCTCCATCTCCGCAGAGGCATGCCCCGTTTCCTTGAGGGGCCCCGGGCGGCGTACTAGAATCAACCTGTCACTGGAGGCTCCGCTTGAATCAGCCGCCGCGCCGCGAAAACCGGATCTTCGAGCTGCTCAGGGTCTATCACCGCTCCCGCGAGAACATCCGCGTGCTCCTCGACATGAGCGACATGGCGCTGTACGAAAAGATGGGCTTCATCGACGCCTGGCAGGAGGAGATGGCCGAGTTCTTCGCCCAGAACGGCTATTGCTTCGCCTGCAACCGCCTGCTCGATCGCTGCGGCTGCGAGGAGCCGCTGCGGCCCCGCGCCCAGCGCACCTCCGCCTGACCGATCCGGACTTCCCGCGGCCCCTCTCTGCTACAATCACGCCTCGTCGTGGGCGGCCCGCACCCCAGGCGCGGCACGCCGAGGAGGAACGGTGGCCAGACGCTCCGGCAGCAAGGCGACCCGGTCGCGCGACAAGCGGTCCCTCAAGGTCTGGGTGGCGATGGGCAGCGACAGCGACCTCCCGATCATGGAGGAGGCCGTCAAGGTCCTGAACGAGTTCGGCATCCCCTGTGAAGTCGACGTGACCTCGGCGCACCGCACCCCCGAGGCCACGGCGCGTTACGCCCGCACGGCCGAGGAGCGTGGCTTCGGGGTCATCATCGTCGGGGCGGGACACGCCGCCCACCTCGGCGGCGCGGTCGCGGCCAACACCACCCTGCCGGTCATCGCGGTGCCGCTCCCCTCTTCCTCGCTGCAGGGTCTCGACGCGCTGCTGTCGACGGTCCAGATGCCGGGAGGCGTCCCGGTGGCCTGCATGGCCATCGGCAAGTCCGGGGCGATGAACGCCGGCCTCTTCGCGGCGCAGATCCTGGCGACGCGCGATCCCGAGCTGCGCAGGCGCCTGCAGCGGCACAAGGCGAGCATGGCCGACAAGGTCCTCGAGAAGAACCGCACGCTGAAGAACGCCGCCGCCGAAGACCGCGCCTGATCCGTGCCGACCTACCGCATCGTCACCATGGGCTGCAAGCTCAATCAAGCCGAGTCCTCGGCCGTCGAGGCGAGTCTGCGCGCCCTGGGTCTCTCGCGGCCGCTTCGCGAGGCGCGGCAGATCGCCCGGCGCCTGCGGCGGGCCAACCCGCGCGCGCTCCTCCTGGCGACCGGCTGCTACGCCGAGCGCGACGCCGAGGCGCTGCGGTCCGCGGCCGGTCTCGACGCAGTGGTGGGGCTGCACGATCAGCCCGGGCGCATCGCGCGCCTGGTCGCCGACGCGCTGGGCCCGCGCCTGCCCGCGGCCGGGAGCGATCTGGGCGAGCATGGGGCGACGGCCGCCTGCGACCTGCGGGTGGAGGACGCCGACCGCACGCGCGCCTACCTCAAGGTGCAGGACGGCTGCGACCTGCGCTGCTCCTACTGCATCATTCCCTCGGTGCGCGGGGCCAGCCGCAGCCTCCCGCCGGACGCGATCGTGCACGCGCTCGCCCGCCTCGTGGAGGCCGGTTACCGTGAGATCGTCCTCACCGGGGTGAACACCGGCGACTACGGCAAGGACCTCGACCCGCCGCTGCGCCTCCACCACCTGCTGGAGCGGGCCTCGAGCGTGTCCGGCCTGGGGCGGCTCCGCCTCAACTCGCTCGAGCCGAGGACGGTGAGCGACGACCTGGTCGCGTTCCTGGCGGGAGAGGGCGGGAGGGTCGTGCCGCACCTCCAGATTCCGCTGCAGTCCGGAAGCGATGCCGTCCTGGCCCGCATGCGCCGGCCCTACCGCACGGCCGACTACGCCGCGATCGTGGAGCGCCTGCGCCGCCGCATCCCGCGCATCGGCATCGGCGCCGACGTCATCGTCGGGTTCCCCGGGGAGAGCGACGCCGAGTTCGAGGAGACCGTCCTCTTCATCGCCTCCTCGCCGCTCTGCTACCTGCACGTCTTCTCGTATTCCGCGCGCCCCGGCACCCGTGCCGCGACGCTGCCGGACCAGGTCCCGCCCCCGATCATCAAGCAGCGCAGCGCGCGCCTGCGGGCCTTGGGGAGCGACCTGTCGCTGCGCTTCCGGGCCGGCCAGGTCGGGCGGGTCCTTCCGGTGCTCACCCTGCGCGAGGTCCGCGCCGATGGGCGCCTGCGCGCCCTCTCCGACAGCTTCATCGATCTCGGCCTCGACACCGGAGGGCGACCGCCGGAGCCGCTCTTCAACCGCCTGCTCGCCGCCCGCGTCACCGCCGCCAGCGCGCAGGACACGCTGGCCGTGATGGCCTGACGCCGCGGCTCACTTCCGGGCGCGGCTGTCGATGAGGTGCTGGCGGAGGGCGTCGAGCAGGTCCCCCTCGTTGCGGGCCCTCAGGGTGGCGAAGTAAACGAGGTCGGGGGTCGCCTCGGCGCCCAGCGCGGCGCAGGCTGCGCGTGAGGCGCGCCCGCTCGCCGACAGCGCGATGCGCATCATGATCCGCGTGCCGAGGCGCGCTGTGACACGGCCGTAGATCCTCCCGAGACCGGCGAAGAGCGCCAGGAGGGACGCCGACGCAGCCACCCCACGATCGGCGAGGTAGCGCGCGACGCGACGCCCGCGATCCTCCTCGGCGCGCAGGTAGGCCTGGAGCAGCGACCGGCCCTGCGGGTCCTCGAGCCTCTCCACGTAGACCCCGTAGAGGCCCCGCACCAGGGCCGTGACGTAGAGATCCTGCAGGAGAGATCGGATGGTGCCGGCCTCGCGCGCCGCGCTACTTCTTGATGAGGTCCTTGAGGGCCTTGGCGACGGTGAACTTCACCACCGTCTTGGCGGGGATCTGGATCGCCTCCCCGGTGGCGGGGTTGCGACCGATGCGGGCCTTCCTCTTCACGACCTTGAACTTCCCGAGGCCGGCCAGGGGAACCTCTCCCTCACGCTTCATCTCTTTCTCGACCAGACGGGTGAAGCCTTCGAGGAACACCTTGGCCTGCTTCTTGTCGCTTTCGGTCTCCTGCGCAATGGCGTCGATGAGCTCGGTGCGGGTCATCGTGGACCTCCCTTCCTGAGGTTCGCGTCGGCTCTCCGTGGCCGCGGCGGGCCCGCAAGCCGGGCACCTTGTATCACGTCGGCCGGGGGCGATCAAGGCCGGACGCCTGTCCGGACGCCTGTCAGGCAACCGGCTACTTCCAGTCGACCGGCAGGCGGACCTGGCGGCCGTCCCGGTCGCGGTACAGGACGTAGCCATTGCGGCGCCCGAACAGGTAGAGGTCGCGGGTCACTTCCACGTCGCGGCGGCAGTACTGCTCGATCAGATCGACGCGCCCCTCCTTCCACCACTTGAGGGACTGGAGCCCGTCGGCGCTCTTGCCGACGTGCAGCGTGGCTTCGGCCAGGTCCCCCAGCTTCAGCCTGAAGCCGAGCTTGCGGTAGATGTCGGCCAGCATGTCGAACGTGCGTATGCGCGACAGGTCCCAGTCGGTATAGGGCTTGAGGACCGGCAGATCGAACCGGTCGATGTTGTACCCCACGACGCGGTCGGCCATGACCAGGTCGAGGAGGAGACGGTCGACATCCTTCTCGTGGTAGGTCCGGAACTGCGAGCTGAGGTCGTTGTAGGTGATCGCCAGCGCCAGCTTCATGTCGGCGAGGTTCTGCCAGCCGCCCACCTCCTCGGCGCTCCTCTGGGTCTCGATGTCGAAGAACAGGATCTGCTCGCGCGCCGGGGCGCCTTCGGATGAACCGCGGCGCCGCGGTGTCGGCAGGGGCTCGGACTCGTCCCCCCGTCCCATGGCCTTGAGGGGCGGCCGCGCGCCGGCCGGGCGCGGGCCGGCGGGGCGTGGGCCGGCGGGCCCCTCGAGCGGCTGCTGGCCGCAGAGGACTTCCAGGATCAGCCGCGCCGCTCCCTTGTCGAGCGGATTGTTGCCATTGCCGCACTTCGGCGACTGGACGCAGGAGGGGCAGCCCGCCTCGCAGGGACACGAAGCGAGAAGCGTCGCGGTCCGGCGCAGCAGGTCCTCGAGCGCGGCGAACCCCTTGGCCGCCAGGCCGACGCCCCCCGGGTGCCCGTCGTAGATGAAGATCGCCGAGCGGCCGATCTGCGCATGCAGCGGATAGGAGATCCCGCCGATGTCGCCCCGGTCGCAGATGGCGAGCAAGGGGAAGAGCGCGATCAGGGCATGCTCGGCGGCGTGGATGGCGCCCATGAAGTGCCCCTGGCGCGCCAGCACCATGTCGCGCAAGGCGTCCGGCAGCGTGATCCACAGGCCGACGGTCTCGAAGGTCAGGGGAGGCAGCGTCAGATCGAAGAAGCCCAGGCGATCGCGGCCGAACAGGCGGCGCTTCTCGTACCCCGTGATCTCCTCCGTGACCCTGAGGCGTCCAAGGCTGGCGAAGAGCGGCCCGGCCCCGCGCTCCTCGAGCACCTCGAGGATTTCGGTCTCCTTCTCCCCGCGCACCTCGGTGTAGTACTCGACGTCCGCCGGCACCACCCTCACCCGGCGCGCCTCGATCGACAACTCACGCACCAGGTACTGCCGGCCCCGGTGCAGGTAGACCGCCCCCGTGTGCGTTTCGTGGAAGGCGC
Source organism: Acidobacteriota bacterium (assembly GCA_003223165.1). Taxonomy (GTDB): domain Bacteria; phylum Acidobacteriota; class Polarisedimenticolia; order Gp22-AA2; family Gp22-AA2; genus QHXZ01. The sequence goes on from QHXZ01000030.1 coordinate 18,002, forward strand.
GTACCGCGTCGATGGTGCCGATCACCCGGTCGCCCTCCTCGTCGACGATCGTGTAGGTGGTGCCGATCGAGCGCAGGCTGACGTCGCGCTGCGGCCGGCGGCGCAGTGAGTACCAGCGGCCCCCGGCGGCGTCCTGCGCCAGGGCGCCCTCGTTCGCGAGGTCCTCGACCAGGCGGAACGTCGCGTCACCGTAGACCTCCCGGTCGCGCGGCTCCTCGAGCGGGATCTCCGCCCCGGCGCACACCAGGTGGGCGCGCGCCACCACCGGGTTCCCGGGATCGAAGACGACTTCCTCGAAGCCGCGGGTCAGAAACGCCTCGGGGTTGCTCATGAAATACTGGTCGAGCGCGTCGGGCATGGCGACGAGCACCGTCAGGCACGGACGATCGCCGCGCCCCACCCTGCCGATGCGCTGCCAGGAGGAGACGATGCTGCCCGGGTAACCGACGAGAAGACAGACGTCGAGCCCGCCGATGTCCACCCCGAGCTCGAGCGCGCTCGTGGCGATCACCCCCTGCAGGTCGCCCTCGAACAGCCGCGCCTCGATGGCGCGCCGTTCCTCGGGCAGGTACCCGGAGCGGTAGGCGCTGACCCGGTCGCGGTAGCGGGGCGCCGCCTGCAGGAGCCACGAATGCAGCAGCTCGGTGATCTTGCGCGCCTTGGTGAAGGTGATCGCCCGGAACCCCTCGTCCAGAGCCCAGGCGAAGATCGCCGTGGCCGCGCTGTACGGGCTTCCGCGCGGGTTCAGGAAGAGCAGGTGCCGCGTGGCGCGCGGCGCGCCGCTGCGCTCGACCACCACGAACGACCGGCCGGTGAGCGCCTGCCCCAGCCCTGCGGGGTTGGCGATGGTCGCCGAGGAAGCGATGTAGCGCGGGGCGCGGCCGTGACGGCCGGCCACGCGCTCCAGCCGCTTGAGGATGTGGTAGAGGTGCGACCCGAAGATCCCCCGGTAGACGTGCAGCTCGTCCAGGACGACGGTGTCGAGGTTCTCGAAGAAGGCGCGCCAGTCGTCATGGTGCGCCAGGATGCCCAGGTGCAGCATGTCGGGATTGGTAATCAGGATGTCCGGAGGATCGGCCTTGATCTTCCGGCGGCGCGAATCGGGCGTGTCGCCGTCGTAGATGGCGGCGCTGACCGGCCTCCCGCCCGTGCCGGGCAGCCCGCCCGCCTCCGAGGGGACCAGCCCGCCGTAGGCCGCCGCCGCCCGGGCCAGCTCCTCGATCCCCTGCAGCTGATCCTGCGCCAGGGCCTTGTACGGGAAGAGGTAGAGCGCCCGGCTCCCTGGCCGCCGGAGGGCGGCCTCGAACGTCGGCAGCAGGTAGATCAGGCTCTTGCCGCTGGCCGTGGGGGTGACCGCCAGGACGTCGCGACCCTCGTGGACCCGGTTGATCGCCTCGGCCTGGTGGGCGTAGAGGCGCTCGATCCCGAGCGCCCCGAGGGCGCGTTGCAGCGCCTTGGGAAGCGGGTCGGCCAGCGTCCCGTAGGCCGCCGGCTCCGCCGGGACGGTGGCGGCCCAGACCACGTCGTCGCCGAGCTTCTCAGAGCGGCGGACGCGCTCGATGAACGATTCGACCGAGGGGGGGCGCGAGGGGGTCTCACGGACGGCCCGGACCGCGCGCCGCGCGCCGCTCACCGCGGCGCCCCCTGGGAGTAATCGTAGAAGCCGCGCCCCGACTTGCGTCCCAGATGGCCGGCATCGACGAGGCGCCGCAGCAGGGGACAGGGACGGTACTTGGGGTCCCCGAACCCCTCTTGCAGGATCTCGAGGATCGACAGGCAGGTATCCAGGCCGATGAAGTCGGCCAGCGCCAGCGGGCCCATCGGGTGCCGCATCCCGAGCGTCATGACCGTGTCGATATCGTCCCGGGTGCCGAGCCCCTCGTACAGGGCGAAGATCGCCTCGTTGATCATCGGCATCAGCACCCGGTTCGAGATGAACCCGGGCAGGTCCTGCGACAGCACCGGCGTCTTCCCCATCCGCAGCGCCAGCGCCACCGTGTCGTCCGTGGTGGCCCGCGAGGTCGCCTGCCCGGGCACCACCTCGATCAGCTTCATGACCGGGACGGGGTTCATGAAGTGCATCCCGACCACCCTTTCGGGCCGCCGCGTGGCCGCGGCGATGCGGGTGATCGATAGCGACGAGGTGTTGGTCGCCAGGACGACCTCCGGACGGCATCCCGCGTCGAGCGCCTCGAAGATCTGCATCTTGAGCGGCAGCCGCTCGCTGACCGCCTCCACCACGAAGTCGCACGCCGCCAGGTCCTTCAGCTCGGTGGTGGTGCGGACCTGGCGGATCGCCGTCCCCTTGTCGGCCTGCGCCATCCCTCCCTTCTCGACCAGGCGCTGCAGGCCTTTGTCGATCGCCTCCAGGGCCGCCACGAGGGCGCGCTTCTCGCTGTCGTGCAGGACCACCGAGAAGTCCGCCATCACCGCCGCCTGGGCGATGCCGCCGCCCATCTGGCCGGCACCCACGACTCCGATCGTCCTGACGCTGTCGATCCCCACTCTCTCCTCAGCGGACCGCGCGGGGCGGGCTGGCGATCCAGAAGCGGTTCGAGACGTCGAAGCGGTGCACGAAGCGCTGGCGCAGGTCGTGGTTCTCGCGCAGGGCGGTGAAATAGCTTTCCACGCCGATCACGAAGGCCTGGAAGAAGCGGTCCAGGTCCAGCCGCAGGTAGCCGCGCCGGTCCCGCACGTATGGCCGGCCGAGCCGCTCCTCGACGCTGCCGCGACGGGGCACAAGGGAGTGGGCCAGACCGCTGCGGAAGTCGTTGTAGATCTCCTCCTTCACGGGGACGTAGTCGGTCATGAAGGTCTCGATGAACTCCTGGAAGTCCCGCACGCTCCCGCTGCGCACCGCCTTGCGGCCGTGCAGGTGGTGACCGAGGGCCTCGATCCCGGAGCAGATCAAGGTCACGATGGCGAGGCTCCAGAAGGCCGCCGCAGGCTCGGGGCCGCCCGGCAGCGTGCCACGGGCCAGACGCCGCATCTCCCGCACCGGGCCGATCAGGATGCGGTGGACCCGCCCCTCGAGCCAGTCGATCTTGCCGTCGTTCGTGAGCCCCGAAAGGTCGTCGCGCTCGGGAAGGAAGGTCCAGGCCTCGGCGGCCATCAGAGGGCGCGCACCGCCATCGCCACCCCGTTGCCCCCGCCGAGACAGAGGGCCGCCACTCCCTTCTTGGCCTTGCGGTCCAGGAGGGCGTAGAGCAGCGTCGTGAGGATGCGCGCCCCGCTGCAACCGATCGGATGCCCCAGGGCGACGGCCCCCCCATGCACGTTCACCCGCTCCGGGCTCAGGCGCAGCTCGCGGAGCAGCGCCACCGTCTGCACCGAGAAGGCCTCGTTCAGCTCGTAGAGATCGACCTCGTCCCCCTTCCATCCGGCCTTGTCGAGGACCCGCCGCACCGACTCGACCGGGGCCATCATCACCATCTTCGGCTCGATGCCGCTCGAGGCGTAGGCGACGATCTCGGCGAGCGGGCGCACGCCGGACCGGGCCGCCCTCTCCTCCGCCATCACCACCACGGCCGCGGCTCCGTCGTTCACTCCCGGGGCGTTGCCGGCGGTGACCGTGCCGCCCTCCTTGAAGGCCGGCTTCAGGCGGGCGAGCGCCTCGAGGGAGCTGTCGCGCCGGGGGCCCTCGTCGGTGTCGAACAGCAGCGGCGGCCCCTTCTTCTGAGGCAGCGGCACCGGAACGATCTCCGCCTTGAACTTGCCCGCGTCGATGGCGGCGATCGCCTTGCGGTGGCTCGCCAACGCGTATTCGTCCTGGGCCTGGCGCCCGATGCCGTACTTCTCGGCCACCGCCTCGCCGCAGCACCCCATGTGGAAGTCTTCGTAGACATCCCACAGCCCGTCCTTGATCATCGAGTCGACCAGCTCGCCGTGACCGAGCCGCAGCCCGTCGCGGGCGCCGCGCACCAGGAACGGGGCGTTGCTCATCGACTCCATGCCGCCGGCCACGACCACGTCGTGATCCCCCAGCCGTATGGCCTGGGCCGCGAGCGACGCGGCCCGAAGCCCCGAGCCGCACACCTTGTTGACCGTCAGCGCCGGGACGGTCACGGGCAGGCCGCCCTTGAGGGCCGCCTGGCGAGCGGGGTTCTGCCCCAACCCCGCCGACAGGACGTTGCCCATGATCACTTCGTCGATCTCCTCGGGTCGCAACTCCGCGCGCCGCACGGCCTCCTTGACCACGAGGGCGCCGAGCTCCGGGGCGCGCACCTCCTTGAGCGATCCGAGGAACCTGCCGACGGGCGTCCTGCAGGCGCTGACGATGATCGCCTTCCTCATGGAGCAGCCTCCGGGCGAGAGCGCGGCGAGTATATCAACAAACGCGCGACGGAAAGCCAGCCGCCAGGAGACCGCGGAGCGGCGTGGAGAGCGACCCGCGCGCCGTATCCCAAGCGACAGAAATGTAAGGATTTAATCCCAATACTCGTGCTTGACTCGGAGACCGTCCTCCTGTATATAAACAGTGTCCGTCACGACTTCGATTCATCTCTCGGTGAGGCAGCCCGGATGGAGGATCCATCCTCCTCGGGACGGGGCCTCGAGGCAGGCGCGCCGGGGAGGAGGACACGATGAAACTCCAGGACTGGAACGTCAAGCCGCTGAGGCCCAGAGTCCCGCCGAGCGACAAGGACGAGCCCTTGGCCGACGACATCTTCGTCAACACCATCGTCGCGGTGAAGGACAACAAGCGCGTTCTGCTGCACCGGGTGGTCAAGATCAAGCCCGACGGCAGCGAGGAGGTCTTCATCATCAAGGCCTCCCCGAAGATCATCGAAACCAATCACTGAAACCTCCGCGCGTCCCGCCCCGCTGAGGCCCCCCTCCGGGTTGCTTCTTTTGTGTCCGCCCGCTGTGTTAACGTACCCCGCGATGCGCCATCTCTTCGTGGCCTCCCTCGCCATCCTGGCCGTCCTGCAGCCCCCCGCGGCGGCGGGGATGGGCGGCGCGACGCCGTTCCGAATCGTGCCCGGAGCCTACGACAAAAAGGCCGGAGAGCGCGCGACCGGCGCGGCCGGCCCGGCCACCGGCCGGGTCGGCCTCAAGGGGCTGTCCGTCGCGGTCGAGCACCTCGATCCGCAGGCGCGCGCCGCCTTCGCGCGATCGATCGATCCCGCCTCGCCCGACCCGTTCGGCGTCCCGCCGGGCCGCCCCGAGTTCTACACGACGTTCCTCGTCGAGTTCGAGAATCAATCCGGCCGGGAGGTGCTGTTCCAGCCCGGCAACGTCGCGCTCGTGACCGACCGGGGGGAGCCGCAGTTCCCGGTCGACCTCACCGACCTCTACCGGGCGGCCGCTCTGCGCGAGGCGGAGGACCCCGAGGCGACGATGCGGCGCATAGCACCTCTGATCTTCGACAGCAGCGTCACGATCCAGACCGGCCGGCGGCTGTCGCGCCTCCTGGTCTTCGGGCCGCTGCCGCCGAAGTGGAAGGAGATCCGGCTGCTGTTCTCGTTCCTGCACATCGGCTCGGAGACCGACACCGTCTCCCTCACCTTCCACAAGCAGGTCATCGGAGGCTGACGGGCGTGGGGGCGCGGCGGCTCGACGGCAAGGCGGTGGCCCAGGCGATCCGCGGCGAGGTCGCGCAGGGTGTGAGGGAGATGCGCCAGCGGACCGGGGCGGCCCCCAAGCTGGTCGCCGTGCTGGTGGGCGACGACCCCGCCTCGCGCGTCTACGTGCGCAACAAGGTCGCGGCCTGCTCCGAGGCCGGCATGCGCTCGGAGGAAGCGCGGCTCCCGGCGTCGGTGCCCCAGGAGGACCTCCTGAGAACCGTGCGGGCCCTCGGCGCGGACGCCGAAGTGGACGGCATCCTGGTGCAGCTCCCCCTCCCTCCGGGGATCGACCGCGCCGCCGTGCTCCTGGCGATCGATCCGGCCAAGGACGTGGACGGGCTGCATCCGCTGAACGCCGGGCGTCTGGCGATGCGCTTGCCGGCCCCGGTCCCCTGCACGCCGGCCGGGGTGGTGGAGCTCCTGGATCGCAGCGGGATCCCGATCGCCGGCAAGCGCGCGGTCATCGTGGGCCGCAGCGAAATCGTCGGACGGCCTCTGGCGCTCCTGCTGCTGCAGCGGGACGCGACCGTCACGGTCTGCCATTCGAAGACGCAGGATCTGGCCGCGGTGACCCGCGAGGCCGACCTGCTGGTGGCGGCGATCGGCCGCCCTGCCTGGCTGGTGGCCGGGCACATCCGGCCGGGGGCCACGGTCATCGACGTGGGGATCAACCGCCTGGACGACGCCGGGCGGGCCGCCTCGATCTTCGGCCCGGACTCGCCCCGCGTGCGCGAGGTGCGCGAGCGGGGCTACACGCTGGTGGGGGACGTGCATCCCCTGGAGGCCGAGGAGCGGGCCGCCTTCCTGACCCCCGTCCCGGGCGGCGTCGGCCCGCTCACCATCGCCTGCCTGCTGCGCAACACGCTGCGCGCCGCCCGCGCGCGCCGCGAAGGAGAGGGCGGGTGGTGACGCCGGCGTCCGGAGCGGAGCCGCACGGCCACGGCACGGCCCATCCCGCCCCCACCGCGCAGCGCGGCAGGCCGTTCATCCTGCGCGTCGGCCTGACGGGCGGCATCGCCACCGGCAAGACCACCGTGGGGCGCATCTTCTCCACTCTCGGGGCCACAATCCTGGACGCGGACGACATCGCCCACCGCCTGATCGAGAAGGGATCGCCGGCCTACGCGCCCGTCGTCGCCGCCTTCGGCGAGGAGATCCTGCGCACCGACGGTTCCATCGATCGCGCTCGCCTGGGGCGCATCATCTTCGCCGACGCGGCCCGCCGGGCCGGCCTCGAGGCGATCCTGCACCCGCTGATCCGGGCGGAGGAGGCCCGCCTGGTCGACCTGCTCGCCGATACCGGCCAGGGGCGGATCGCCGTCTCCAACGCGGCGCTGCTGATCGAAACCGGCTTCTACCGGGACTACCACCGGGTCGTGCTGGTGCACTGCAGCCCGGAGGCCCAGCTGGAGCGCATCCTCAAGCGCGACGCGCTGTCGAAGGAGGAGGCCCTGTCGCGCATCGCCGCGCAGATGGACGCGCGCGAGAAGCTGAAGGTGGCCCATTACGCCATCGACACGACGCCCGGCTTCGCGGCCACGGAGACCCGCGCCCGCGCCGTCTTCCGCCACCTGCAGCACGATCTGCAGGCGCTCTCCGAGCCCGCCTAGTTTCAGGGGCAGGCTCCTAGCCGACCGTCACGTTGTCGATCAGGCGGGCGCGGCCGAACCAGGCGGCCGCGGCCAGCAGCACGCGGCCGCGCACCTCCGCCACCGGCGCGAGCGTCTCGTCGTCCACCGCCTCCACGTAGTCGACCCGCGCGAGCGGCTCGGACGCGAGCGTCCGCCTCACCCGCTCGAGGATCGCCCCGGCGTCCCGCACCCCGGATCGCGCCAGCCCCGCGCCCTCCTCGAGCGCGCGATGCAGGACCGGCGCGGCGCGGCGCTCCTCCGGCGTGAGGTAGGCGTTGCGGGAGGAGAGGGCCAGTCCATCCGCCTCGCGCACCGTCGGGCAGGCGACGAGGGTCGCCTCCGCGTGCAGGTCGCGCGCCATGCGGCGGACGATCCGGAACTGCTGTGCGTCCTTCTCCCCGAAGTAGGCGGCGTGCGGGCGGACGATCGCCAGGAGCTTGGCGACGACCGTGGTCACGCCGCGGAAGTGGCCGGGGCGGCTGCGGCCGCACAGCGCGTCCTGCATCCCCTCGACCTCGACGCGCGTGCGGTGTCCCGCGATGTGGACCTCTCCTTCCCCCGGAACGAACAGGATCGCCACGCCGGCCCCGCGGGCCAGGGCGGCATCGCGCCCGAGGTCGCGCGGGTAGCGCTCGAAGTCCTCCCCGGGACCGAACTGCAGCGGATTGACGTAGATCGACAGGACGACGGTGCCGCACTCGGCCAGGGCCTTCTGGACGAGCGACAGGTGCCCTTCGTGCAGGGCCCCCATCGTCGGCACGAGGCCGAGGCGCCGCCCGGCGGCGCGGGTCCCGGCCGACACCTCCTTCATCCGGGCGGCGGTCGTGACGCTCTCCATCGCACGCCCCCTACCTAGCGCCGGAGCCCGCCTTGGGGCCGAACGGCTGGGGCGCCGTGTAGACCTCGGACTCGGACGGGAAGGCGCCCGCGCGGACGTCGTCGCCGAAGCGCCGGGCCGCCGAGGCGATCGCCAGGTCGAGATCGGCGTAGCGGCGGGCGAACCTCGGCAGCGGTCCTTCGCTGAGCCCGACGAGATCGTGGAAGACGAGCACCTGCCCGTCGCAGAAGCGGCCCGCCCCGATGCCGACGGTCGGGACGCCGACCGCCTCGGTGACCGCCCGCCCCACCCCCTCGGGCACGCCCTCGAGGACGATGGCGAAGACCCCCGCCTCCTCCAGCGCGACGGCGTCCTCGACCAGGGCGCGCGCCTCGTCGAGGCGCTTTCCCTGCACCCGGTAGCCGCCCATCACGTTGACCGATTGCGGCGTCAGCCCGACGTGGCCCATGACCGGGATCTCGGCGTCGAGGAGCGAGCGCACGAGGGAGGCGCGCTTACGCCCGCCCTCCACCTTGACGGCCGCGGCGCCGCCTTCCTTGAGGAAGCGCCCGGCGTTGCGCAGGGCGTCCCGGCGGCCGGTCTGGAACGACATGTACGGCATGTCCGCAACCAAGAGGGCATGCCGGGTGCCGCGCCTCACGGCGCGCGTGTGGTGCAGCATCTCCTCCATGGTGACGGGCAGGGTGCTGTCGTAGCCGAGCACGTTGTTGCCCAGGCTGTCTCCCACCAGCAGGATGTCGACTCCGGCCGCGTCCAGGATGCGGGCGGCCGGATGGTCGTAGGCGGTCAGCATCACGATCTTCGGACCGGCCCCTTTCCGGGCGCGGATGTCGGGAACGGTGATCGGGCGGGGGGCGGGGGATCCCGGCGGTGCCGGGGCGGCCTCTCGGCTCATGGCGACCTCCTTCTCCCCTCCGGGGGGCTCGGCCCTTGACCGGTAGAGGGAACGGGTTCTGTGCGGCCTTCCGAGGCGGGCGGTCTACGGACGCGCCCCTCCCGGTCCTTTCGCGGATCCGAGGGGGATGTAGTACTGCACGCCTTTCTGCATGGCCTGGATCTGCCGGAACAGCTCCTCCAGATCGTTCCGGCTCTTCACGAAATCGATCTCCGAGGTATCGATGACCAGCAGGGGGGTCCGGTTGTAATGAAAGAAGAAGTGGTTGTAGGCCCGGTTCAGCTCGGCGACGTAGCGCTCCGAGATGTCGCGCTCGTAGTCGCGCTGCCGCCTGCGGACCCGTTCCATCAGCACCTCGTCACGGGCTTGGAGGTAGATGACCAGGTCGGGGTGGGGCACCTGCTCCTCCAGGACCCCGTACAGCTTCTCGTACAGCATGAGCTCGGAGTCGTCCAGATTCAAGTAGGCGAAGATCTTGTCCTTCGCGAAGACGTAATCGCACACCAGCGCCTGGCGGAAAAGGTGCCCCTGGGAGAGCTCCTGCTGCTGGCGGAAGCGGCTCAAGAGGAAGAAGAGCTGGCACTGGAACGCGGCGCCGGGGCGGTCCTGGTAGAAGTTGTGCAGGAAGGGGTTCTCCACGTTCTCGAGGACCCGCCGGGCCTCGAAGCGCTCGGCGATCAGATCGACGAGGCTGGTCTTGCCGACGCCGATGGGCCCCTCGACGGCGATGAATTTGAAGGTCATCCGCGGGTGTCCGATGTGAGGCGCGCATTATAGACGTCCCCCGCGCCCCACGCAATCACGCCCGCCGTCACCGCGCCAGCCGCTCGACGCGGGACCGGTCGGGGCAGCGCTCCAGGAGATCCGCCGCCGTCAGATGGAGCACAGGGTGCCGGACCGCGGGCGCGATCTCGACCAGGGGGACCAGGACGAAGCGCCGCAGGTGCATGCGCGGGTGGGGCAGCTCCAGGCCGCGTTCCTTGACCACCCGGTCGCCGCACAGCAGCAGGTCGAGATCGATCGTCCTGGGGCCGCGCTCCCTCGTCCTCACCCGCCCCATCTGCCGCTCGATCGCCAGGCAGACGCGCAGAAGATCCTCGGGCGCCACCTCGACCTCGCACCCGACCACCTGGTTGAGGAACTCTCCCTGATCGACGACCTCGACCGGCTCGGTCCTGTAGAGCGAGGAGATCAGGCGCGGCTGCACCCCCTGTGCAGGCAGGGACGCGAGGGCCTGCGCCAGGGCCGCGGGCCGATCGCCCAGGTTCGATCCCAGGCCTATGAAGGCCAGCGCCTCCTCTCTCTTTTCACTCTGCCCGCCGCCACCTTCGTCCATAATGTTGGATTCCATTCAAGTACTTATGCGGCAATGATTTGTATAGAGACTTGTGAGCGAGCCGCCGGCCCCGAACGGCGGCGGGGGACGGGATGTGCCCCCGCTCCCCCAGCCGTATATTCGGAAGCCATCCCCTTGATACGTTGACAGGCTAAGATAGCATTTGCTAGCATCCCCCTTTCGCAAATCATTTACTTTCATGACGCAAGCCCCTTGACCCGCCGCGGTGATTTCCGCGGCCCTCCACCCGGGTTTTCCGGCAGGGACCACGGAGAAAGATGAAAAAGGCAGCCAAGAAGAGCGCGAGGACCCCGGCGGCGACGCCGGCCAGCGGTCCGTCGATCGCGGTCCACGAGAAGGGCGTGAAGGAGTTCGAGCGCGGCGTGGGCCACCTGCACCGCCAGAACTACACGGAGGCCCTCGAGCGTTTCCAGGCGATCGTGGAGTCCCACCCGCAGGAAAAGGAGCTGGTGGATCGCGCCCAGGTCTATATCAGAATCTGCAAGGGGATGCTCGACCGCAAGACGTCGCAGCCGAAGAGGCCGGAGGACTTCTTCTACTACGGTGTCATCCGGGCGAACGAGGCGGACTACGACGAGGCCGTCAAGCTCCTTGGCCGCGCTCTGGAGAACACCCCCAAGGACGAGAAAGTCCATTACGTGATGGCGTCGACCCTGGCCCTCAAGGGAGAGCGGCAGGACGCCCTCAAGCACCTGCGCGAGGCGATCGAGCTGAACGCGTCGAACCGCATCTACGCGCGCAACGATCCCGACTTCGAGCCGCTCCGGGACGACGAGGGGTTCCAGAACCTCGTCCATCCGGAGGAGGCGTAGGCCCCCTGGACCACCGACGGCCGTGAGCACGAAGCGCACCAGGCAAGCGAGCGGGAGACGCGGCGAGGCCCGCGGCAAGACACGCAGGCGGCCGAAGAAACCCCGGGCGCGCCTGCGTAGGAGCCGCGCCAGACCCTCCCGACGGCGGCCTGCCACGGCCCGCCGCGCGCCGGCTCCGGCCCGGAGGCCGGCTCACTCTCCGGGCAACGCGCCCCACTCCGCTCCCACCGCCGCGCCCGCCGCCGTGGTTTCCACCCCCGCACCGGCCCTGATGATGCGCGGCCCGAACCCCGGCCCGCAGCCCGGCGGGCTGGGAAACGGACCGAGCCTGCGTGGCCCCGCGCTGGCGGGAACGATCGGCCAGGCCCAGGCGCCGAAGAGGTCCCCCTCGCTCCCCGCGCGCCCGCCTGCGACCTCCTCGCCGGCTCCCTATCCGCTGCGTCCCGTGGCCGCGATCCCCACGATCGCCTCCGAAGGAGGGCGCCGCCTGGCGCTGGCCGGTAAGAGGCGCGAAATCTGCGCCCTCATCCTGGCGGCCGGGCAGGGGAAGCGGATGGTCTCCAAGAGCTCCAAGCTGGTCCACGACGTCGCGGGCAGACCGATGGTGCGGCACGTCGTCGAGTCCGCCAGGGCGGCGGGCATGGCGCGCACCATCGTGGTGATCGGCCAGCAGGCCGACGAGGTGCGGCAGGCGGTCGGTGACGCGGACAAGCGGATCTCCTTCGCCTTCCAGAAGGAGCCGCTCGGGACCGGGCACGCGGTCCTGTCGGCCGAGCGCCAGCTCGCCGGGTACCGGGGCGACGTGCTGATCCTCAACGGCGACCTGCCGGCGTTGAAGGCCGAGACCCTGCGCGCCTTCGTCGAGTTCCACCGCACCTCGGGGGCGCCGCTCAGCCTGCTGACCACCGTGATCAGCGAGCCGAAGGGGTACGGCAGGGTCATCCGCAACTACAGCGGGGACGTGTCGCGCATCGTCGAGGAGGCCGATGCGACTTCCGAGGAGCGCGCCACCCAGGAGATCAACTGCGGCATTTACTGCGTCGATGCCGACAGCCTGTGCCGCCCCCTCAAGCGCGCCACGTCCAACAACGCGCAGGGCGAGATCTACCTGACCGACCTGGTCGAGATCCTGCGGCGCGACGGGCGCAAAGTGGCCGCCTACCGGCACCCCGACTCCACGGAAGTCCTCGGCGTCAACGACCGCCGCGAGCTGGCGGCCGCCGCCCGCGCCCTCTTCCGCCGCAAGGCCGAGGCGTTGATGACGGCCGGCGTGTCGATCATGGATCCCGGCTCCACCTGCATCGACGCCGACGTGACGGTCGGGCCCGACACCCTGATCGAGCCGGCGGTGCTCCTGCTGGGCCGCACCGAGATCGGGCGCGAGGTGCGCATCGGCCAGGGGTCGCGCCTCGTCGATTCCAAGGTCGGGGACGGGACGATCATCCTCCCCTACTGCGTGATCAGCGCGTCGCGCATCGGACGCGGCTGCAGGATCGGGCCGTTCGCCCACCTCCGCCCCGAGACGTCGCTCGACGACGAGGTGCGCGTCGGGAACTTCGTGGAGACCAAGAAGGCGAAGATGTCCCGCGGCAGCAAGGCGAACCACCTGAGCTACCTGGGTGACGCCGAGATCGGCAGGGACGTGAACGTCGGCGCCGGCACCATCACCTGCAACTTCGACGGCGTGGCCAAGCACCGCACGGTCATCGAGGACGAGGTCTTCATCGGCAGCGACACCCAGCTCGTCGCGCCGGTGCGGATCCGCCGCGGCGCCTTCATCGGCGCCGGATCCACCATCACGAAGGACGTGCCGGCCCATGCCCTGGCCATCTCGCGGGGGCGGCAGGTCGTCAAGGAGGGCTGGGCCAAGCGCTTCGGCCCTGGATCCAGAGAGAAGGAAGGCGCCGAGCCCGCGGCCGGGCCCCGCCGCAAGAAGTAGTCCGCCGGCCGCGGCGCGCCGGTGCCGGAGGCGCACCGTCCGCCGGATGGGCGCTTGGCCTGGCCGGTCGATCCGGCCTATATTGGCTCCACCATGTGCGGCATCGTCGGCTACATCGGCCACAAGAAGGTCAGCACCGTCCTCCTGGACGGCCTGCGCCGGCTCGAGTACCGCGGCTACGACTCGGCCGGCATCGCCGTGATCGACGGCTCGTCGATGCAGGTCGTGCGCAGCGCGGGCAAGCTCCGCGACCTCGAGGAGAACCTCCGCCTGACGAACCTCGAGGGCAGCTTCGGCCTCGGCCACACCCGCTGGGCCACGCACGGCCGCCCGACCGAAGAGAACGCCCATCCCCACCGCGACTGCAGCGGCTCCATGGTCGTGGTGCACAACGGCATCATCGAGAACTACAAGGAGCTCAAGCGCGAGCTGTCCGCCGGCGGGCATCAATTCAAGACCGAGACCGACACCGAGGTCATCGCCCACCTGATCGAGGACGCCCGCAAGCCCGACGGGGTGTCCCTGGAGGAGGCGGTCCGCAAGGCGGTGCCGCGGCTGCGCGGCAGCTACGCCTTCGCCACCGTCTCGGCCCGCGACCCGAAGAAGATCGTGGCGGCGCGGAACGGGCCGCCGCTGGTCGTCGGCCTCGGCAAGGACGAGTACTTCGTCGCCTCCGACATCCCCGCCATCCTGCACCACACCCGCGACGTCTTCTTCCTGGATGACCGCGAGATGGCCGTGGTGACCGACGGCGGCGTGGTGATCACCGACCAGGACGGCCGCGCGGTCAAGAAGCAGGTCCAGCGCATCACCTGGGACCCGATCATGGCGGAGAAGGCCGGGTTCAAGCACTTCATGCTCAAGGAGATCTACGAGCAGCCGCGGGCCATCCGCGACACGCTCCTGGGGCGCGTGTCGGAGGAAACCGGGCGCATCTTCCTCGACGAGATGGAGATCGGCGAGCAGGAGTTCCGCGACTGCCGCAAGATTCACCTGGTGGCCTGCGGCACCTCCTGGCACGCCGCCCTGGTGGGGAAGTTCATGATCGAGCGGCTGGCCCGCGTGCCGGTCGAGGTGGACATCGGCTCGGAGTTCCGCTACCGCGATCCGATCCTGGACAAGGACCACCTGGTGATGGTCATCACCCAGTCGGGGGAGACGGCCGACACCATCGCGGCCCAGCGGGAGGCGCGCCGCAAGGGGATCAAGACGCTCGCCGTCTGCAACGTGGTCGGCTCGATGGTGACGCGCGAGGCGCAGGGCGTCATCTACACGCACGCCGGGCCGGAGATCGGCGTCGCCTCGACGAAGGCGTTCACCGCCCAGATCGTGGCGCTGCACCTCTTCGCCCTGCGCCTGGCCCTGCTGCGGGGCACGATCACCCCCGAGGAATCGAAGGAGCAGATCAAGGGGCTGCTCCATGTCCCGACCCAGATCGAGCAGGTGCTGGCCAAGGACGCGCAGGTCGAGGAGATCGCCAAGGAGTTCTTCCGCGCCCCCGATTTCCTCTACCTCGGCCGGGGGGTGAACTACCCGATCGCCCTCGAGGGGGCGCTGAAGCTCAAGGAAATCTCCTACATCCACGCCGAGGGGTACCCCGCCGGCGAGATGAAGCACGGTCCGATCGCGCTCATCGACCGCAACCTGCCGGTGGTGGCGCTGGTCTTCGGCGACACCCTCTATGACAAGATGATGGCCAACGTCGAGGAGGTCCAGGCGCGGGACGGCGCGGTGATCCTGATCACGCACGAGGGGAACGAGGAGGCGTCACGGCGCTTCAAGCACGTGGTGACCGTCCCCCGCACCGCCGACCTGCTGGTGCCGATCCTGGCCGTCGTGCCCCTGCAGCTTCTCGCCTACCACATCGCCCTGCGGCGCGGCTGCGACGTCGATCAGCCGCGCAACCTCGCCAAGTCGGTCACGGTCGAGTAGCGCCCGCCCCTTCGATTCGCACCGACCGAAGCACGGCGTCGAACAGCGCCTGGTCGCTCCGGGTGGCGAGCACCTTCGACAGGTGGATGTCGATCCAGACGCCGTCATGCGACAGGTAGGCGTTCACGTTCTTCTGTTGGACGGGCAGTCCCTGGAACTCGGGGATGAGGTACTCCACGAGCGCCATGCCGTCCCGCTCGAAGAGCGCGACCTCGTCCATGGTGAGCGGGGTCTTGCGGACCTTCTTCCAGTAGTACTTGCGGCAGGCGATCGCGTCTCCCGTCCGCGCCGCGTCCTCGAGGAAGATGGAGACGACCAGGTGGGACCGGGCGTTCTCCCCCTCGATCATGATCCCGTCCCGCGTCTTCTCCTGCGGCTTCAGGGCGAACCCGGGAAGGTCCAGGACGAGGGACCAGGGCCTGCCGGGGAAGGTCAGCCGGGTCGCCGGGCCGGGCTTGCGGGCCGGGGCGGCCTCGCCGCGCCCCGGATTGATCAGGAGCAGAGCCCCGACGAGCAGCAGCGCCCCCGTGTTTCGTGAACCGGATGCCATGGCGCCACCTCCCCTCCGATGCGGGTCTTCGCCCGGCAGAAGGTAATTCCGCCGGCGCCGCCGCGCAACGGAAGGGCCGGACCCCTGTGAGATAATCGCGCCCATGGACCCGCTCCTCGATCCGCTCAACCCGCCGCAGCGCGAGGCGGTGCTGCACACGGAGGGGCCGCTCCTCATCGTCGCCGGCGCCGGCTCGGGCAAGACCCGCGTCATCGTGCACCGCCTGGCCTTCATCCTGAAGCAGGGCCTGGCGCCGCCGCAGGAGGTGGCGGCGGTCACCTTCACCAACAAGGCCGCGGGAGAGATGAAGGAGAGGGTCGACGCCCTGGTCGGGGCGCACCATGGCGGGGCGCAGGTCTCGACCTTCCACTCCTGGTGCCTGCGGCTGCTGCGCCGCCACGCCGGGCGGGTCGGCTACAGGGACGGCTTCGTGGTCTACGACGATGCCGACCAGACGGCGCTTCTCAAGGACTGCCTCGCCGAGCTGCAGATCGACGACCGCTCCTTCCCGCCGCGCCTGTTCCGGCGCCTCATCAGCGACGCCAAGAACCGCGGCCTCGACGCGGCCGGCCTCGAGGCGCTCAAGGAGGGCTTCCAGGACGAGCAGGCGGCGAAGGTCTACGCGCTTTACCAGGATCGGCTGAAGGCCTGCAACGCCATGGACTTCGACGACCTGATCGGCCAGGTCCTGGCGCTCTTCGACGGGCATCCCGATCTGGCGCGCGAGGTGGCGGCGCGGGTGCGCTACCTGATGGTGGACGAGTACCAGGACACCAACCCGCCGCAGTACCGTCTGATCCGGGCCCTGGCCGCGGTGCACGGCAACATCTGCGCGGTCGGCGACCCGGACCAGTCGATCTACCGCTTCCGGTTCGCCGACATCCGCAACATCCTCTCCTTCGAGAGGGACTTCCCGGGGACGCGCACCATCAAGCTGGAGCAGAACTACCGCTCGACCGGGAACATCCGCGAAGCGGCCTCCGCGGTGGTGCGCCGCAATCGCGGCCGGATCGACAAGGATCTCTGGTGCGACGCCCCCGCGGGGGATCCGATCGAGGTGCTGACCGCCATCGACGACCGGCACGAGGCCGACCTCGTGGTGCGGCGGGTCCAGGACCTGCGCCGGCGCGACCGCGAGCTGGACGCCATCGCCGTGCTGTACCGCACCAACGCCCAATCGCGCTCGCTCGAGGAGGCGCTGGTGCGCGCCGGGCTGCCGTACATCGTGGTCGGCGGCACGCGCTTCTACGACCGCCGGGAGATCAAGGACCTGGTCGCCTACCTGCGGGCCATCGTGAA
This sequence comes from Acidobacteriota bacterium, assembly GCA_003223165.1. Classification (GTDB taxonomy): domain Bacteria; phylum Acidobacteriota; class Polarisedimenticolia; order Gp22-AA2; family Gp22-AA2; genus QHXZ01. Next base: position 34,822 of record QHXZ01000030.1, read on the forward strand.
CCCGCGGGACGAGGTCAGCCTGCGGCGCATCGTGAACACGCCGCCGCGGGACCTGGGCCGCGCCACGCTCGACACGGTGCAGGACGTGGCCCGCAAGGATGGCTCGACGCTCGAGACGGCGATGCGCAAGACGCTCGACCTGGGTCTCGTGGCCGGGCGCGCCTCCAAGGCGCTGGCGGGCTTCCTCGACCTGATGGCCGACCTGCGGCGCGAGGCGGCCGGGCTGCCCCCCGGCAGGCTGCTGGCCGCCGTGGTGGAGCGCACCGGCTTCGAGGCCTACCTCGAGAGGACGTCCCCCGGCGACGCCACGGCCCGCGTCGAGAACCTCCAGGAATTGGGGAACGCGGTCGCCGCCTTCGACGGCCTCGAGGGAGGGCTGCAGGCGTTTCTCGATCGCACGGCGCTCCTGTCCGAGAGCGAGAACGTGCAGGGGACGTCCGGAGTGCGCCTGATGACCCTGCACGCCGCCAAGGGACTGGAGTTCCCGGTGGTCTTCATCACCGGGCTCGAGGAGGACCTCTTCCCGCACGCGCGCTCGGGCGAGGAGCACGACGATATCGAGGAGGAGCGTCGCCTGTTCTACGTCGGCATGACGCGCGCGCGCGAGCGGCTGATCCTCAGCCGCGCGCTGGCGCGGCGCCTGTTCGGCGAGCCGCGCTCCGCCGAGCCTTCGCGCTTCCTGCACGAGGTGCCCGCGCACCTGGTGCGCGAGGCGATCGGCGACGATCCGTACGGGGCGCGGTTGCGCGTCGCCGCCGAGGCCCTTGCCGCTCGCGGCGGCCGGGGCCCCGCCTCCGGACTCGGCCGGCGCGTGGAGGCGATCGCCGCCGATCTCCCCGACGACGCGCCGCCGGCCGCCGGGCCCTACACGCTGGGGTGCAAGGTGCACCATCCCGAGTACGGGGTCGGCACGGTCATCGGCGTGGAAGGAAGCGGCGACAAGCTCAAGCTCACCGTGTCCTTCTCGATCTACGGCTCGAAGAAGTTCCTGCCGCGCTACGCCAGGCTGGAGAGGATCTGAGACTCGGATGCAGCGCCATCCTCCGGAGGTCGGCTGGACTTCGGGGCGGGATGGCACCACAATAGCGTCCTGCGCGACCCGCTCGTCCGATCGTCGGGGACCGATGCCGCCGATGACACCTCGCTTGTCCCGCCGTCGATCGCACCTCGCCCTGGCGGCGTGGTGCGCCGCTCTCGTACTCTGCGCGGGCCCGGCCCGCGATCTCGCCGCCGGCCCGCCCGCCGCGGGCCAGCGCTCGACCATGGAGCTGCTGCAGGCGGGGATCGCGGCGATCTGGGACGCGAACTACCCGCGCGCCGCCGCGCGCTTCCGCGAAGCGCTCGCGATCGACCCGCGTCTGGCCCCCGCCCACCTCGGGCTGGGTCTGGCCGCGCTCGGGGAACACGATCGCAAGGGGGCCGCCGGCGCCCTCCGGGAGGCGCTCGATCTCTCGGGGGGATCCCCGGAGGCCCGCTATGCCCTGGGCGTGATGCACTTCGTGTTCGGCGAGAACCGCGCCGCCGAGGACGATCTGAAGGCGGCGGCCGCCGCCGACCGTCTGTTCGTCGAGGCGCGCTACGCCCTCGGGATCGTCGCCGCGGTGCGCGGCGATCTCGGCGCGGCGACGGCCGCCCTGCGCGAAGCCATCCGCCTCGACGCGTCGAACGCCCTGTCGCACTATCAGCTCGGCGCGATCCTGGCGGCGTCGGGCGACCTCGACGGCGGGCTTGCGGAGCTCGGCCAGGCCCTGGCCGCCGATCCGACCATCCTCGACGCGCGGCCCGAGGACCCGGTCGGCTTCGCGGTGCGCGCCGTGCAAGGAACGCCCGCCAGGGCGGCGGGCCCGCCCATTCCGCTGCCCGTGCCGCGCCCGTCGGTCTCCTGGCCGCGTCCCGCCGGACCCGCCGTTTCCACCGCCGCGCCCGGGGCGATTCCCCCCTGGTTCCTCTACTACCAGATGGCCCTCTTCCTGGCCGACGCGCAGCAATGGCGCGCTTCCGTGGACATGCTCGAGCGCGCGCTGACCATCAAGGACCGCTCCGAGGTCCAGGCCGTGGTCGCCGACCGGCTGGTGGATTACTCGCCCCATCTGCACCTGGCCGAGTCGTACCACCGCCTGGGCAACTACCGCGAGGCCTTCCTGCACCTCGGCATCGCCAAGAACGAAGGGAACGTGCCGCCCGATGCCTTGCGCGCCCTCGAAGTCCTGCTGCAGAAGGACCGGCTGCGGCCGACGATCCTCCTGCAGCCGCTCCCCGATCGCACCTCCGAGGAGACGCTCACCGTGCGCGGCGTGATCCTGTCCGAGGAGCCGGTGCCGCGGGTGGAGATCGGCGGCCGGGACGCGATCCTGCGTCCGGCGACCAGCGCGGAGGTCAGCGCCCTCCTGCCCGAGGGCGGCTCGGCGGGGCCGCGCGACACGACGCAGTCCATCCACTTCGAGCTGCCGGGGTACCGCCTGGCCTCCCTCGGCGCCAACCTGATCCGCATCCGGCCACGGTTCAGGAACCCGGCCCGCGAGGGCGATCTGATCGAGGTGCTGGTCGTGCGCCTGCCGCGGGGCGCGCGCGGCGCGGCGCCCCCCGGCGACGCCGGCGGCGCGAAGGGGCCGTCGTGAACGGGGCGCGCAGCGCCAGCGCCCCCGCCTTCGCGTCGGCGATCCTCGCCACCGGAGCCGGCGGGACCCTGCGGCCGCGGCGGCTGGGGACGACGATCGGCGTGTCGATCCTCCTGCACACGGCGGCGGCCGGCGGCCTCGTCCTGCTCTCGCTGCTCACCGTCGAGCCGGTTCCCGAACCGCCGATCCTGATCCGCTTCCTGGCCGCGGCGCCGCCCGCGCCGCGCCTGGTGCCGCTGCGCGAGACGCGCGATCTGCCCCAGCCACCTCCCCCGAGAGCGCGACCGCTCCCTCCGCCGGCAGCCGCCCTCCCCGCCCTGCGCCTGACGCCGATCGAGAGGCCGCGGCCCGAGCCACCGCCGCTCAAGGCCGAGGCTCTCGATCTGCCCCGGAGCGGCGCCGACCCCGGCCCCGCGATCACGCTGCGCGACTCGGCGCCGCCGCGCCCGCGCCCGGCGCTGCCGGCGCTCGGGCGGCTCGCCGCCGGGACCACCCTGTCGTCCGGGAGCGAGGAACCCGACCTCGTCTTCCTCGTGCCGGGGAAGGCCCGGCCGCAGGGCCCGGGCGGCGGGATCGCCGGGCGCGGAGACGGGCTCCCCGCGCTGCCGGGCGCCGAGGCCTCGCCGGGCGGTGGCGGCGGCCGCCGCGGCGGCGGCCCGGGAGGCGACGCGCGCGGCCTCGAGACCGAAGCCCCGATCGCGGACACCGGCCTGGGATCGTTCCTCGGCCGCAAGTACGGCGCCACCCTGGTCGAGGCGGCGCGCCTGGGACAGCGGACCAGCGACGGGGCCCGCTACAACCTCCTGGTCCCGATGCTGAGCGAGGCGTACAGGCGCATCGGCTTCCGCGGCGCCTGGAGGGGCGCGGACGGCGACACGGTCCAGAGCGCGCAGGTCAGCGCGGGCGAAGTCGCCATCCGCTACCGCGACGGCACGCTGCACGTGGTGGTGCCGACCGGCGACGGGCTGGTGGCCCTGTACGTCTCCACCGAGCAGGCGAAGGGCGCCGAACGCAGCAAGGTGGGCGAGGCCGAGCGCGCCCTCGCCGCGCTGCGGCGGCTGGCCGAGGGGAGGACCTAGACGATGGCGGGGCGAGGGATGATCCGGATCGCGGCGCTGCTCCTCCTGGTCCTCGCCGCGGTGCCGCCTGGGGCCCTGGCGGCGGCCCCGAAGCCGCCGAAGAAACCGGCGCCCCCCAAGGCCGCGCCGAAGACTGCGCCCAAGATCGCGCCGAAGGAAGAGGTGCGCCCCGAGGGCCCGGCCGGCGACGAGACCGCCGACCTGGCCTCCCTGCGCAGCGACGCCATCGCCGCCTAC
>QHXZ01000053.1 GCA_003223165.1 Acidobacteriota bacterium
AGGACGACGTCCTGCGCGTCCCAGTAGACGCCGGCGAACAGCGGGGAATAGACGCTCCGCCCGTCGATGAGGACGAGCAGCGACCGGGACAGCGTGCTGGTGAACCCCCGCACTCCGACCGCCCAGGTGCCCGCGTTGACGCGGGCGACCTGCACGCCGGGGACCAGGCGCAGGAGGTCGGGGAGGGTCGTGGCGCCGGACCGCCTGATGTCCTCGGAGGTGAGGACGTAGACGGCCGCGCTGGCGTTCATCAGCTTCTCCGGCGTCTTCGAGACCGAGGTCACCTCCATGTTCATCACGGCCTCGAGGCCGATGGTGGTGAGATCGGGGGGGACTTCCTGGCCGCGGGACAGGGCGCCGGCTCCGGCGGCCGTGGCCACGAGCGCCATGGCCAGGCGCCGGCCGAAGAACCGCGGCAGGAGCCGCCAGCGCGCCCGGACGGTCTGCCTTCGATTGCGATCGGTCCGTCGCTTGGGCACCGGTGCGACCCCGAGACGACCAGCGGTTGACTCGAAGACCCGGGCGGTGGCAGCGGCCCGGAGGCCTCCGCATGCACTCGCCCAGGTACCCAATTTAGGTCGCAGCGGGGATGAGTCAACCGCACCGAGGACGCCGCGCGCCGTTGCGGCGTGACCGGACGCGGCCGGCGTTACAAATTCGTCAGACGCCCGCTCCGGGCTTGCGCCTCTCTCTCCCGGACCGATATTTTCAGTACACCCCGACATCGCCAGGCAGGACGCTCCGCTTGAAGGCGCGCCGACACCGCGCCGCAGACAGCCGGGGTGCAGGGAGGAGGAACCACCATGCGCTACCGCTCTGCTCTCTCCGTGTTCGCGGCCGCTCTCGCGGTGAGCATCGCCTTCACGCAGTCCGGGCCCGCCGAGGCCCCCACGGGCTTCGACGACCAGACCAACGGGTTCGTCAACCAGACGCAGTTCGATTCGGACAGGACCATTTTCGAGGAACGCGAGACGATCGACGACGGCCTCGGGCCGGTCTACAACGCGCAGGCCTGCGCCGAGTGCCACCAGAACCCCGTGACCGGAGCCATCAGCCAGGTCACCGAGCTGCGCGCCGGCCACTTCGACGGGCTTCTCTTCATCAACCACCCGGGCGGGTCGCTGATCAACGACCGCGCCTGCTCGGCGGCAACGAGGTCCGGACCTTCCGGACGTCGCTCAATACCCTGGGTGACGGGTTCGTCGAGTGCATCGACAGCAACACGCTGTTCGCCATCTCCTCACGCCAGCCCCTGGGGATGCGCGGGCAGTTCATCCAGGTGCCGGTCCTCGAGGCCGGCAACCTAGTCCGCGGCGGACGCTTCGGCTGGAAGAACCAGCACGCCAGCCTGCTCTCCTTCGCCGCCGACGCCTATCTCAACGAGATGGGCATCACCAGCCCCTTGCAGCCCAACGAGAACACCTCCAACGGTCGCCCGGTGGACGCCTTCGACAAGGTGCTCGACCCCGATAACGATGGCCAGGACGTGGAGGCCTTCGCCCGCTTCATGCGCGCAACCAAGGCGCCGCCCAGGGACGAGGCCCTCGCCGCGACCCCCGACGCCCAGCGCGGCGACCAGCTGTTCACCCTCATCGGCTGCGACGTCTGCCACGTGAGGACCATCGTCACGGCTCCCGCCGGCACCGTCATCAACCAGGGCGCCTTCACCGTGCCTGCCGCCCTCGGCGGCAAGGCGATCCACCCGTTCGGCGATTTCCTGCTCCACAACGTCGGGACCGGCGACGGGATCGTCCAGAACGGCGGGCAGTCCACGCGCAACAAGGTCCGCACGGCCCCCCTGTGGGGCATGCGTACCCGGGATCGCCTGATGCACGACGGGGAGAGCCTCAGCCGCAACGAGGCGATCCTGCGCCACGCGGGCGAGGCGGCCCTGGTCATCTTCAACTACAGGAACCTGAGCGCCGTGGACAAGAACGCCCTGATCACCTTCCTCAACTCGCTGTAGGGGAAGGGCTAGAGAAGGGCCCCGCAGTAAGGGTAGGGCACCAGGAGCCTGGTGCCCTGGGAGGTGACGACCGCCTGGTCGCCGAGCTTGACCCCGTCGCGCCCTCCGGGCTCGCCGCAGTAGAGCTCGACGACCAGGACCATGTTCTCGGCGAGCACGCAATCGCCGTTCGGCTGCGGGTCGCCGGGGTAGGCGACGCTCGGGCTCTCTTCCTCGAGCCCGGCGCCGTGGATCATGACCTCGTAGCGCTGGGGCATGAACTTCGCGGGAAGCCGCGGCGCCCGCGCGGTGATGTCGGCGCAGGTCGAGCCCGGCCGGACCAGGTCGCGCAGCGCGAGCAGCCAGTCGTGCGCCGCCCGGTACGCCTCGCGCTGCGCGGGGGTGGCGGGGGCGTCGCCGCACAGGAAGGTGCGCGACACGCAGAAGAAGCACCCCTCGACGCCGACCGCGTCGGTATCGACGTAGACCAGGTCGCCGCGCTCCAGCACCCGGGCCGTCGTCTCGGCCCGCCAGGGGTTCGTGTTCGGGCCGGAGCAGACGGTGCTGGTGGCGAGGTGCTCGCCCCCGTTCCGCAGCAAGGTGCCGGCCAGCCCTGCCAGAAGGTCGCGCTCGCGGATGCCCGGGGCGATCGCCTGCTCGAAATTGCCTAGCATCTCCATCAGGATCCCGCCGTTCAGATCGAACAGGGCGACCTCCTCGGGTGTCTTGATGGCGCGCGCCTCGGTCGTGACCGGCGCCGAGTCGTCGATCGCCATCCCCAGCCGCTGCAGCGCCAGGAACCCCGGTGTCCCCAGCCGGTCGACGGCCAGGCGGCTTCCGATGACGCCGCGCTCGCGCAGCGCGGCCACCATCTCCCGCGCGAAGATCGTCGCATGAGCCGCCGTGTCGTCGTAGAACTCCCAGGCGTGCATCGGCCGTACCTCGGCCTCGATCCCCCGGAACAGGTGCATCGAGTTCGGATGCTCGAACAGGATCGGCCGCCCCTCCGCCGGGACCAGGGCGCAGCGGACGAAGGTGGTGTTGCTCCAGATCGGCATCGCCGAGGCGCCGGTCGCGTAGCGGATGTTCGGCTCGTTGAACAGGAGGCAGGCTTCGACGCCGCGGGCGCGCATGGCGGCCTGCAGCCGGGCGAGCCGCCCGGCCCGCAGCCGCGCCAGCGCGGCCGGCTCCATCGTCGGATGTCGCATGGACCCACCTTGTACGACCTGGAACGGAGGGCGTCAACGGGGAAGTTGGGCGGGCGGCATGAATTCTGCTAAGGTCGGGGTGATCACGTTCCGAGCCGAAGTTCGCACCCGGAAGGAGGAGTCATGATGTCCACACGGAAGAGCAGTGTCCATGAGGGGGGACGGCCGGCGGCGGCCGGCGGGAGGCTCCCGCGCGCCGCGGCGATGCTGGCCATCCTGGCCGGCCTGGCGGGTCTGGTCGCGCTGGGGCCGGTCGCGTGCGGCGGGAAGGCCGGCGGGCTGGGATTCTCGAAGGGGACCCCGGCGACGCCCGAGGAGCTCCTCGCGGAGCTGAAGGAGCACCAGGAGCGCATCGACCAGGCGACCGACGACACGATGAAGCGCATCCAGGAGTTCAACGCCTCGCGCAAGCCTGGAGAGCGCACCATCCAGTTCGGCGAGATCTTCGGCCAGGGCTTCACCGACGAGCAGCGCGACGTGCTGGACCAGATGATCGCGCAGGAAAAGGACGTCTCCTACAAGTCGCTGCTCGAGAAGATCGTCGCCGATCGGAACACGCTGCAGCAGCTGCAGGAGAAGGTCATGCGCCTGGAGCAGTCGCTGCCCGACCAGTTCGCGGTCGCCAGGAAGGGGGACCGCCATCATGACCTGGCGCTGAACTACCTCACCAACGACGCCCACCTCGACGCGGACAAGGCGAAGGGCCTGCTCAAGCAGGTCGACCTGTCCGACGAGCTGGTCCCCGGCAACAAGGTCTGGTTCTTCTACGACCAGGGTCGCGACACCTTCCGGACCTACGTCACGCAGGGGGAGGCGGGGCAGAGCCCGCTGGCGGTCCGCCGCGCCTTGCAGCGCAAGCTGATCACCGAGCGGGACCAGGCGCTCACGGCCCGGGACGAGGCGGCCACGGCGCGTGACGCGGCCCAGGCCGCCGTGAACGACCTCCAGCAGGTGAAATCGCGGCTCGAAGCCGACGTCGCCGGGCTGCGCCAGAACAAGGCCGACCTGCAGGCGAGCGTCGATCGCCTGTCGCACGACCTCGCGTTCCAGCAGAACAGCCTCTTCTACCACGCGGCCAACGTGCGCGAGCTCAAGACGCAGGGCGTGGTGACGCCCGTCCGCAAGCGGCTGCATGACATGAAGCCGGTCCGCTTCGACACGGCGCTCGACCTGCGGGAGAAGACCACCATCACCTTCACGCCCGACGCCTTCGGCCTGGCGCGCATCGACAGGGTCCGCCTGCTCCCGCCCATCTACCAGGAGGGGCGCGACTTCACCGTGGAGACCTCCAAGGACTCGGGGATCGCGAAGGTCACCATCCTCGATCCGGACCTGTTCAAGGGGAAGGAGATCGTCTTCGCCGTCGGCGGATGAGATGATCAGCCGGCCGCCCGCCCGGGCCGCCGGCGGTTCGCCGCGCCCCGGATCCAGTCGCTCATGAGGCTCTTGATCTGCGTCTGATAGCGCACCCCCTCGAGGGCGCACCGACGCTTGAACGCATCGAGGAGCGGCTGCGGCACCTTCAGGCTGATCAACCTGCTCGCCGGGCGTTCCCCGCCGTGGAGCAGACGGAAGTTCTCCAGGAAGTCGAGCACCTCGTCCGGCGACATCTCCCTGCACCGGGCCAGGTAGTCGTCCGAGAAGTACTGCACCGGCCTGCCCGGCACTCCCTTCATCGGAGTCTCCTCAGCGCCTCCACGTCTTCCAGGTCCTGCGGCCCGCCGCTCGCCCGCTTCATTCGGACCAGGTCGTCGATGGAGGCCAGGCGGATCGCCTGCCCCCTGACCCGGATCCTCTTCACCGCCATCTTCGCCAGGTCCTCCGTGAGCATGACGTCCACGATCTCCGAGAGGCGCGCCGGGTTGACGAACGACCAGGCCGTCAGGCTCCGGTTCCGGACGTACTCCTCCCGGTAGCGGAACACCTCCGCCGCCGTGACGGGCAGCCTGGACTGGAGACCGAGGCCGGTCAGCGCGCGCTCCGTCCGCAGGAAATCACCCTCCTTCATCCGGATCGCCAGGTCCACATCGACCGTCCCCCGGACGGCGCCGTGCAGCGCGACGGCGTAGCCGCCGACCAGCGCGTACGGCACGCGCGCCTGGTCGAGCGCCTTGGCGACCCGAAGGAGCAGCATGGTATATACCAGTATATACTCACCGCCGCGTCGACGCCAGCGCGCGGCGGGCGAGCCGGAGGGGGCCCTCGACTAGAATAGGCGGGCCATGAAGCCTCATCGGCCCATCGGGGCGCGGGCGGCGGGTGCGGTCCGGGCCGCGCTGCCTGTCCTGCTCCTGACCTGCGCCCTCGCATTCGCTTCGCCCGATGGCGCGCCTTCCCTGGAGGTGCGCCTCGCGGGGGGGACGGTCCGGCTCTCGGAAGGAGAGCCCCCGCGGGCCGACGCATCGGCCCCCGGCTGGTACCAGGCCGCCGCGGTCGCGCCGCTCGAGACCAGCGCGCGGGGATCCAGGTACCTGGTGGCCGTGGCGCGGGGACCGCTGTCGCCCGAAGAGCGGCGGCGGCTCGAGGCCGCGGGCGCGGAGGTCCTCGACTACCTCCCGGTGCACGCCTACCGGCTCAGGCTGCCGCCGCGGGCCGAGGCAACGATCAGGTCGCTGCCGTTCCTCGCCTGGGTCGGCGATCTGCCGCGCCAGCTCAAGATCGAGCCGCAGCTCGTCCGCCTGGCCTCCGGGCCGGCCGGCGACACCGATCTGCGGGTGATCCTCGCCGAGGGCGAGCCGCCCGGGAGGACGCTCGAGACACTGCGCGGCCTGGCGACTCTTCCGGCCCCGTCGGGCAAGGACGGCGCCTGGCGCGTGACCGCGACGGTGCCGGCCGCCCGGCTGCGCTCCGTCCTGTCGCGCCTCGTCGCGCTCCCGGAGGTCGAGGCGGTCGAGCCGGTGCGCCGGCTGCGGCCCTTGAACCAGGACGCGGTGTGGGTCCACCAGTCATTCATCGGCCCGTCGCCCCAGCAGACGCCGATCTTCGATCGCGGCCTCTTCGGCTGCGGGCAGATCGTGGGGATCGCCGACACGGGGCAGGATTACGACCTGTGCTACTTCCGGGACACGGTGAACGGTCCGCCCCCCTTCGCCGCCTGCGCCTTCGCCCCCTGCCCGGCGGCGACGCCCGCCCAGGGCCGGCGCAAGGACATCCTCTACTACAACTGGTCGGGGACGCCGACCGGCGACGACGACACCTGTCCCGCCCTCATCACCGGCGCGAGCGGCCACGGCACGCACACCTCGGGATCGATCGCCGGCGACGCCCCGGGCTACGCCGACTGCGCCTCCTTCTCGACCCCGGGCCGCAACGGCGGCGACGGCCAGGCCCCCGGCGCGAAGCTGGTCATCGAGGAGATGGGGGACGGCTTCGAGTACCTGAACGACCGGGGGGGCACGCTCTGGAACCTGGCCGACGTGGCCTACCGGAGCGGCGCCCGCATCCATTCCGACTCCTGGGGCGGGGTCTGCTACGACCAGCTCGGCAACTGCATCCCGGGATGCACCATGCCGTACGATTCTTTCGCGCGCGACGCCGACCTCGCGATGTGGACCTACCCGGACCTCCTGCTCGTCCTCGCCGCCGGAAACGCCCGGGAATTCTGCGCGCCACCCCTGGCGGTGGGCACGCCCGCGATCGCCAAGAGCCCGCTCGCGGTCGGCTCGGTCGGCCACGGGGCCGCCGCCGGGACGCCCTCGTCGTTCACGAGCCCCGGCCCGGTCTTCGACGGCCGGCTCAAGCCGACCCTGGCGGCGCAGGGAGAGGCGACCGTCTCGGCCGCCTCGGACGCCGACCCGACCAGCAACAACTGCGGCACCTGCGCCCTCGACGGCACCTCGATGGCCGCCCCGACCGTGGCCGGGCTCGCGGCCCTGGTGCGCGAGTACTACGCCGCCGGGTACTACGCCGCGGGAGCGCGCGACCCGGCGCGCGGCTTCCCGCCCACGGCGGCGCTCGTCAAGGCGACCCTGATCGACGGCGCCGTGGCGCTCGGGGCCTCGGCCCCCTCGCCCGATTTCGTCAGCGGCTACGGGCGGGCGCTGCTGAACGGCACGCTGGCGTTCGCCTCAGGCGCGTTCGCCCTGCGCGTGGACGACCACCGGCAGGGGCTCACCAGCGGCAGCGTCGTGACCCACGCCTACGACGTGGCGGCGGGCACGCCGTTCCGGGCGACGCTCGCCTGGACCGACTATCCGGCGGCCCTCAACGCCGCGAGCGCGCGCGTCAACGAGCTGAAGCTGGAGGTGACCGATCCCTCCGGAACCGTCTGGTTCCAGACCCTCGACCCCGCCACCGGCGCGCCGACCCGGACCAGCAACCCGGCGGATCCGCACGACAGCGTGAACGTGGAGGAGCGCCTGGTCTTCGACGCGCCCGCGCCCGGGCGATGGGTCGTGCGCGTCGTCGGAGTGGACGTGCCGTGGGCGACGCAGCCGTTCGCGCTCGTGGTGCGCGGCGCGCTCACCGACTGCCCGGCTGCGGCCGCCCCGGGGCAGCCGGTCCTCGCGACCCCGTCGGAGCACCAGGTGTCGGTGTCCTGGGACGCGGTCGCCGGCGCCGCCGCCTACAACGTGTATCGCAGCCTCGGATCCTGCCCGGGCGGTGCCTGGGTCCCCGTGGCCACCGGCGTGACGGCCTCCCCCTTCCTCGACAGCGGCCTGTCGGGAGGCACTCCTTACAGCTACTACGTCGTCTCGACCTCCGACGCCGCGGCGCGCTGCGAGTCCGCGCCCTCTCCCTGCGCCTCGGTCGTGCCGACCGGCGACTGCACGCTCGCCAGCCGCTTCGGAGGCCTCAAGGGAGCCTCCAGCCCGGGGACCAGCGAGTGCGCGGTCACGCTGTCCTGGGACCCCGCGGTCCCTTACTGCGGCTCGGACGTGCGCTACAACATCTACCGCGACGCCGATCCCGCCTTCCTTCCGGGCTCCGGCAACCGCATCGCGCGCTGCGTCCTCGGCACAGGCTGGACCGACACCTCCGGCCTGTCGAGCGGCGCGACGTACCACTACATCGTCCGATCGGAGGACGCCACGACCGGGCACGGTGGTCCGTGCCGGGGAGGCAACGAGGACGCCAACCTCGTCCGCCTGGGCGCCGTGCCCGCCGGACCCCGCGCGCCCGGCACCTGGAAGGACGATGCGGGCGACACGGGCGCCGCTCTCTTCGAGCCGGGGCCGCCCTGGACCAACGCCCCGACCGGCGGCCGCCTTGGGCCAAGGGTGTACGCCGCCGCCAGCGCGGAAGGGGTGTGCGCCGACCTGACCGGCCCGGTCCTCACCCTGGTCGATCCGGGCGCCGGGCCGCTCCTGACCTTCGCCACCCGCCACACGCTGGAATACGACCCGTTCGGATTCTTCGGGGCGGAGGGGTCGCTCGGCCAGGCCGAGATCGCGGCCGGACCATCGTTCTCGAGCTGGACCCGCCTGCCGCTTACCCCGGACTATCCGGCCCAGGTCGAGTTCCCGCTCAACGACTGCCCGACGACCGCGAACTCCACGACCTACTTCAGCGGCAGCGCCGCGACCTACGCGACCTACAGCGCCTCGCTCGCCAACTGGGGCGGCGGGGACGTGCGGATCCGCTTCCACCTGTCGGGCGATTACCTGATCGACGACGTCGAGGTGAAGGGCGTCATGACGCCGGGGGCCTGCACGACCTCGCCGCCCGGCCCGCCGCCCGTTCCGGACGGCGGCCCGGTCCCAGGCGTCCCCCTGCAGGTCTTCCGGGCCGGGGCCCGGACGACGGTGACCTGGGACCCCCTGGAATGTCCGGCCGTGGCGGTCAACCTCTACTGGGGGAACCTCGGCGACGGCACGAAGTTCACGGGGGCCGCCTGCAACCTCCCGCCGACCGGCTCGGTGACGCTGAGCCTGCCCGACGACGTCTGGCTCCTAGTCGCCGCCACCGACGGCCTCGCGACGGACGGCAGCTGGTCCCGCGGCCCTTCCGGGGCCGAGCTCTCCTACGCCGGAGCGGGCCTCGTCTGTCCCGGCCTCACGAAGCACGTGACCAGCAACGGCTGTCCCTAGAAGCCAGGAGCCTGTCCCCGCGGTCAGCTCGCCGCCGCACCGGCGGCCTGCTCCGGCCCGGGCGACTCGCCTTGCCTCGGCAGGGTGAACTTGAAGGTCGTCCCCCGGCCGGGAGACGACTCCGCCCAGATCCGGCCGCCGTGCCGCTCGACGATCTTCTTGCAGATGGCCAGCCCGATGCCGGTGCCGGGGTACTGATCGCGCGTGTGCAGGCGCTGGAAGATGACGAAGATGCGCTCGAGGTGCCTGGGCTCGATGCCGATGCCGTTGTCCCTGACCATGAGCAGCCACTCCGTGTCCTTGGCCTCGACGCCGACGTGGACCCTTGGCCGCTCGGCGCCGCGGAACTTGACGGCGTTGCCGATCAGGTTCTGGAACAGGGTGGCGATCTGGATCGCGTTCCCGGGCACGGTCGGCAGGCGGTCCCGCGTGACCTCGGCGCCGCTCTCCTGCAGGGCCGCGCTCAGATCGATCATCACCTGCTCGAGCACGGTCTCGCAGTCGACCTGCTCGAGCTCGCGGGCGCGCGTGCCGGCCCGGGAATAGTCCAGGAGGCCCTCGATCAGGCCGCGCATGCGCGCGGCGCCGTCGCGGGCGAACTCGATGAACTCCTCCGCGTCCTTGTCGAGCCGGCCCTGCATGCGGCGCGACAGGAGCTGCATGTAGGACGACACCATGCGCAGCGGCTCCTGCAGGTCGTGCGAGGCGACGTACGCGAACTGCTCAAGGTCCTCGTTCGCCCGTGCCAGCTCGCGGACCTTCTCCTCCAGGATCCGCTGGTTCCGCTCGAGCTCCTCGTTCTTGCGCTCCAGGTCGGCCAGGAACGCGGCCCGAGTGCCCACCAGCTCCTTCTCGTGCTCCCGCTTCTCGACCGAGCGCAGAAGCTCGCTCTGGCGCCGCACGATCTCCGTCTTGCGCGCCAGCTCGACGAACACCGCGACCTTGGAGCGCAGAATGTCCGGCTCGAACGGCTTCACGATGTAATCCACGCCTCCGAGGGAGTAGCCCCGCGCGGCGTGCGTCTCGTCCGCGAACGCGGCGGTCAGGAAGATGATCGGCGTGTAGGTCGAGCGCTGGCGTTCGCGGATGAGCACGGCGGTCTCGAAGCCGTCCATCCCGGGCATGCGTACGTCCATCAGGATGACCGCGAAGTCCTGCTTCAGAAGGCGGCGCAGCGCTTCCCGCCCCGAGTCCGCCCTGACGAGGCTCTCGTCGAGGTCCCCGAGGATGGCTTCGAGGGCATCGAGGTTCGCCGGCTCGTCGTCGACCAGGAGGATGCTGACCTTCTCGGTCGGGAGGGCGAGCGCGCGCACGGGATCCACGGCGGGCCCCGCGGATCGCGGGCAGGAGAGGCCGTTCTCGTCGGCCGGCATCGGGTCCACGGCGTCGCGCCTCACGAACCGTGCAGCCAGGCCCGCAGCACCGACAGCAGGTGGTCCGGATCGACCGGCTTGGCGACGTAGTCCGAAGCGCCCGCCTCGATACACTTCTCGCGATCCCCCTTCATGGCCTTGGCCGTCAGCGTGATGATCGGGAGAACCTTGAACTCGTCCCTGCGCCTGATCTCGCGGATCGTCTCGTAGCCGTCCATCTCGGGCATCATGACGTCCATCAGCACCAGGTCGATCCCGGGCGTGCCGCGGAGCAGCTCGATCCCGTCCCTGCCGTTCTCCGCGTGCAGCACCCGCACGCGGTGGCGCTCGAGCATCGCCGTCAGGGCGAAGATGTTGCGCACGTCGTCGTCGACGATCAGGATCTGCCGGTCCGCGAGGCCGCTCTCTTCGCGACGCACCTGCTCGACCGTCTGCCTGCGGGCCTTGGGGAGATCGGCCTCCGCCAGGTGGAGGCACCTGACCGTGTCGTACAGCAGCCGCTCGCGCGTCGGGGCCCGCCGCACGGGGCCTCGCCGGCCGAGCTGCGCGAGCGTCGCCTTCTCGTCCTCGATGTCCTGCGGCTCGTAGACGATGATCGGCATGGCGTCGCGCCCGTCCCCGGTCAGGATCCGATCGAGCAGGTCGACCCCTTCCATGTCGGGAAGGTTCCGGCCCAGCAGCAGGCAGTCGTACTCCTGGCTCGCCATGGCTCCGAGAGCCTCCCCGCCTCGGGCGACCGCCAGGACCTGGGTCGCCTGGCTCCCGACGAGGTCGGCGATCTCCGCGCGACGCTGCGCGTCGCCATCGACCACCAGGACGCGCCGGGTGCGGCTCTCGGCGAGCCGCCGGACCTTCGCCAGCGCCGCCTCGAGCCGTTCGCCCGACGCGGAGCGCGGCAGGCGGGCGACGGTGCCCGGCGTCGGGTCGCGCGGCCAGGCATCCTCCCTGGCCAGGACCACCGCCGGGATGTGGCAGGTCGCGGGATCGTGCTCCAGGCGGTCGAGGGCGATCCACCCATCCCGGTTCGGCAGGTCGAAGTCGACGACGATCGCCAGCGGCCGGATGTCCCGCGCCAGGGTGACGACCTTCGCGGCGCTCGAAGCGACGACCGCCTTGAGCCCCTGGGCGCGCGCCAGGCCGACGAGGCCCTCGGCCAGCGCGCTCTCTTCTGCGACGATGAGCAGCGCCCTCTCGCCGGGGGCGAGGCTCTCACGGTCGTCGCCGACGCGTGGCTCCTGCTCCTGGCCTTCGAGCGGCGCCTCGACCCCGGCCGGCTTCAGCCGGACCGGGCCGGGCCCGGGCGGCTCCTGGCCCCTCGCCCTCCAGGCCGGCGAGCGGAGGGCCAGCGGCAGCTCGAGCGTGAACGCGCTGCCTGAGCCCGGCGCGCTCTCCACCGTGATCCGGCCGCCCAGGAGGCGGGTGATCTCCCGGCTGATCGACAGCCCCAGGCCCGTCCCGCCGTACTTCCGGCTGGTCGTGCCGTCCACCTGCTGGAAGGCCTCGAAGATGATCTCCTGCTTGTCGGCCGGGATGCCGATCCCCGTGTCGCGCACCACGAACGCCACGGCCGGCTCGGAGACCTCGCCCCTCGCGCCGTCCGGACCGGGCACCGTGGCAAGCGCCTGCATGGCCAGGGACACCTTGCCCTCCTCGGTGAACTTGAAGGCGTTGGA
This sequence comes from Acidobacteriota bacterium, assembly GCA_003223165.1. Classification (GTDB taxonomy): domain Bacteria; phylum Acidobacteriota; class Polarisedimenticolia; order Gp22-AA2; family Gp22-AA2; genus QHXZ01. The sequence goes on from QHXZ01000053.1 coordinate 12,229, forward strand.
CAGGAGGTTGCGCAGGACCTGCTGCAGGAGCTTCCGGTCGGTCCGGATCGACTTGGGCAGCCGCGGATCGAGATCCACGGAGAACTCCACGCCCTTGACGCTCGCGACCTGGCGGAAGGTGCGCTCGACGAAGTCGCGCAGATCGGCGAACGGCTCCTCGGAGAGCTCGATGCGCATCGTCCCCGACTCGATCTTCGCCAGGTCGAGGATGTCGTTGATCAGCTCGAGGAGGTCGCTGCCGGAAGAGTGGATGGTCTGCGCGTGCTCGACCTGGTTCGAGGTGAGGTTCCCGTCGGCGTTCTCGGTCAGGATGCGCGAGAGGATCAGCAGGCTGTTGAGGGGCGTGCGCAGCTCGTGCGACATGTTGGCCAAAAACTCGGACTTGTACTTGGACGTCAGCGCCAGCTGCTCGGCCTTCTCCTCGATGACCCCCTTCGCCTGCTCGATCTCCCTGTTCTTGCGCTCGACCTCCGTCTTCTGCTCCGCCAGCAGGCGCGCCCGCTCTTCCAATTCCTCGTTGGCGCCCTGCAGCTCCGCCTGCTGGCTCTTGAGCAGCTCCTCCGACTGCTGCAACGTCATCGCCTGCTGCTCCAGGCGCCGGTTCGTCTCGGTCAGCTCCTCCTGGCGCGTCTGCAGCTGCTCGGTGAGCGCCTGCGACTGCTTGAGCAGCTCCTCGGTGCGCATGGTCGAGGTGATGGTGTTCAGCACGACCCCGACGCTGTCGGTCAGCTGCTCGAGGAAGGCCAGGTGCACGTCGGTGAAGGCGCCGAAGGAGGCCAGCTCGATGACCGCCTTGACCTGGCGCTCGAAGAGCACGGGGAGGACCACGACGTTGAGGGCCGGCGCCTCGCCCAGCCCCGATCCGATGCGCACGTAGTCGGAGGTCACGTTGGTCAGGACGATCCTCTTGCCTTCGAGGGCGCACTGCCCGATCAGGCCTTCGCCCATGCGGAACGTCCCCGACACCTCCTCGCGCCGGCTCCAGGCGTAGCTGGCCAGGACCTTGAGGACCGGGGCGCCCTTCTCGGACGTCACCACGCAGAAGACGCCGTGCTGCGCCGACACCAGGGGCGCCAGCTCGAACAGGAGCGTCTTCGAGACCGCCAGCAGGTCGCGCTCCCCCTGCAGCATGCGGCTGAACTTCGCCAGGTTGGTCTTGAGCCAGTCCTGGTCGGTGTTGCGGCGGGTGGTCTCCTTGAGGTTGCGGATCATCTCGTTGATGTTGTCCTTGAGCGCCGCGACCTCTCCGGCCGTCTCGACGGTGATCGAGCGGGTCAGATCGCCCTTGGTCACGGCGGTGGCCACCTCGGCGATGGCCCGCACCTGCGTCGTCAGGTTGCCGGCCAGCTGGTTGACGTTGTTGGTGAGGTCCAGCCACGACCCCGCGGCACCCGGGACGACCGCCTGGCCGCCGAGCTGCCCCTCGATGCCGACCTCGCGGGCGACGGTCGTGACCTGGTCGCCGAACACCGCCAGGGTGTCGATCATTCCGTTGATCGTGTCGGCCAGCTCGGCGATCTCGCCCTTCGCCTCGAGGACCAGCTTGCGCTTGAGGTCGCCGTTCGCCACGGCGGTGACGACCTTGGCGATGCCGCGGACCTGGGTGGTCAGGTTCGAGGCCATCGAGTTGACGTTGTCCGTCAGGTCCTCCCACACCCCGGCGACCCCCTTCACCACGGCCTGGCCGCCCAGCTTCCCCTCCATGCCGACCTCGCGCGCCACGCGCGTCACCTCCGACGCGAAGGCGTTCAGCTGGTCCACCATGGTGTTGATGGTGTCCTTCAGCTCGAGGATCTCGCCCTTCACGTCGACGGTGATCTTCTTAGAGAGGTCCCCGTTGGCCACCGCGGTCGTCACGTCGGCGATGTTGCGCACCTGCCCCGTCAGGTTCGACGCCATCGAGTTCACGCTGTCGGTCAGGTCCTTCCAGGTCCCCGCCACCCCGGGCACC
>QHXZ01000054.1:0-2594 GCA_003223165.1 Acidobacteriota bacterium
CTGCTTTCCCGGTCTTGTCTGCGGCCTCGACGGCACCTGTCACTAATCCTGAGCATGCCGACACAGTATGCTCCCCGTGGCCGCCCCGCGAATCCACCATGGCTCTCGGCGAGGTTCCTGCTCTGCGCAACCGTGGGATTGTCCGCGGCTCCCTGTTCCTAATGAAAAGTCCGTCCGGGTTCAAGACGGCGCACAACTGAACGCTCTCTTGGCCACAGCCCATGGCCGACAGGGTTGACACGAGCAGAGTCGGGTCAGGGGTCGCGCCGCCGGGGGCCGACCGGGCCGAGAGCAGACGCGACCTTCCCGCGCGATCTGAGACCGCCCGTCATCGAAGCTACGGCCCTGTGACGCTGACGAGCTTCGCGAACTCGGTCGGACCGGTCAGGGCCTGCTCGACCACCAGGCCGACGCCGGGCGCGTAGATCTTCTGATCGTAGAGGCCGGGCTCGATCCGAGTCGCCTCGAGCGTCGTCAGCGTGTTGCGCAGCGTCCCGTAGGGCACGGTCACGGTGCCTCCCAGCTGCACAACCCAGGCTGTGTCCTCGGCCGACCCGGCCAGGTATTCCTGCCGGTATGCATCAGGGATCTGCGGATGCGCCTCCATCACGATGCCGGGCTCGGCATCGTGGACGCCGGCCTGCCAGGATCCGGACGTGTCGACTTTACCGTTCGGGAGGAACGCGGCCGTGTCCTCCCCGAGATACCAGACATTTCCCTGCTTGTCCTGGGCGAACCAGTCGAACGTCTTCTCGAGCACCGTTCCGTCGTGGGTCGACACGTCGCTGACGACCGTGGCGGTGATGCCTTCGATGACCTTCGTCTGCGCGGTGACCGTGACCGTGTCCTGCTGGGTCTGGCCGTCCTTGATCCCTTCGTAAACGAGCGTGCGGCCGACGGGCAGCGGGTAGTAGGGGTTGTCGATCACCGCGACGAAGTTGGCTGGGTCGAGCACCGGCTCGTAGCCCGAGCCCGACGCCTTTACGTTCGCGACCCATGCGTCCCCCGAGATCGTTCCGGCGATCGCGGCGACGGTCACGAGGGAGAGCAGCTTTCTTGACATTGGGATCCTCCTTCGCTTGGCTCGGTCGAGGAATCATACGCCGCCCTGCATGACTTCGGACAGCCCGGCGCGCCCCGGGTCAACAGGAGCCCGCCTCTTCGTTTTCCCCGGATGTCCCCGAGGCTGCTGTAGACCTGCGCGAGGAACTGGTCCACCGGCAGCGGCTGGATGAAGACGCCCCGGCGGATCGACTCCTCGGGGATCTTCTCCTCCCGGATGTACTGCTCGTCGGGGACGTTATCCCGCTCTTCGCAGGAGCGAGATCTCCCGCCGGAGCCGCTCGAGTTCCGCCTGCAGCAGCCTAACCCATTAATGGTGTGAGTCTTCCGGGAATGGAACAGGTCAGCAAAACTCCCTGGATCGGGGCATCGGGAAAGGGAAAAAAGAAAGAGCTTGACGTGTGCACTAGTGTTATAGTTTACTATAACAGTCTGAAGGGCGGTGGTCCATTGGGTTCATTGCTCGCAGCCAGGGACCGAGAACAAAGAGGGAACTCTCAAGGAGAATGAAACGATGAAATCCCCTCGCTTTGTGCAGCCCGTTGTTCTGCTTTTACTCTCCACCGCGGCTTTCGCGCAATCCGGCGCGCAAGGATCCTCCGTGGCTCCTGTGCTTTCCGAGGCGCAGAAGTCCTTCGCAACGATGAAAAGCCTGGCAGGAGAGTGGGAAGGCCCCGTGACCACCGACATGTCCGAAGCGATGAAAGCCAAGATGGGGGCCGACAAGTTGAACCCGATGCACGTCTCACTACGCGTGGCCTCGCGGGGAAACGCGCTCGTGCACGAGCTGCAGGAAGCAGGAACGCCGTTGGATGCGACCAAGTACGACCATCCGGTCACAATGTTTTACGTGGACGGGGACCAGCTCACGCTCCTCCACTATTGCGACGCCGGAAATCGTCCTCGCATGACGGGCAAAACGTCGCCCGACGGGAAGACGGTGGAGTTCGAGTTCGTCGACGTCACCGGCAGAAACCAGAACCAGCACATGCACCACGCGCTGTTCAGCATCATCGACGCCGCCAGCCGATCCACGCGCACTTCGACCTGCACCGGAAGAGCCGAGGCGCATCGCCTCTCTGGTAAGGCTGAGTCTCCTGGAAACCCTGATGGAGCGTGAATGGAACGACAATCAGCCGATCTACCGCCAGCTGCGCGACCGTGTCGTCGCCATGATCCTGGAAGGAGTGCTCAAGGAAGGCGATCCGCTGCCCTCCGTGCGCAACGTCGCGGCTGAGTACCGGGTGAATCCGCTCACGGTCCTCAAGGGCTACCAGCAGCTGGTGGCGGAGGGCCTGGTGGAGTCCCGGCGCGGGCGCGGCATGTTCATCAATGCCGGCGCGCGCAGTGTGTTGCTGCAGGGCGAACGGCAGAAGTTCCTGGGCGAAGAGTGGCCCAGGATACAGGCCGCCATCCAGCGGCTCGGCCTGAAGGTGGAGGAACTCCTGAATGGCTCGCGGCCGTCGTCGACGGCCGCGCCGTCGAAGCCCGCGAAGTCGGATCCCCCGGAGGAGGAGAGCTGAAGCCATGGC
>QHXZ01000054.1:2722-5784 GCA_003223165.1 Acidobacteriota bacterium
CTGAAGGTGCTCGGCCGCGACCCCTGGGCCGAGCGTGATCAGCTCATGCGCGACGTCTGCTTCATCGCCGACGTCGCCATCTTGCCGCGCTGGCTGCGAGTCTCACAGGCGCTCGATTACGTCGCCGGCGTGCATCCGAGGTTCGATCGCGCCAAGGCGGAAGGTTTCCTTGCGAAAACCACCATTCCCCGCGCCAGCAGGGTCAGGGATCTGTCCAAGGGCATGGTGACCCAACTGCACCTCGCTCTGGTCATGGCCATCGACGCGAAATTGCTGGTGCTGGACGAGCCGACGCTCGGCCTCGACATCCTGTATCGCAAGCAGTTCTATGATGCTCTGCTGAACGACTACTTCGACGGCAACCGCACCGTCCTGGTGACGACGCACCAGGTGGAAGAGATCGAGCATGTGCTCACCGACGTCATGTTCATCGGCCGCGGGCGCATCGTGTTCGATTGCAGCATGGAAGAATTGGAATCGCGCTACCTGGAGGTGGCGGTGCATCCCGAGCAGGTCGCCGCGGCGCGGGCGCTGAAGCCGATCCAGGAGCGCCAGGTGTTCGGACGGAGCATCCTGCTGTTCGATGCCGTCGACGGCCGGCAGCTCGCGGCCCTGGGTGAGGTGCGCCGGCCCAGCGTCGCCGACTTGTTCGTCGCCGTGATGCGCGATCGATCCCACCAGGCGCTAGGAGCCGGACAATGAGTACGCCAGCGAACGCGATATCCGGTTCTCCGGCGATGGCGCCCGCGAACATCGCGCCGCTGCGGCGCTTCTACTGGTCGGTGCGCCGCGAGTTGTGGGAGAACCGCTACCTCTACGTCGCGCCGCTCGCGGTCGCGGCGCTGATCGTCATGGGCTTCGCGCTCGGCCTGGTCCACCTGCCCGACACGTTGCGCGCCGCCTCGACGCTCGACGCCATGCGACAGCACGAGGACATCGAGCAGCCATACAATTTTGCCGCGCTGCTGCTCATGTTCACGACGTTCCTCATCGGGGTGTTCTATTGTCTCGACGCGCTGTACGGCGAGCGCCGCGATCGCAGTGTCTTGTTCTGGAAGTCGCTGCCCGTGTCCGATCTCACGATCGTCCTTTCGAAGGCGAGCATTCCATTCGTCGTTATCCCGCTGGGCACCTGGGTCATCACCGCGGTGACGCAGGCGATCATGCTGTTGCTGGCCGGCGGCAGGCTGATGGGAACCGGCCTCAGCGTGTCGCTCCACGTGTCGTTCTGGCGGATGGCGTCGATGCTCTTCTACCACCTCGTCGTGGTTCACGGACTCTGGTACGCGCCGATCTGGGGATGGCTGCTGCTGTGCTCCGCCTGGTCGCGCCGCACGCCCTATCTCTGGGCCACGCTGCCCCTGCTCGCCGTCGGCCTGGTCGAGAAAATCGCCTTCAACACGTCGCACTTTGCCGGCTGGCTCGCATATCGCTTCATGGGCGGCCCAGAAGGCATGCCGCCTCGCAATACCTCAATGACGATGGACGCCCTCACGGCGCCGCCGGCTCAGTTCCTCGCCAGTCCTGGCTTCTGGTTCGGCCTGGCTCTCGCCGCGGCCTTCGTCGCCGCCGCCGTCCGCCTTCGCCGCTATCAAGCGCCGATCTGATTACAGAGACGTCGCCACGTCTCAAGGCCAGGATCTCGGGTGTGTTTTATCTCCTCCCGGGTCCCCTGAGCCTGGCCGCAGGCAGCCTGGGCAGGAGCGACCGTCGCGATCGAAGTCTGCGCGGCGGCCATCCCGGCAGGCACTTGACCCCGCCGTCAATCCACGTGATAGCATGAAACACAATCGGGGAGTCGACGATCGTTCAAAGGAGGGACACCGTGCCCAAGATTGATGTCGTCCGAGCCTGGAAGGATTCGTCCTATCGCGCCAGCCTCAACGCGGCGGAGCTCGCGGGTCTCCAGGAGCATCCGTCCGGTTTGGTGCAACTGACCGACGCCGCTCTCAAGGAAGCTTCGGGTCTGGCGGGGCTGGCGGTGACGACGTTCAGGACCTGCACTGAGTTCACCTTCCGCCGCTTCCATTGCTGCAAGTAGCGGCCAACCGGGCGTAGCGGTCCTGCCGGTTCGCTGCTCATGGCCCTTCGGGCTTGACCGGGTCGGGAGGTGGTGGTATTAGGAAAGGGGCCTCCGCGGTGGAGGTTTCCCTTTCAGAGGAGGGTGAAGATGCAGATCGATGTTGTGCGCGCATGGAAGGATGCGGCCTATCGCTCCAGCCTGAGTGCCGATGAGGTCGCCTTCCTCCCGTCCAACCCGGCCGGTCTTGTGGACCTGACCGACGCGGAGCTCAAGGAGGCCTCGGGGCTGACCGCCGTGGCCCAGACCACCTGCATTTGCTGCACCGACACCAATCGCCCTCGCCGCTGCTGCCCGTAGCGAGGCGCGAGCAGGCCTTCGGGGGCGGGTAGGTTTTTCGGAACCTACCCGCCCCTTTTGTTTGGAGCCGAGATGTCGCATCCGGCGTTCGAGGCGGACGACTGGTGCCGGGCCTTGAGCCTCTCCGAGCGAGCGGAGCTGATGCGCGCCGGCCTCACTCCGGGTCCGCCTGGCGCGGAGCAGGCCAAGCGCGCCGGCCAGCGGCTCAGAGCCTGGAAGAATCAGGGGCCGTTCGATCGGGGAGAGTGGCTCGCCCGGCGGCTGTCGCTCGAACGGTTGGACGAGGAGGGCTTCGCGAGGCTGCTCTCCGTCGCGCCGGAGGTGTTACGGTCCTGTCTCCCCCGGCCTCCGGCATGGCTCGAGGAGCTGCGGGAAGCTTATGCCGCGCCGGAGCTGCCCTCGCTCGACGATCTGCCGCTCCCCGAATCGGTCCACAAGGAGCCGACAGCCGGATTCCTGCAAATCCTCTCGCCGCTCATGCACCGGGCGCGGAAGCGTCTGCACGCCAGAATCCAGCGGATTGCCGAGCGGCACCAGGAGCTTCCCTTCGACCCCGCGCACGCGGAGCGTCTGCTCTTCGCGTCCCTTCCCCAGGCCCTCCTCTGGATGCTGGACCGGACGCTGGTGCTGGAGCTCAACGTGGCGCGCGTGCAGGGGCGGCTCCCGGGCGCCACGCCCGAGG
>QHXZ01000054.1:5809-13182 GCA_003223165.1 Acidobacteriota bacterium
CTGTGCTCGCCCGCCTGTCGGTGGAGCGGATCACGGCGTGGCTCGAAACTTCGTGCGAATTCGTCGAGCGACTTTGCGACGACTGGCCCGTCGTGCGCTCGACCTTCTTCGCCGGCGAGGATCCCGGGGCGCTCTCGGAGATGCGGGGAGGGGCGGGAGACTCCCATCGTGGAGGCCGCTCTGTGATGGTGCTCGGCTTCGCGAACGGGGGGAAGATCGTCTACAAGCCCCGGTCGCTCTCGATGGATGGGCACTTCCAGGACCTTCTCCGCTGGGTGAACCGCCGGGAGGAGTTCCCGCCCTTCCGGATCCTGCAGGCGCTCGACCGGGGGATGCACGGCTGGGTCGAGTTCGTGAGCGCCGCCGCCTGCGTCTCGGACGAGAACGTCCGCCTGTACCACCGGAGACTGGGAGGGCTCCTGGCCCTTCTGTACGCCATCGGGGCGGTCGACTTCCACTTCGAGAACCTGATCGCCGCGCAGGACCAGCCGGTCCCGATCGACCTCGAATCGCTTTTCCACCCGCAGGTGCCGCGTCCTGATGCCGAACGCCCCGATGAGCGTCTCGCCGTACGCGTCCTGGTGGAATCGGTGCTCCGTGTCGGCCTCCTCCCCTTCCGCGTGGGGGAGGGAGAGAACTTCGCGGGGGCCGACCTGAGCGGCGTCGCCGCGGTCGACGGCAAGCCTTCGCCCGACCGGATGTTGCAATGGGAGAGGTCGGGCAGCGACGAGATGCGGGCCGTCAAGAAGCGTCTCCCCATGGAGGGTGGCCGCAACCGGCCCGTCTTCGACGGCAAGGAAGTGGACGTGGCCGACCACATCGGCCAGGTCGAAGATGGCTTCCGGGAACTCTACGCCCTGCTCGTCCACCGCCGCGACGAGCTGCTCTCCGAAAAAGGCCCCCTGGGATGGTTTGCGTCCGATCCGGCGCGCGCCGTGCTCCGATCGACGCGCGGCTACGGGTTGCTCCTGGACGACAGCTTCCATCCTGATTTCCTGGGCGACGCTCTCGATCGCGACCGTTTCTTCGACCGCTTGTGGGTGGGGGTGGAGGAGTATCCCGCCCTGCAGCGCTTCGTCGCCGCCGAGCACCGGGCCCTCCTGGCCGGGGACGTGCCCTGTTTCGGCGCGCGGCCCGGCTCGACCGACCTCTGGACCGACGCCGGAGAGCGGATCGCCGGCTTCTTCCCGGAGCCGGCGCTCGTGGCGGTACGGCGGCGCCTCCAAAGGATGGGGGAGGACGACCTCGACCGCCAGGCGTGGCTCTCCCGCATCTCCCTCGGAACGCTCCTCTTGAACCGGGAGAAGGGGGACTGGCCCGGCTTCTCTCTCTCCGACCCCGGGTCACCCGCGGGTGGGGCCGAGCTTCGGACCGCGCTTGTCTCCTCGGCGCGGCGGCTGGGGGACTGGTTCGACCGCATGGCGGTCCGCGACGAAGAACATGTCACCTGGGTCGGCTTGGACCTGCGCAACCAGATCTGGTCGCTCTTCCCGATTTCGGAGGACCTTTACGCCGGGACGCCCGGCATCGCGCTCTTCCTCGCTTACCTCGGCACGCTCACCGGTGAGGCAAGGTATCGCGAGCTCGCCCACTGCGGCATGCGGACGCTCCTCGCCCGCCTCGGGCACGTGGCGGGGGAGGTCCGGAACATCGGGATGTTCCAGGGGTGGGGCGGGGTCCTCTACACGCTCACTCACCTGGGGGCGCTCTGGAAGGATCCGGCGCTCTTCGAGGCGGCGGACGCGATGGTGGAACAGATCGCAGCAAGGGTCGAGGGGGACACGGACCTCGACGTCGTGTCCGGATCGGCAGGGGCGATCGCCGGGCTCATGGCGCTGCACCACACCCGCCGATCGCCGCGCGCGCTGGAGGTGGCGCGGCGGTGCGGCGAGCGCCTCCTCGCGACCGCCCGCGCCACCGGAGGGGGGGCCGCCTGGTTCACCCGGATCGGCGGCGACGAGCCGCAGAGCGGCTTCTCCCACGGTGCCGGCGGGATCGGCCTGGCCCTCCTGGAGCTCGCCGCCGTGACCTCGGACGATCGCTTCCGCGGTGCGGCGCTCTCTGCCTTCGCGTTCGAGCGCGACTTCCTCTGGTCCGAGATCGCCCGCTGGATCGAGGGTGGAGGGTCCAGGATCGGCCCCGCGGCGGCTTCGGACAAGCCGTCGGCGGCGGAGAGGTCGCTCGGGATGTCCTGGTGTTACGGCGCGCCGGGGGTCGGCCTGTCGCGCCTGCGGGCGCTGCGGCATCTCGACGACCCGGCCATGCGCGAGGAGGCGGAGCGCGCCGTGGCCGTCACGCTGCAGCACGGCTTCGGGAAGAACCACTCCCTCTGCCACGGCGATCTCGGGAACCTCGATCTGATCCTGCAGGCCCGGCAGGCTTGGGGCCGGGCGGACCTCGCGGAATCGTTCCTCCGCCTCGCCCGCGCCATCCTGGCGAGCGTTGAGCGAGACGGCTGGATCTGCGGCACGGTGGCGTGCATTGAAGCCCCGGGGCTCATGAACGGCCTGGCCGGGATCGGCTACGGCCTGCTGCGGATCGCCGACCCGGACCGGGTTCCTTCCGTGCTGGTGATGGAGCCGCCCGCATCCTGATGCGTATCCACTGGCTGCCCACGGCCCTCTCGTACGACTGCGGGCCCGCGTGCCTCGCGATGGTCCTGGCCCACCATGGCCACGACGCCTCCGTGGACGACATCCGCGAGCGGCTCGGCACCAGCCGCGACGGGACGACAGGGTACGAGCTCGTCCGCGTCGCCCGCGACCTGGGCATGGAGGCGAAGGGAGTGAAGGTGGTGGACTCCGCCGCTCTGAAGGACGTTTCTCTTCCGGCCATCGCGCATTACCGGAGCGGCCACTTCGTGGTTCTGGAGAAGGTCCGTCCGGACCGTTCGGTGAGGGTCGTGGACCCGATGCGGGGCCGGCTCGACCTGGCCATCCCGAAATTCCTCGAGGACTTCTCGGGAGTGCTGGTCCTGTTCCAGCCGACTCCTGCGTTCCGGCCCGGGCGCGACCGCGCCTGGTCGGGCTTCCTGCTCGCCGCCTTTCGGAATCGCGCCGGCCTCGCGGCACGGCTGGCGGGTCTGTCGCTTCTGCTTCAGGCGTTCGCCTTTCTTCTGCCGATCGCCACCACCTTCGTGGTCGACCGGATTATCCCAGGGCGGTCACTTTCGCTCCTCGGGCTCATCGTCGCCGGCATCCCGGCCCTGATGGCCGCCTATGCCCTGGTCTCCTGGATCCGGGGCCGCGCGATGGCCACGCTCTCGAAGCAGGTAAGCCGCGACCTCCTCGACCGGATCTTCCGGCACCTCCTCCGCCTGCCGCTTCCATACTTCCACGGCCGGCCGGTGGAGGACCTGGTGTATCGGGTGCAGGGGGCGGACATGGTCCTGGACGAGCTCCTCGATCAAGTGATGGCGGCGCTTCTCGACGCGCTGCTGGCGGTCGTGGCCCTCGTCGCGCTCTTCGCGCTGTACCCGAAGATGAGCGGCCTCGTCCTTGCCGCGGCGGGCGTGCAGGGAGTTCTCACCTGGTTCGCCCACCGGGCGAGCCTCGACGAGTTCATCCGGGATATCCTCTCCAACGCCAGGCTCTACAACTTCGCCGCCGAGACGCTGGGTGGCGTGGCCGACGTGAAGATGATCGGGGTCCGGCGTCTGGAGCCGGTCTGGGAACGTCTGCTTGAGGAGCGCGCGGAGGCGCGCCTCCGCCGCAAGCGGCGCAGCGCCTTCTGGGAAGGCTCGCTCGCGGCGGCGCAGGCCGGGGCGCAGCTCCTGGTTCTCGCCGCCGGGGCGGCCATGGCCATCGGCGGGCGGGCGACGGTGGGGGCCGTGGTCGGCTTCGCCTCGCTGGCGGGCGTCTGCCTCGCCCCCGTCTCGGCGCTCGCGGCCGGCGCCTACCGCTTCCGGAGCACCGCCGAATACCTGAGGCGGGCCCATGAGATCCTGAGCGCGACCCCGGAGCCGGAGCGCCCGCGAGCCTCGCCCGCGCCGGCCGAGGCGGTCCGAGGGCACTTCGTCCTGCGCGGCGTCTCGTTCAGCTACGCGAAGACCGGCAAGGCGGTGCTGGACGGGATCGACCTCGAGATCCGCCCCGGGGAGATGGTCGTGGTCGTCGGCCGGACGGGGTCCGGGAAGTCCACCCTCGCCAAGGTTCTGGCCACGCTCTACGAGCCCACCTCCGGCGAGATCCTGTTGGACGGTTATCCCGTCGAGTCGTACGACCGCGCCGACCTCCGCTCGCGCATCGGCTGCGTCTTCCAGGAGAACATCCTCGTGGGCGGCACGGTCCACGAGAACATCATCCTCGGGCGGCAGATTCCGATCGAACAGGTCTACGAAGCGCTCGAGCGCGCGAGCCTGACGGAGGACGTGGAGAAGATGCCGCTCGGGCTGGCCACGCCGGTCGGGGCCGGTGGGCTCCACTTGAGCGGCGGGCAGCGCCAGCGCCTGTGCCTGGCCCGGGCCCTCGCCTCACGCCCCCCGGTGATGCTCCTCGACGAGGCTACCGCCTCCGTGGACCGGCTTACCGAGCGAACGATCTACGACAATCTCGACCGCCTCCACTGCACCCGGATCCTCATCACCCACCGCCTGTACGTCGCCGCCTACGCCGACCGCGTCATCGTCCTCGAAGACAGCCGCATCGTCCAGGAGGGCCCCCACCGCGACCTCATCGCCCGCGACGGACCCTACGCCCGCATGTGGGCCAACTTCCCCCGCGCCGCCGGCGAAGAAGAGGCCGGTCCGCCACCCTCGGCGGGAGCGTTCCCCAGGCCGGAGCGGCGAGAGGATGACGATCCCCGCCGCCGATCTTGAGACGAAGCGCCTCGAGACGCATGGTCTTACGATTGAGTAATCCGGCTGGAAATCGAGGGCCCCCGGGAATATAATCACCGGCAGCGGTTCTTCGATTTGGGCCTGCAGGAGAAATCGTGCCGCGCCTGTCGTTGCGTCTAACAGCCTTGGTCGTGGCGCTGGTGCTTCTGTCCCACACGGCCGCTGTCGGTGGAACGGCGTATCTCTGCCGGATGGACGGCCGGATTCACTCCTCGTGTTGCTGCGAAAGTCAGCGGGATGACCGCCAGGCCGCGTGCGTCCGCCCTCAGGGCTCCTTCTGCTGCGATGTAAAAATCAGCACCAGCAGCCAACCTCCCGCGAAGCTCCGGGAGGCTGCCGTCTCGATGAAGAACGCGTGTGCGGCCGATCTCCCTGCTCTGCCGGTCGCCGGCCTTTTCTCGCCGAACACGCCGGCGGATCTTGCAGTCGAAGGACCGTCCCCGCCAGCCAGAAACAGATCGATCCGGGTCCTGGTCTGCTCCTTCCTGATCTGAACTCCGCCCTTTCGCGCTGAACGCGACCCGTCCGGCCGGGGTGCTCCGTCCGGAGCCGGATTCCGGGCATAGGTCCGCGACCGGCGGTCCGTTCCGAATTCCAGGCGAAAGAGATCAAGCGGCCGAGCAGCCTGCAGCCGCAGCGGACGCTGCGAAGGAGACTTGTGATGAACGACCGTGCTCTATTCTTCAGCATCATCTTTCTGGCACTGTTCCCGGCGACCCGTGGGGCGGTCGCTGCGGATCTGCCGACAGCGGAAATCCGCTTGCCGGATCTCGTGCGCGAGGCCCTCGAGCGGAACCCTGAGGTCCAGATGGCGGCTCGAATGGTCGAGGCAAAGCATGCGCACGTCCCACAGGCCGGTGCGCTTCCCGATCCGGTGCTGATGTACGGGGTGGAAAACGAGGGGCGCCCGGTCCCCTTCGAGACCCTGGGGACCGGTGGCTTCAGTGATGTCTACGTCGGCTTCACGCAGGAGATTCCCTTCCACGGCAAAAGGGCGCTCCGCGAGAAGGTCGCCGGCGAGGAGGCATCGGCCGAAGAGTGGCGGTATGAGGGGACGAGGCGGCGCGTCGCGGCGCAGGTGGCCGAGGCCTACTACGACCTCTACGCCACGCACGCCGCCTTGGGCATCGTCGACGAGAGCCTCAAGCTGCTCGATCAGCTCACGAGGGTCGCGAGAGCACGGCTGGCGGTGGGCCAGGCGAGCCAGCAGGACGTGCTCGACGCCGAGGTCGAGCTGTCGCGTCTCCAAGAGCGCAAGAGCACCTTGGAGCGGCGGCGCGCGACAATAGAGGCGGCCCTTCAGCGGCTCCTGCTCAGGACCGCGCCGGCATCTTTCGGCCGGCCGGCGCCAGTCCTCGAAACCCCGCTCGTGGCCAACCTGGATGAGCTCCTGGCGCGGGCCGAAGAAGAGTCTCCCGTGGTGCGCGAAGCCGAGACCCGAACGAGCAAGGCCGAGAGGACAGTGGACCTGGCGCGCCGGGAGCGGCTCCCGGATTTTGCGGTGAATGTCGTCTATCACAACAGGGCATCACTGGACCCTTGGTACACCTTTGGCGGCACGTTGACTCTTCCGATCTATGCAGGCCGGAAGCAGAAGCAGGCGATCCTGGAAGCGAGTGCCGATCTTGGAGCGGCCCGGAGCACACGGGAGGCGTTGGTTTCAGGAGTCCGTTTCGAGGTGACCGAGTCGTACTTCATGGCCTCGACCGCCGACCATCTGCTGCGCCTCTACGACGAGGGAATCCTGAAACAGGCCCGGCTGTCGCTGGACTCGGCGATCGCTCAGTATGAAGTGGGCAAGGTGGATTTCCTCACCCTCATTTCGAGCTGGAGGCGCCTGCTCGACTACAACCTCGCCTATCACGAGCAACTCGCCGAGCACGAGAAGGCGCTCGCCCGGCTGGCGGTACACGTCTCCCCGCTACCGGGTCAAGGAACCTGAGAATGGCGCCGCGATGAACACCAATCTCGAATACAGACCGAAGAGCTGGCGTCGCCGCTTGATTATCGCCCTCACAGCGGTGGCCGTGATCTTGATGAGCGCGTTCGCAGGGGCCTGGCTGTACCGGCGCACGTTGACGCGTGTCGAGGTGCCCGCGCCCTCGGCGACCGCCGGTGGGGAGGCGACCCCAGGTGTCCCTGCTCCTGAGAGGTCGGCTCCTGCGAACCAGATGATCCGGATCGCACCCGAGAGGCAGCAGCAGATCGGTGTCAAGTTCTCCGCTGCGACAATCCGGCCGGCGACGGTCGAGATCCGTGCGGTGGGGCGGGTCGCCTACGATGAGACCCGTATCGCGCACGTCCACACCAAAGTGAGCGGCTGGATCGAGGACGTCTTCATCGATTTCATCGGCGAGCCGGTCCGGAAGGGACAGCCCCTCTTCACCCTCTACAGCCCCGAGCTCGTCTCCGCCCAGGAGGAGTACCTCCTGGCCCTGCGCGGGCAGAAGGAACTCCAAGGCAGTTCGTTCGAGCGCGTCTCCGAGGGCTCGCGCGCCCTGCTTGACGCCGCCCGCCGCCGGCTCGAGCTGTGGGA
>QHXZ01000055.1 GCA_003223165.1 Acidobacteriota bacterium
CCGCGATGCCTTGAAGCTGGCGCAGCTGCTGCGGGCCGGCCTGCTGACCGAGGTCGCGCCCCCCACGTCCCAGGAAGAGGCCGTCCGGGACCTGTGTCGGGCGCGCGAGGCAGCGCTCGGGGACCTGAACCGCTACAAGAACCGTCTGACCAAGATGCTGCTGCGCCAGGGCATCGTCTACCGGGACGGCCGACAGGCCTGGACCCTGCGGCACCGGTGCTGGTTGAGCCGCGTCACCTTCGAGAACGAGACGGAGCGCCTCATCTTCGAGGACTACCGACTGGCCATCGAGCAGTTGGAAGCACGCCTGCAGGGCCTGCAGGCCGCCCTCGAGGCGCTGGCACAGCAGGAGCCGTATCGCCAGGCCGTCGGGTGGCTGTGCTGCCTGCGGGGGGTGAAGACGCTCACCGCCATGACCCTGTTGAGTGAGCTGCACGGCTTCCGGCGCTTCACCTCCGCCCGCCAACTGATGGGCTACCTCGGCTTGGTCACCAGCGTGCACGCCAGCGCCGACACGATGCATCGGGGGCGCATCACCAAAGCCGGCAACACGCACGTGCGGCGCATCCTGGTCGAGACCGCCTGGAACTATCTGCGCCGACCCGGGGTGAGCCCCGCCCTGCGCCGGCGGCGTCAGGGACAACCCGCATGGGTCGTGGCGGTGGCCGACAAGGCCCAGCTGCGGTTGCACCGACGCTTCCTGGCCCTCACCCGCCGAGGCAAACCCTACAGCAAGGCCGTGGTCGCCGTGGCCCGCGAACTGGTCGGCTTCATCTGGGCCTTGCTGTACCGGGACACCGCCGCGCCGGTGGCCTGAAGCCGGCCTGAGGTCAAGGGAGTCTCACCGTCATCACCCGAGAACTCCCAGGAGGCCAAGAGGGCGGATGAGGACAGGCACGATCACGGAGGACACGCGGCTCCCCTGTGCGACAGGGATGCTCCGCATCCCGGACTCGCGAAGCGGAGACAGCGCTACCTCTCGACGGTTCACAGTCCTGCGGCTCGGCGGTGGGCGACCATCGCAACCCGCGTATATCAGAGTGACTCGTCGTCGAAGCGCCCTGACCTCTCCGTCCTCTTGGCCTCCTGGGGGCCGGAGGAAACACTAAAGCGAGAGCCACCCGGACCCTTGACACCCGGAGTCATTCCATATCAGGGGAGGCTCGCGCAGCGAGCCGGACCCGGTGCCCGGCAACTGCGGGGGGCGCGGCGCTTCACACAGGAGATGTTTCAACCGGCGCGTTTCTTGACAGTGGCGGGAGCGGTCGGCGACAATGCGCCCATGCCCCGCTCGCCGTTTCCGCCCGACTATCCCGGAGAGTATCCACGGATCACACCCCCCTTGCCGGGTCCCAAGGCCAAGGAGCTGATCGGCCGGGACGCCCGCGCCGTGTCGCAGAACCTGACCAAGGATGTGCCGCTGGTCGTGGGCAAGGCACAGGGCATGGTGGTCGAGGACGTTGACGGGAATCGCTTCCTCGACTTCGCGGCCGGGATTTCCACCGTCTCGACGGGACATTGCCACCCGGAGGTCGTGCAAGCGATCCGCGAGCAGGCCGGGAAGCTCCTGCACATCTGCTACACCGACTTCTACTACCCGGTCTACGTCGAACTGTGCGAGGAACTGGCCCGCATCGCCCCGATGCCCGGCGCCAAGCGGGTCTTCCTGACCAACTCCGGGGCCGAGGCGGTCGAGACCGCCATCAAGCTGGCCCGGGTGCGCACCGGCCGGCAGAAAATCGTCGGCTTCTTCGGCGCCTTCCACGGCAGGACCTACGGCGCCATGACGCTGACCGCCAGCAAGCCTGTGCAGAGGAAGGGGTACGGTCCGTTCGTCCCGGAAATCCTGCACACGCACTACGCCTATTGCTACCGTTGCCCCGTGAACCGGCGTCCGGACAGCTGCTCCGTCGAATGCCTCGACCTGCTCACCGAGTCGTACTTCCACCACTCGGTCGCGCCCGAGGAGGTGGCGGCGGTGATTGTGGAGCCGGTCCAGGGAGAGGGCGGGTTCATCCCGCCCCACAAGGACTTCCTGCCCAGGCTTCAGGAGGTCTGCCGACGGCACGGCATCCTGTTGATCGCCGACGAGGTGCAGTGCGGCATGGGCCGGACCGGCCGGATGTTCGCCCTGGAGCACTATGGCATCGAGCCCGACATGATCATCCTGGCCAAGGGGATCGCCTCCGGGATGCCGATCGCGGCCGTGATCGCCCGCGACGAAGTCATGAAATGGAACGATGGCGGCCATGGCAGCACCTTCGGCGGCAATCCGGTCTCCTGCGCCGCGGCTCTCGCCACGCTCCGCCTGTTGCAGGACGGCCTGGTCGAGAATGCCGGCAAGGTCGGCGCCTACCTCATCGAGAAGCTGAAGGGGCTCCAGGCGAAGCACTCCGTCATCGGCGACGTGAGGGGGCTCGGCCTGATGGTCGGGATCGAGATCGTGAAGGATCGCGGCGGCCGCGAGCCGGCACCGCGCGAGCGGGGCGAGGTCGTCGAGCGCGCGTTCGACCGCGGCCTGTTGACGCTGCCCTGCGGGGCCTCGACCATCCGTCTCTCCCCGCCGCTCATCGCCCGGCAGGCCGACGTGGACAAGGCGGTCGCCATCCTCGACGCCGCCTTCACCGCGGTGCGCTAGGAACCTGCCAGAGGGCCCCTGGCGGTAGCGGCCCCTGCCTTTCCGGCCGCGTAGATCCCCTCGATGAGGCCGGCGTGGCGCCGTTCGATGGCGCCGCGCCGGCAGCGGAGCGTCGGGGTCAGCTCGCCTTCCTCGATCCGGAACTCGCGCTCGAGGACGCGGAACGCTTCGATGCGAAGGGCGCGCTCCAACCGGTCGTTGACGCGGGCCAGATGTCGCTCGAACAACGCCGCGATCAGGGGATGACGCAGGAGCGCCCCGGTCTCCCGGGCGGCGACCCCCTTCCGGGCCGCATAGCTCCGCAGGCGGTCGAAGTCGGGGACGATCAGGGCCGCGAGGAACGGCCGTCCCTCTCCGATGACCACGGCCTGGGCGATGAAACGATCCTCGCGCAGGAGCCCCTCGATCGGTTGCGGGGCGACCGCCTTCCCGGCGGTCGTCGTGAAGGTCTCGCTCCGGCGCCCCGTGACCACCAGGCAGCCGTGGCCGTCCCACCGCCCCAGGTCGCCGGTCAGGAGCCAGCCTTCGCGGACCGCGGCGCGCGTCCCTTCGGGATTGTCGTGGTATCCCTTCATTACCGATGGGCCGCGCGCCTGGATCTCCCCGTCCTCGGCGAGGCGCACCTCGAGGCCGTCGAGCGGCTTGCCGGCCGACCCGAAGCAGACGAAGTCCGGGCGGTTCAGGCTGACGACCGGCGACGCCTCGGTGAGCCCGTACCCTTCGAGGATGGTGATCCCCATGCCGTTGAACAGCTCGGCGATCTCGCGTTGCAAGGGCTCCCCGCCCGAGATGAAGAAGCGAAGCCGGCCTCCGAACCGGGCGCGCAGGCGCGCGTAGACCAGGCGGTCCGCCGCGCGCCATCCGATCTTCAGCAGCGCGCTGGCCTGCCGGTTCGACCACTTCAGGACCGCACGGCGGCGCGCGGTGGCGATGGCCCAGAAGAAGACGTGGCGGCCCGGGGAACGCAGGGAATCCCCGGTCTCGAGGATGCGCCGGTAGAACCTCTCGAAGAGGCGCGGCACGCCGCAGGCGATCGTCGGCCGCACCTCCCTCAGGTTCTGCGGCACCGCTTGCAGCGATTCGGCGTAAGCGATGGTCGCGCCGCGGTACAGGTAGCAGAATTCCACCAGCCGCTCGTAGGCGTGCGCCAGCGGCAGGAACGACAGGCAGAGGTCGCTCGAGACGAACGGCACGGCGGCGCAGCAAGCCTTCATGTTGTGCACCAGGTTGGCGTGGGTCAGCATCACGCCCTTCGGGTCGCCCGTCGTCCCCGAAGTGTAGAGGATTCCGGCGAGGTCGTCGGGGGTCACGGCGGCCGCGGCGCGCTCGTACGCGCCCGGGTCGACACCATCGGCCCGGGCGCCGGCCCGCGCCACCTCGTGCAGGCTCCGCGCCCTCTCCCGGCCGCCCTCAACGGGATCGATCGCCACGATCTCCCGCAGCGCCGGCAGGCGCCCCGCGGCGCCACGGATCCCCTCCAGCCGTTCGCGGCCGGCGACCACCGCCACTGAAGCGCTCGAGCGGACGAGGATCGACTCCACCTGGTCCTGCGGCAGATCGGGATGGATCGGGACGGTCACGGCCCCGGCGGAGAGGATGGCGTAGTCCGTGGCCGTCCACTCCGGGCCGTTCTGCGCGATCAACGCCACCCGGTCTCCCGGTCCCACGCCGATCGCCAGGAGGCCGAGGGTCAGGTGGCGGATCCGCTCGCACAGATCCTGCGTCGGGATCGCCTTCCAGGCGCCGTCCTCCTTGTACAGGAGCTGGCGCGACGAGCGGTAGTCGGCGAGGAGCTGCCGCGGGATGTCGCAGAGCGTCCGCACGTCCATCGCGGGCAGTGTATCAGAGAGTGGATCGGGTGGGCCCCGGGCCCCCCCGCCGGACGGACGGCCCCTAGGGGGCCCCGAGGTGGCCGTCGATCTGGGCGAGCGAATCCTTCAGCTTCGGCTGCAGGTCGCGCAGGCGGTCCAGCAGGGTCTTGCGAAAGAAGAGGTAGCGCTTCTCGCCGGCCTCGGACGGTTTGGCCAGCCGCTCGAAGTAGGCTTCCAGCAGGTTCCCGTACAGGTCATTCGCCGCCCAGATCCGGTTGTACGAGGAGAGGATCGGCATCACCAGCTCGACGTCCATGTTGTCCAGGAGCGAAGAGTTCACCGAGACCTTCCAGGCCGAAACCTCGAAGAGCGGATACGGCAGGTTTCCCTTTGGGAGCTCCTCGAGGGCCGTGCTCAGGGCCGTGTTGTTGCGCTGCAGCTCGCGCTCGATGAACTCGAGAAACTTCCGCCGCTGCTCCTTCGCCTTCCGGCGCTCGCTGTACCGCCCGACGACGGTCGTCAGGACGAGCCCGAAGACGAGGGTCAGCAGGACCCCCGAGATCATGTTGGAGGTGAAGTTCACCCAGAAGTCGTAGTCCGCGAAGATGGCGCTGAGCAGGGCTAGCATGCCCTGTCAAAAATAGGCCTGCGGGGTGAGAAATCAAGACCGGCGAGGAGGCCCGGCCGATTTTTCGCGTGGGCCCGGAGGGAGGAGGGACGGTGGAGGCGGCGATCGGAATCGAACCGATGCATCGAGGTTTTGCAGACCTCTGCCTTACCGCTTGGCTACGCCGCCGGGAACGGAGGACCCCCTCGCTGGTGTGGAGCCTGCGAATGATACCCGGCGGCGCCGAGAGGTGTCAATCGGAGCGGGCCGGGCGGGAGCCGGGGGCCAGAAAAAAGCCGGCCCTCGGCATGGTGTCAGGGCCGGCGATGAGGACTGGAGCGGGAAACGGGAGTCGAACCCGCGACTTCAACCTTGGCAAGGTTGCACTCTACCACTGAGTTATTCCCGCCGGGCCGAGCCGGGTACACCGGCCGGCGCGAGGATCTTACCCAGCGCCTCACACGACTGTCAAGGCGCCCCGAAGGCATCCTGCACCACTCCGACCCGGAGCGCGCCGTCCGGGGTTTCGAGCACCTCGACGACGTCGAAGCGGCAGGGACGTTCTGGGCCGCCCCGGGACAGCAGGTACCAGGAGGCCGCGTTCAGCAGGCGTCGTCTCTTGCGGGAGTCGACGGCCTCCGCGGGGCGGCCGCATGCCAGCGACGAGCGGGATTTGACCTCGACGAAGACGAGCGTCTCACCGTCCTGGGCCACGATGTCGATCTCGCCGGCCCTGCTTCGGAAGCCGCGCTCGAGGATCCGCAGGCCGCGTGACGCCAGGTGGCGGGCCGCCGCCTCTTCCCCGCGCCGGCCCAGCCCGTGGCCCGAGCGGTAGGGGGGCCGAGGCTCGGCGAGCGAGACCCCGCCGACGACCGTCATGATCCCTTGCGCTTCCAGCGCACGCCCTGGGGGGTGTCCTCGAGGACGATGCCCCGTTGCGCGAGGTCGTCCCGGATGCGATCGGCCTGGGCGAAGTCCCGGCTGGCGCGGGCCTCCACCCGTCTCTTGATGAGGGCCTCGATCTCCGCCTCGAGGATCCCATGCTGCCCGAGGCGGATGCCGAAGATCGCCTCGAACAGCGCGAGAGTCTCCCGGACGGCCTTCAGGTCCTCCCGCCCGGCGCGGGAGGCATCGAGCGCGCTGTGCGCCTCCCGGACGAGATCGAACAGGTGTCCGAGAGCCCCCGCGGTGTTCAGATCGGCGTCCAGGGCCTCGAGCATCCCCGCCCGCGCCGCCTCGACGGCGGTCCGCAGCTCAGGATGGCCGCCCGCGGGGCGGTCCTCCCTCTCCAGGCGGAAGGCCAGGTCGTCGAGGCGCGAGAGGGCCGCCTGGCTCTGGGCCAGCCCCTCGAAGGTGAAGTTCAGCGGCTTGCGATAGTGGACCGAGAGCAACAGGTACCGGAGGGCGCGGGAATCGAACCCCCGCTGGCGCAGATCGCGCACGGTGTGGACATTCCCCCTCGACTTCGACATCTTCTCGCCGTCCACGATCAGGTGCGCGGCGTGCATCCAGTAGCGCACGAAGGTGGTGCCGGTGGCCGCCTCGCTCTGGGCGATCTCGTTCTCGTGGTGCGGAAAGATGTTGTCCACGCCGCCGGTGTGGATGTCGAAGGTCTCACCGAGGTACTTCATCGACATCGCGGAGCACTCCAGGTGCCAGCCGGGCCGGCCGGCCCCCAGCTCCGTATCCCAGTACGGCTCGCCGTCCTTGCGCATCTTCCAGACGGCGAAATCGCGCGGGTCGTCCTTCTCGTACTCGTCGGCGTCGATGCGGGCGTGCCCGGCGCGCGTCCCCGGGTCGACGTGCGCCAGCCGCCCGTAGGCGGGGAAGGTGTCGATCTTGAAATAGAGCGAGCCGCGGCTCTCGTACAGATGTCCCTTCTCCCTGAGCCGCAGCACCAGACGGACCATCTCGGGGATGTGGGCGGTGGCGCGCGGGTATTGTTCGGCCCTCTCGATGCCGAGGGCGTCGAGATCCTCGAAGAAGGCGTCGATGTACCGCCGTGTGTACTCCTCGAGCGCCAGCCCCGCTTCACGCGCGTTGGCGATCGTCTTGTCGTCCACGTCGGTCAGGTTCATCACCTGGATGACGCGAAAGCCACGGTGCTCGAGGTGCCGCCGCAGCAGGTCCTCCCACAGGTAAGTCCGGAAATTGCCGATGTGCGCGTAGTCGTAGACGGTCGGCCCGCAGGTGTACAGGCGGACCTCTCCCGGACGCAGGGGGAGGAAATCCTCCTCCTGCCGGGTAAGGGTGTTGTAGAAGCGGAGTCCCATGCGCCTGCGCCGGGCAATCGGCGGCGGGCAGTTTATCGCGGCGGCCTGCGGGTGTCAACGAAACACGAAGGCCCTGTACCGGGGGGACAGGGCCTTCGGCGACGTCGCCGGGGTTCTAGAACTAGAACTGGAAGCCGATCTCGAAGCGGCGGCCAAAACGGCGCTCGGAGATCAGCTGGAGCGCGCCGCCCCTGTCGGGCGCGGCCGGCTCGTAATAGGTGATTTCCAGGTCGTCCGTGTTGAGCA
>QHXZ01000056.1 GCA_003223165.1 Acidobacteriota bacterium
GCAGAGGACGTCGGCACCGCAGGCGGAGGCCACCGCCCCGCCGATCGCGCCCGTGGTGTGATCGTAGCCGGCGCCGATGTCGCTGGTGAGGGGCCCCAGGACGTAGAACGGAGCCCCCCGGCAGATCCGCTTCTCGAGCTTCACGTTCGCCTCGATCTGGTCGATCGGCACGTGCCCGGGACCTTCGATCATCACCTGCACCGAGCGCTCGTGGGCCCGGCGTGTCAGCTCGCCCAGTGTCAGGAGCTCCTGGATCTGGGCCGCGTCGGTGGCGTCCCCGGTGGCCCCGGGGCGGATGCCGTCCCCCAGGCTCAAGGTCATGTCGTACTCATAGGCGATCTGCAGCAGACGGTCGAACTGGACGAGCAAAGGGTTCTCCTCCCCCGCCCGGGCGATCCACGACGCCAGCATCGAGCCGCCCCGGGAGACGATGCCCGCGATGCGGCCGTCGGCGTCCATGCGGCGCACCGCCTCGCGGCTGACTCCGCAGTGCACGGTGACGAAGTCGATTCCGTCCCGCGCGTGCCGCTCGATCACTTCGAACAGGTCGTCGGCGGTCAGGTCGTAGACCGAGCCCCGGTCGGCGACCGCCTGGTAGATCGGCACGGTCCCCAGGATGACCGGGCAGCGCCTGATGATCTCGCGGCGTACGGAGTCCAGCTCGTCGCCGGTCGAGAGGTCCATGATCATCTCGGCGCCGCAGGCGACGGCCATCCGCAGCTTCTCGATCTCCTCGTGGAGCTGCTGGTGGTGGCCCGAGGTGCCGATGTTGGCGTTGACCTTGGTGGAGAGCCCCTGACCGACGCCGATCGGGTTGAAGTCGTGACGGACATTTTTGGGGATGATGGCGACGCCGGCGGCGATCCGCCGTCGGAGCTCCTCGGGGTCGAGGCCCTCGACGGCGGCGACGTACCGCATTTCTTCGGTGATCCTGCCGCGCTTGGCGTGCTCCATTTGCGTCATGATCGGGCTCCTTCAGTGGGCCGTCTCGGTCGCCCGCAGCTCGCGGATGACCGTCACCTTGATCCGTCCCGGGTATTCCATCTGCGCCTGGATCTTCTTGGCCAGGTCGGAGGCCAGGAGGGCCAGGTGATCGTCATCCACCCTGTCGGGCTTGGCGATGACCCGTATCTCGCGTCCCGCCTGGATGGCGTAGGACTGCTCGACCCCTTCCATCTCGTTCGCCAGGCCCTCGAGCTGCTCGATGCGCCGGACGTAGTCCACCACGCTCTTGCGCCTGGCCCCGGGCCGCGACCCTGAGATCGCGTCCGCCGCCGACACCAGGACCGAGATCGGATGGATGACCTCGACGTCGTCGTGGTGCGAACCGATGGCGTTGACCACCACCGGGTGCTCATTGTAGCGCGTCGCGACCTCGACGCCGATCTCCGGATGCGTCCCCTCGCGCTCGAAATCGATCGCCTTGCCGATGTCGTGGAAGAGGCCGGCGCGCTTGGCGAGCGTGCCGTCGAGCCGCAGCTCCGAGGCCATGATCGAGGTCAGCTTGGCGACCTCGATCGAGTGCATCAGCACGTTCTGACCGTAGGAGGTCCGGTAGCGCAGTCGGCCGAGGGTCTTCACCATCTCCGGGTGCACGCCGGAGATGCCCAGCTCCCTGAGCGCGTCCTGGCCGGCCTTGAGCATCTGCTCCTCCACCCGGCGCTGGTACTTCTCCACCAGCTCCTCGATCCGGCGCGGATGGATGTTCCCCTCCTTGAGCAGCTTCTCCAGCGTCAGCCGGGCGACCTCCCGGCGGATTGGATTGAAGCAGGAGAGCACCACGGCCTCGGGCTGCTCGTCCATGAGCAGCTGGACGCCGGTGGCCTTCTCGAAGGCCCGGATGTTCTTGCCTTCGTGGCCGATGATGCGGCCCTTCAGCTTGTCGTTGGGCAGCGGAAAGGTGGTGACGCTGCGCTCCGCGCTCCACTCCGAAGCGGTGCGCTCGATGGCCAGCGAGACGATCTTGCCTGCTTCCATCTCCGCATGGCGCTGCGCCTCCTCACGGGCCTCGCGGATCATCTTGGCGGCCTCGAACCGCACCTCCTGGCGCATGTTGCCCAGGAGCACCTGGCGGGCGTCCTCCACCGTGAGGCCGGCGATCTTCTCGAGCTGCACGTTGAGCTCCTCGCCGAGCCGGCGCAGCCGATCACGGTCGCGCGCCGCCTCCGACTGCGACCGCTGCAGATCGCGCTCGCGGCCTTCGAGGTCCTGCTCGCGGCCCTTGAGGTACGCGTCCCGTTCGCGCAGGCCGGCCTCGCTTTCCTCCATGAGGCGCTGCGCCTGCTGGCTGTCGCGCGCCTTGCCGCGCAGGTCCTGCTCGAGGCGCGCCTTGGTCCTGAGCCATTCCTCCCGGGCCTGCAGGAGGGACTGTCGCTTCTGATGCTCCGCCTCGCGGCGGCTCTGCCGGATGATGTCCTGGGCTTCGTCCCGGGCCCTGTCGACTTCGCCACGACCCAGGCGGCTCTTGAGGTACCACCCGAGCAGCAGCCCGACGGCTAGTCCGAGAGTAACACCCGTGACCAGGAATGCGACGACGCTCGTTCCCATGCCGTGTCTCCTGCGCCGCCTCTGGGGCAGCGGCGCGGAAGCGTCCTCTCACGGTCACGGGACCCTCCCTTCGTTCGAGCCCGTCCACCCCCTGGCCCCCCAGGAGGCGCCCCGGCGCGATGCTCATGCGCCGGGCGAGCCTGGAGACGAGGATCGCGCCCCGGGGACCGGCCCGCGGGAAGCGGATCGGGGACCCGGAATCTACCTTGGACGAGTCGGCGTGCGGGATAGCGGAGGCCTGTGATGGAGCCCGGCGTGGGGGCAAGGGCTGGTGCCGCGGGGCGGCGGACGGAGTGCCTGCCGGGAACGCCGGAGGCCGCCGGCCGCCGATCTCCCGGCTCGATGAACGCCCGATAACCCCGGCGGGCGCTGCGTGCGGGCCGCCGGGAGAGAGTTCTCGTCGTTGCCACCCCGACTCCCCTCGCTGGCCGGACCATGCGGTCCGGCATCAGGTGCCGGGTGAGAGGACCGTTGCGTGCGCCTGGACCAAAAAATCGCGCAAGCGCCTCAGAATCGGCGGTGAGTATAGCATCCGCCGGTCGTAGGTCGCAAGGGATCAGCCGCCCGCGTCCGTGCACCCCTCGATCCAGGCTGCGCCGTCCTCGTAGTGCTCCCGCTTCCAGATTGGCGCCATCGCCTTGAGGCGCTCGATGGCGTAGGCGCAGCCGGCCAGGGCCTCGCGCCGGTGGGCGGCCGCGACCGCCACCACCACGCTGGCCTCCCCGATGGCCAGCCGCCCGATGCGGTGCAGGATGGCGACGTGGGGCGTGCCGAAGCGCTCCGCGACCTCGGCGCCGATGGCGCGCAGGACCTCCTCGGCCATGGGGGCGTAGGCCTGGTACTCCAGGGCGACGACCCGCCTCCCGCCGTGATGGTCCCGGGCCGTTCCCGTGAAAGTGGCGATGGCGCCGCGGTCCGGCCCGCCCACCGCGCCGATCGCCTCCCCGGGATCGATCGGCCCATCCTCGATCCGGTACAGGCCCGACATCTCTAGCCCCCGCTCACAGGCGGAAAGGCGGCGATCTCCTGGCCCTCGCTGACGACCCGGTCGGCGGAGGAGTAGGCCCGATCGCAGGCCAGGAGGGGCCGTTCCTCACCGCGCAGGGCCGGCACCTGCTCCCGCACTCGCTCCCAGACCTGCCCGAGCGTCGCGCCCGCGGGGACGTCCACCTCGAGCGCCGCGCGGCCCGCCGCCTCGCGGTAGCGCGCGAACAGCAGCACCGAGAGCCTCACGCTTCCCGCCCCGAGGCGCCCGCCGTCCGCTCGCGGCCGCCGCGCTCCTCCATCATCTTGATCACCTCGGCCACCATGCTGTCGATCCCCGCGCGCACGTCCTTGAGCCGCGTGAAGGCCGAGAAGCCCGGCGTATGCACGATCCTCCGCTCCCGGTCGATGGTGACCCGGCCGGGATCGGCCGGTGGCGGGGCGACCTCGAGCTCCAGCCCCAGCACGGCGCGCACCGGCGCTTCTCCCAGGCTCACCAGGCCGATCGGCTTGCCCGCGTCCAGGAAGTGGCGCAGGAAGGCCTCCACCTCGGGCACGATGCGCCAGGCCTCTCCCGCGCGCGCGAAGCCGGACGAGAAGTTCACCACGGGGCCGTAGCCTCCTGGGATGATCAGCGCCTCCAGGTCGTCGGGCCGAACCGCTCCCAGCGCGCGCACCGCGCCCCGCGACAGGCGCGCCGCCTCGCGCAGGACGTTGCGCTTCTCCTTCGGGTCCGCCTCGGCGCTGAGGTGATCGACGGTTCGCTCCTGCTCCCGATCGGGCGCAACGAGGACCGGCTTCTCCCCGGCCTCTTCGAGCGCCAGGAAGGTCAGCACCGCCTCCTGAACATCGGTGCCGTCGTACAGCCCGCATCCACCCAAGAGGACCGCGATGCGCATCGCCTCGTCGCGCCCGCGGCGCGCGCCCCGGGGGAACCTCCCTCGCCGTCGCGCCTGCGGGCCGGGGAAATTATATGACGCCGCGCGCCGAGTTCTTTGCCCATTGACGCCGGCCGGGGCGCGTGGTACTTATAGTGCGCATCGTGCTACTGTGTTTTGCAATGCGATAAACGGTCACGGTGGGGCATCGGGCGGCCGGGCGCCCGGACGATATGCCGCAGCGACATTCCACGGCCGCCGGTGGATCGGTCGACGCGGCCTGCCGGCGGCCGATGCTGTTACGGCCTCAGGTACGCTGCGGGGGCCGCAAATCATTGCCGTAATGTCATTAGCGAGCAAAAAGGGGTTGCACCGAGGGGCCGGTTCGACGCAAGATCACCTCGTTACATTGTCCCCTCGGCAATGCGAGCACGGCATAATCGGCCGGCCGCCCGGGCCGGAAGCAGGGAGTGTTCGAGGCAACCGAACAAGAAAAGGAAGGGGCACATGGCTCAGGATTTTTCGCCGCAGGGAATCAGGAAGCGCAGCGAGCGCGGAGAGGGGATCGTGACCGGCAACCAGGCGGTCCGACGCGCCATCGCTGTCCTCAAGGCGTTCAGCGACGACGCCCCCGAGATGGGAGTCACCGAGGTGAGCCGCAGGGTCAACCTCCACAAGAGCACGGTCTATCGCCTGCTCTCGGCCTTCGAGGGCGAAGGGCTCATCGCCAAGAGCGCCGAGACCGGCAAGTACCGGCTCGGTCCCGAGCTCATCGTGCTGGGCGAGCAGGTGCTGCGGCACACGGACGTGCACCGGGTCGCCCTCCCCTTCCTGCGGGAGCTGGCCGAGAGGACCGGCGAGACCATCGATCTCGAGGTCCTGAGCGGCAGCAACGTGGTCACCATCGAGGAGATCGGCGGCAAGCACGTGGTGGCGGCCGCCGGCGCCATCGGCAAGCCCTGGGCCGCGCACTCCACCTCGACCGGGAAGGTCCTCATGGCGCACCTGCCTCCCGAGAAGCAGCGGCAGATCCTGGCGCGCACCCTCAAGAGGTTCACGCCGCGCACCATCACCGACGCCAAGGTTCTGGCGCGCGACCTGCTGAAGGTCCGGGAGCAAGGGTACGCCATCTCCTACGGGGAGCTGGAGGACCACCTGATCGCCATCGGCACGCCGATCCGCAGCCGCAACGGCGACGCCGTCGCGGCGGTGAGCATCTCCGGGCCCGACACGCGGCTGACCCCCGACAAGCTGCCGGGGCTCATCCGCATCGGCCTCGAGACCTGCGGGAAGATCTCCGCCCGTCTGGGCTATCACGGCCCGGCCACCCTGCGGGCGGCCCAGTCGAAGTTCCTGACTCCGCGCGCCTTCGCCTGAGCCGCGGCTTCGGAAGAGGAGGGATCCACCTTGAGCCACGCCGCGCTGTTCGACAGGATGGCCAACTGCATCATCGTCGGTGACGCAGAAGAGGCGAACGCCCTCGCCAGGAAATCGCTCGAGCTTCAGATTGCACCCCTCGAGTCGATCGACAACGGCTTCGTCAAGGGGATCCGCGTGGTCGGCGACCGCTTCGGCGCCGGCGAGCTGTTTCTCCCGGAGCTGGTGATGAGCGCCGAGGCCATGAAGGCGGCGCTCGCCATCCTCGAGCCGGAGCTGGCGAAGGGCAACATGGCCCGCGAGATCCAGGGTAACGTCCTGGCGTGCACGGTCCAGGGGGACATCCACGACATCGGCAAGCGCATCGTCTGCACGATGCTCTCGGCCAACGGCTTCCAGGTCGTGGACCTCGGCGTGAACGTCAAGGTCGACCGGTTCGTCGAGGAGGTCAAGTCCCGCAAGCCCGACATCGTCGCCATGTCGGCGCTCCTGACGACCACCGCCCCCAACCAGGGAAAGGTCATCAAGCTTCTGACGAAGGAAGGGATCCGCAAGGACTACATCGTCATGGTGGGCGGCGCCCCGACGAGCGCCGCCTGGGCGAAGGAGATCGGCGCCGACGGGTACGGCGAGAACGCCACCGAGGCGGTCCGCATCGCCATCGAGCTGATGACCAGGAAGCGCTCGCAGGGCGCGCGCCCGGACGCGGCCTCCGTCGAGGCGGTGGGCGGCGCCCAGCTGATGGGCGCGCCCTCCGGGAATCCGGCGCAGGCCGTCGCCGACTAGGATCCTCGCCCTTCCGCCACCCGGCGTGGGACGACCCCACGTCGCCACCCGGCAGGAGAAGAACGTGTTCACCGGCACCCGGAGTGAAGGCCACCTCGCCACGCGCGCCCGGGGCTTCTTCGCGCGCCACCCGCGGCTTACGCGGGCGCTGGAACTGCTCGTCCTCCCCGTCGAGATGGTGAGCAAGAAAGCGGCCTTCGGCTGCAAGATGTGCGGCCAGTGCGTGCTCCATGAGACCGGGATGACCTGCCCCATGGGCTGCCCGAAGACCCTGCGCAACGGTCCCTGTGGCGGGGTGCGGATGGACGGCCGCTGCGAGGTGACCCCCGCGATGATGTGCGTCTGGGTCAAGGCGGAGCGCCGCTCCCGCTGGCTGCCATGGCGCGGCGCCATCTTGAGGCTCCAGCCGGCCCTCGATTGGAGCCGCGAGGGAACGTCCGCCTGGGTGAACGAGCTGATCCGGCGGCCCCGGAAGAGCCTGGTGTGAGCCGGCCGCCCCTACGCACCGGGCGCTTCGAGGACGCCCTGGCGTCCGGCAGGCCGGTCGTCACCTGCGAGATAGGCTCGGGCGACAGCGCCGACCCCGAGGACATCCGCCGCCGGGCCCGCCTGGTCCGCGACCACGTCGACGCGGTCAACGTGCCCGACAACACGGCCGGAATCGTGCACCTCTCCGCCGTGGCCGCCGCCGCCATCCTGGTCCAGGAGGGAGTCGACCCGATCCTCCACGTCACCTGCCGCGACCGCAACCGGCTGGGGCTGCAGGGCGATCTGCTCGGGGCCGCGGCCCTGGGAGTGCGCAACGTCCTCTGCCTGACGGGGGACCACCCGATCCACGGCGATCAGCCGCAGGCCCGGCCGGTCTTCGACCTGGACTCGATCCAGCTGGTGGCGCTGGTCACCCTGATGAGCCGGCAGGGGCGCTACATGAGCGGCCGCGAGATCAAGCCGGCGCCCGACCTGTTCCCGGGAGCCACCGAGAACCCCTTCGCGCCGAGATCGAGGCCGGGGCGCGCTTCGTCCAGACCCAGATCATCTTCAACGTGGAACGCTTCGCCTCCTTCATGGAGCGCGTGCGGGACCTGGGGATCGATCGGGTGGCGCCGGTGCTCGCGGGGGTGGCGCCGGTGCGCTCCGCCAAGGCGGCGCGCTACATGCGCGATCACGTGCCCGGGCTGGAGGTCCCCGAGGAGATCGTGCGCCGGATGGAGCAGGCCGGCGCGGAACGCGCCTGCCGGGAGGCGGAAGGGATCCGCATCTGCGTCGAGGTGATCGACCGGGTGCGGGAGATCCCCGGCGTCGCCGGGGTCCACCTGATGCCGATCCACTGGGAGGAAGCCGTCGAAGCCATCTCCGAGGGCGCCCGGCTCAGGCCGGCCCACGCCGCGGGGACCGCCGCGGTCGCCGCGGCCCTGCGCGGCGCGGGGGGCGACGGCGGCGCCCTGCACGATCACCGGGAGCACAGCGCATGAAGACCGTCGTCTCGTCCGCCACCAGGACTGTGGTCATCGGGCCCGACGAGCCGTTCGTCATCATCGGCGAGCGGATCAACCCGACCAATCGCAAGAAGCTGGCCGAGGAGCTGCGGCGGTGCGACTTCAGCCGCGTGCGCGCCGACGCCATCGCCCAGGCGCAGGCGGGCGCCCGGATGCTCGACGTCAACTGCGGCATCCCGGGCGCGGACGAGCCGGGGATGCTGAAGGGGGCCGTGCAGGCGATGATGGAGGTCGTCGATGTGCCGATCTCCATCGACTCCTCCACCCCCGAGGCGCTCGAGGCGGCGCTGCCCGCCTACAAGGGGAAGGCGCTGGTCAATTCGGTCACCGGCGAGGACGAGGTGCTCGAAAGGCTGCTGCCGCTGGTGAAGAAGCATGGCGCCGCCGTGATCGGCATCGCCAACGACGACACCGGCATCAGCAACGATCCCCGGGTGCGCCTGGAGGTGGCGCGCAAGATCGTGCGGCGCGCCGCCGATCACGGCATTCCGCCGGAAGACGTGATCATCGACCCCCTGTGCATGCCGATCGGCGCCAACCATGAGTTCGGGCGCATCACCTTCGAGACCATGCGCCTGATCCACGCCGAGCTCGGGGTCAACATGTCGGTGGGAGCCGGGAACGTCGGGTTCGGGCTGCCGGATCGCCCTCCCCTCACCGCCACCTTCATGCTGCTCGGCATGCAGGCGGGACTGACCGCGGCGATCACCAACGCGCTCGAGCCGGAGATCTACAAGCTGATCCTGGCCGGCGACCTGATGCTGGGCAAGGACCCCTTCGGCAAGAAGTGGAACACGCACTTCCGGAGCACCCGGGCCGCCGGAACGGAGGCCCGGCCTGCCGCGCAGGACGCCCCTCCCGCACGGGCCCCCTCGGCGCCGACGGCCTGAGACGGCCGGCGGCGGCAGGAAAGACCATGGACCCGACGACCGCCAAGACCGAAAAGCTGCGGGTCACCTTCCAGCCCAAGGAGGTCACCACCCGCGTGCCGTCCGGCACGACCCTGTTCCATGCCGCCGCCTGGATCGGCCAGCCGGTCGAGTCGACCTGCGGCGGGCGTGGCACCTGCGGCAAGTGCCGCGTCCGCATCCTCGAGGGGACATCCCCCGTCACTCCCGCCGACATCTCCCACCTCGGCGCCGAGGAGCTCGCGGACGGCTGGCGCCTCTCCTGCCAGGCCGAGGTGAGGGGCGACATGACCGTCCACGTGCCGCGGCTGCTCAGCACTCCGAAGACCGCAATGTTCGGCGTCGGGCGGCAGGTGCTGCTCGACCCGAACGTCCACAAGATCCATCTCAAGCTCCCGGAGCCCGACCTGCACGATCAGCGCTCCGACTTCAAGCGGCTGCGCGACGCGCTCCTCGAGGAGGGGTTCGCCATGAGCGCCGATCTCCCCGCCCTGCGCGCGCTCCCGAAGGCGCTGCGGGCGGCCGATTGGGACTTCACGGCGGTGCTCTGCGGCGAGGCCCTGCTGGCCGTCGAGCCCGGCGACACGACCCGGGAGGCCTTCGGCATCGCCTTCGATCTCGGCACCACGACCGTCGTCGGCACCCTGCTCGACCTCAACACCGGCGAGGCGAGGGGCGTGGCTTCGACCCTCAACGCCCAGGCGGTCCACGGCGGCGACGTGCTGTCGCGCATCTCGCACACCATGTCGCGCCGGGAGGGGCTCGAGGAGCTGCAGCGCATGGCCGGCCTGTCGATCAACAGCATCATCGAGAGGCTCACGGGGGAGGCGGGTGTGCCGCTCGATCGCTTGTACGAGATCACCGTGGCCGGCAACTCGACGATGCTGCACCTGCTGATGGGAATCGATCCCGAGCCGATCTCCGTGACGCCCTTCACGCCGGCGGTGGACCATGGCCTGAGCGTGCCGGCGAGCGACATCGGCCTCGCCATCCATCCCCGGGGGCGCGCCTATCTCTTTCCGGACATCGGGGCCTACGTGGGCGGGGACATCGTCGCCGGCCTGCTGGCCACCGCCCTGCCCCGCGGGGACAGGATGCGCCTGTTCGTGGACGTCGGCACCAACGGCGAGATCGCCCTCGGCTCCGAGGCGCGCACCGTCTGCACCGCGGCCCCGGCGGGGCCCGCCTTCGAGGGAGCGGAAATCTCCTGCGGCATGAGGGCCACCACCGGGGCGATCGAAGGGGTGCGGATCGGAGAAGACGGCGTGACGTTGCAGACGATCGACGACGCCCCCCCCGTCGGGCTGTGCGGCTCGGGACTGATCGACGCGGTGGCGGAGCTCTACAAGCGGGGACTCATGGACGCCACCGGCCGCATGCGCGGGGCGGAGGAGATGGCGGGACGGCTCCCCGCGTCCCTCGCTTCCCGCCTGGTGACCCTCGGCGGGGTGCGCGCCTTCGTCCTCGCGACGCCGGAAGAGACCGGCGGGAAGCCGGTGCTGTTCAGCCAGAAGGACGTGCGCCAGCTCCAGTTCGCCAAGGGGTCGATCGCCGCGGGCATCCGGGTCCTGATGAACGTCATGGGGGTGGCCCCGGACGATCTGCAGGAGGTGATGCTCGCCGGCGCCTTCGGCTCCTACATCCACCCCGACTCGGCGCGCATCATCGGGCTGGTCCCGGCGGTCCCCCTGGGCCGTATCCGCGCCGTGGGCAACGCCGCCGGAGAGGGGGCCAAGATCGCCCTCCTGTCGTACCGCGAGCGCGAGGCGGCGGAGGCCATGCCGTCGCGCGTCGAGTACGTCGAGCTCTCGGGACGCCCCGACTTCAACGACATCTTCATGGGCGTCCTCGGATTTCCGCCGCTCGCGTCCCTCCCCTAGAAGGACCGGCTCCTGGTCACCCGGGTCAGAACCGCGGGAAGCCTCTCTGCGCCAGGCCGACCTCGAGGAGGTGCGCGTCCTCGTAGACCAGGGGGATCGAGAGCCGCCGGCGCGTGGGGCCGTAGACCACGCGCAGCGTGGCCGGCCCGCCGCGGTGGGCATGGCGCTCCCAGCGGATCACGTCCGGCCACGCGACCTGGAGGCAGCCCAGGGGGCCGTCCAGGCGGAACCCGCGATCGTCCATGACGATCCGGGCGAGCGCGTAGCGCGCCACGAAGTAGGCGCACCCTCCGCCCAGAAGGAGCAGCAGGAGGGGCGTCCAGGCCGGGGCCCAGGAGGGGATCGGGTCGAACGCCCTCCCTTCCAGGCCGGCCGTCCCCAGGGCGAGCAGGGCGAAAGACGCGGACGCGTAAGCGACCAGCCAGATGGTGCGGCAGCGCAGGACGAGGGCGGGCAGCGAGGGGGCCGGAGGCGGCGCGCCGTACGGGACCGCGCTCACGCCGGCTGCTTGAGGAGCTCCCGGCAGGGGGCCAGCGCCCGCGTCAGGACGCTTTCCAGGCTCCCCTCCAGGACGGCGCCGGCGGCGTTCTTGTGCCCCCCTCCCCCGAAGCGCGCGGCAAGCCGGTTGACGTCCAGATCCCCCTTGCTGCGGAACGAGAGCTTGGTCCCGTGGCCCGGGAGCTCTTTGAACAGCACCGCCACCCGCACGCCGTCGATCGCCAGGAGCTCGTTGACGATGTCCGAGGTGTCCTCCGATTCGGCGTCGCAGGCCAGGACCTGCTCGCGCGTGAGAGTCACCCAGGCGAGCTGCCCCCCCTCCTCCTGCCGCAGCCCGGCCAGCGCCGTGCCGGCCAGCCGGACCAGGGCGGGGCTGCTGCGCTCGTAGACCTCCTGGTAGACGCGCGGGGGGCTGACCCCCGCGGCCAGCATCTCCGCCGCCGCCTCGTGGCAACGGGGGGAGGTCTTGGAGAAGCGGAAGTAGCCCGTGTCCGTGACCAGGGAGACGTAGGCCGCCTGCGCCGCCTCGAGATCGATCCGGCCGCCCAGGGCCTTGACGATCTGGAAGACGAGCTCGCCCGTGGCGCAAGCGTCCTCGTCGATGATATTGAGCGCCCAGAACGGCTCGATGACGTTGTGGTGGTCGACGCACACCGTGGTGCCGCGCGCCCCCCGGATCGCCGGCTCCAGCGCCCCGAGCCGGTTCAGAGCGGAGTTGTCGAGCATGAAGATCAGGTCGGCGTCGCGCACCCAGGCGTCGTGATCGGCCTCGTTGAAGATCTCGACCGCGCCCGCGGGATCCAGGAAGCGGTAGCGCACCGGGAGCGCCTCGGTGTTGAAGATGCGCGCTTCGATACGGCGGCTCTTCAGATAACGCTGCAGGCAAATCTCGGCGCCGATGCCGTCGCCGTCCGGGTTGACGTGGGTGCACAGCGCCGCGGTGCGCGCGGAGTCGAGCAGCGGCCGCAGCGCCTGCGCCGCCTTCCCGATCAGCGCGCCGTCTCTCGAGTTCATGAGGGGCCCTGCCCGGGCCGTACCTGGCCTTCGCGGTAGGCGCGCGCCAGGTCGACGTAGGCCCGCGCGTTGGCCTCGATGCGCTCGATCTCGTCCGCGTGCAGCGCTCGCACCACGCGCCCCGGCACGCCCAGGACGAGGGAGCCCTCGGGGACGCGGGTCCCCTCCGGCACCACGGCGCCGGCGCCGATCAGGGTGTGGCGCCCGATCTGGCAGCCGCTGAGAACCACCGCCTTCATCGCCACCAGGACGTCGTCCTCGATGACGGAGGCGTGCACGATCGCTCCGTGTCCCACCGTCACCCGGGCGCCGATGCGCGTGGGCCGCCCGCGGTCGACATGCACGACGCAGCCGTCCTGGACGTTGCTCTCGGCTCCGATCGCGATCGGCTGCGCCCCAGCGACACCTCGCCCACCAGGGCGGCCCCGGGGGCCACGTAGGCCGTGGGATCGATCTCGAGTCGAGTGGCGCGGTAGCTCGGGGCCACGACGTTCTTCTCCGGGGGCTCGTCGGCTCGGAAGCAGGTCGACCGCGTGATCCGCGGCTCGGGCGGAGGCCGGAATATAGGCCACGCCGCCGCTCAAGTCAAGGCAGGACCCGACCCTTGAGGTGCGCCCCGATTCATTGACGCTCCTCCGGACTAGGGACAGGTGATCGGCGCGACCCGCACCGGCGTCGTCACCACCCCTCCCGTGATCAGCCGCTTGCGCCCCAGCGTCGTGTTCTGCCCCGCCGTCGTGTTGCTGTGGCCCACCAGGAAGTACTGCGCCGCCCCCAGAGCCGGCTGCGGGTCCGTCGGCTGCATGGTCACGCTCAACGGCGTCCCCGGCGCCGCCCCGATCCCCGTGTCGCACA
>QHXZ01000057.1 GCA_003223165.1 Acidobacteriota bacterium
TCGACGCGGGCGGGCGGTACGTCATGCCGGGCATCGTCGACACGCACTCGCACATGGGCGTCTATCCCTGGCCCGAGGTGGAGGCCAACTCCGACGGCAACGAGATGACCGATCCGATCAACGCGGGGATGCGTGCCGCCGACGCGATCTGGACCGAGGACCCGGAGTTCGCGCTGGCGCGCGCCGGCGGCGTGACCACGGTGCAGGTGATCCCCGGCAGCGGCAACCTGATCGGCGGCGAAGGGATCACCCTGAAGCTGCGTCCCGGCGCGGACATCGGCCGCATGGTCTTCCAGGGCGCCCCGCGCGGCATCAAGATGGCGTTGGGCGAGAACCCCAAGCGCTCCTACGGCGAGCGCAACAAGGCCCCCTCGACGCGCATGGGGAACATGGCGCTGTTCCGGGACGCCTTCAACCAGGCGCGCAACTACCGCGCCAAGTGGCAGGCCTGGAGGGACAAGAAGGAGGACGAGCGCGGCGCCCCGCCGGACCGTGATCTGAAGCTGGAGACGCTCTCGGACGTGCTGGACGGGAAGGTGCGGGTGCACGTCCACTCCTACCGCAAGGACGAGATCCTCAGGTTCCTGGAGATCGCCGACGAGTACGGATTCAAGGTGGCTTCGTTCCAGCACGGCCTCGAGGCCTACAAGATCGCCCCGGAGCTGGCCCGGCGCGACATCGCGGTGGCCACCTTCGCCCAGTGGTGGGGGTACAAGGTGGAAGCGTGGGACGGCATCCCGCACAACGCCGCGCTCCTGGCGCGCGCGGGCGTGAAGGTCAGCATCCACTCCGACTCGGGGAACCTGATCCAGCGCCTCTACAACGAGGCGGGGGTGGCGGCGCGCTACGGCCTCTCCGAGGAGGACGCCCTGCGCGCCATCACGATCAACGCCGCGGCGGCCCTCGGCATCGACGGCCGCATCGGTTCGCTCGAGGTCGGCAAGGACGCCGACATCGCCATCTTCACGCGCCACCCGCTCGACGCCTACACGCTGGTCGAGAAGACGCTCATCGACGGAGCGGTGGTCTACGACCGCGGCGCGGTCCCGACGCCGCGCGATCTTCCGGCGGCGCCGCCGCTGCCGAAGGGACCCTCGGCGCCGCCCCCCGCGGACCTCGTACCGGCCGCGGACCCCGTCAACCCGGAAGGGCTGTACGCCATCGTGGGGGGGCGCGTCTTCACCATGGCCGGAGCGCCGATCGAGGACGGCACGGTCATCGTGGACAAGGGGACCATCCGCGAGGTCGGCCCCGGCCTGCGGCCTCCGGCGCGGGCCACGGTGATCGACGCCAAGGGGCAGTGGGTCTTCCCCGGCCTCATCGAGCCGCACACCCATCTCGGACTGGCGGAGATCGACCTGGAAGCCACGACCCGCGACGAGGACGAGGCGACCGATCCGGTCCTGCCGCAGCTGCGGGTCATGGATGCCTTCTACACCGAGAGCGAGGTGATCCCGGTCACCCGGCTGCACGGCATCACCGCCGCCTTCACGACCCCGGGCGAGGGGAACGTGATCGGCGGCAGCGGGGCGATCGTGCGCCTCGACGGCGCCTCGCCCGACGCCGTGCTGGTCAAGGCGGGCGCCGCGCTCGTGGCCAACTTCGGCGAGCCGCCCAAGGCCCGCTACGGCCCGCGCAACCAGTCCCCCGACACGCGCATGGGGATCGCCGCGCTCCTGCGCGACGCCTTCACCAAGGCCCAGGACTACCAGGCGAAGTGGGCCGACTACGAGCGCAAGAAGAAAGCGTTCGAGCAGGGACGCCCGGGTGGCAAGGGGAAGGCGCCCGAGAAACCGGCGCCGCCCGATCGCGATCTCAAGCTCGAGGCGCTGCTGCCGGCCCTCAAGGGTGAGATGCCGGTCTTCGCCCGGGCGCACCGGGTCGACGACATCCTCACGGCGGTCCGGCTGGCCGATCAATTCAACCTCAAGTTGATCTTGAGCCATGGCACGGAGGCCTATAAGGTCGCTGATCTTCTCGCCGCGAAGAAGATCCCGGTCGTGGTCGGCCCGATCACCACGCAGCCGGACCGGATCGAGACGCAAGGGGCGGTCTACGACAACGCGGCGCGGTTGCAACGGGCCGGGGTCAAGATCGCCATCCAGACCGGCGAGACGCTGAACGCCCGCATGCTCCCGTACGAAGCGTCGCTGGCCGTGGCCTACGGTCTTCCGTGGGAGCAGGCGATCCGCGCGGTCACCGTCAACCCGGCGGAGATCTTCGGCGTGGCCGACCGCATCGGCAGCCTGCGCCCGGGGCTGGAGGCCGACCTGATCGTCACCGCGGGCGACCCGCTGCAACCGCTGGCGCGCCTGAGGCATCTGATGATCGCCGGCCGGCCGATCCCGCTGACCAGCCGGCAGACGGCGCTGTACGAGAGGTGGCGCTGAAGCGCCGCCCGGAACAGCAAGGACAGGATGGTGACCCCGTGAGCGGCAGCCAGGCGGCGATTGACCCGGTCTGCGGCATGCAGGTCGATCCGGAACGCGTCGCCGCCCGGCACCGGCATGAGGGCCGCACCTATTATTTCTGTTGCGACGGCTGCCGGGACAGGTTCGCCGCCGACCCCGCGTCATATCTCTCCCCCGCCCCGGCCTCGCGCACTCCCGCGCCGTCGACGGGGCATGCCCCGCCGGCGGCCGGCGCGGCCTCGCCGGCCGGCTACACCTGCCCCATGCACCCCCAGGTGATCCGCGACCGGCCGGGCGCCTGCCCGATCTGCGGCATGGCGCTCGAGCCGCGCTCACCGGCCTTCGACGAGGGAGAGGACCCCGAGCTGCGCGACATGTCCCGGCGGCTGTGGATCGGCGCCGCCCTGGCCCTGCCGCTCGTGGTCCTGGCGATGTCGCGGATGACCGTGGCGCTGACCGGCCCGCTGGCCCGCGCGCTCCCCTTCATCGAGCTGCTCCTGGCGACGCCGGTCGTCGTGTACTGCGGCGCCCCGTTCTTCGCGCGCGGCTGGGCGTCGATCGTGTATCGCAGCCTCAACATGTTCACCCTCATCGCCCTCGGCACCGGAACGGCCTACCTCTACAGCCTGGCGGCGACGCTTGTCCCCGGGGCGTTCCCGGCGCGGCTCGGCGACGCGGCGCGCGGAGAGGCCGGGGGGATCCCGGTCTATTTCGAGACGGCGGCGGTGATCGTCGTGCTGGTCCTGCTGGGACAGGTGCTCGAGCTGCGCGCCCGGCGCAGCACCGGCGGCGCCATCAGGGCCCTGCTCCGCCTGGTCCCCGCCACGGCGCGCCGCGTGGGCGACGGCGGCCGGGACGAGGAGGTGCCCCTGGAGCAGGTGCGGCCCGGAGACCGTCTGCGGGTCCTGCCGGGGCAGAAGATTCCCGTCGACGGTGTGGTGCTCGAAGGGCGCAGCAGCGTGGACGAGTCCCTGGTCACCGGCGAGTCGATCCCGGTCGAGAAGGGGCCGGGCGATGCGGTCATCGGCTCGACGCTGAACGGCACCGGGAGCCTGGTGATGCGCGCGCAGAGGGTCGGAAGCGACACGCTCCTGGCGCGCATCGTCCGCCTGGTCGGCGAGGCGCAGCGCAGCCGCGCGCCGATCCAGCGGCTGGCCGACGCGGTCTCCGCCTGGTTCGTCCCGGCCGTCGTGCTGGCGGCCGCGCTGGCCTTCGCCGCCTGGGCCCTCGTCGGGCCCCCTCCCCGCCTGGCGCACGCCGTGATGAGCGCCGTGGCGGTGCTGATCATCGCCTGTCCCTGCGCCCTGGGGCTGGCCACGCCGATGTCGATCATGGTCGGGATCGGCCGCGGCGCCCTGGCCGGGGTGCTGGTGCGCGACGCCCCGGCGCTCGAGATCATGCGCCGGGTCGATACGCTGGTGATCGACAAGACCGGCACCCTGACGGAGGGGCGCCCGAGCCTCGACGCCGCCGTCGCGGCCCCGGGGTTCGCGGAGGAGGAGATGCTGCGGCTCGCCGCCTCCCTGGAGCGCAAAAGCGAACACCCGCTGGCCGCCGCGATCGTCGGGGCGGCGCTGCAGCGCGGCCTGCGCCCCGCCGAGGCGGCCGGGTTCGGCTCGACGCCGGGCGGAGGGGTCTCGGGCAGGGTGGATGGGCGCCAGGTCGCCGTCGGCACGGCCTCCTTCCTGCGCTCCCTGGGGGCCGGAGCGCCCGGCGGGGAGATCGAAGCCCGCGCCGAGGCGCTGCGCCGCGAAGGGCGCACGGTGGTCTTCGTCGCCGTGGAGGGCCGCCCGGCGGGGCTCCTGGCCGTGGCCGATCCGATCAAGGCTACGGCGCCCGAGGCGATCGGCGCCCTGCGCGCGGCCGGCCTGCGCCTCGTGATGCTGACCGGGGACGGCCGCGCCACGGCCGAGGCGGTGGCGCGCCGCCTAGGGATCGACGCGATCGAGGCGGAAGTGCCGCCGGAGCGCAAGGCCGAGGTGGTGCGCCGCCTGCGGCAGGGCGGACGGGTGGTCGCCATGGCGGGCGACGGCGTGAACGACGCCCCGGCCCTGGCCGCCGCCGACGTCGGCATCGCCATGGGCGCCGGAAGCGACGTGGCGCTGGAGAGCGCCGGCGTGGTCCTGCTCAAGGGAGACCTGCGCGGCATCGTCCGCTTCCTGGCGCTGAGCCGCGCCGTCATGCGCAACATCCGGCAGAACCTCTTCTTCGCCTTCGCCTACAACATCGTCTGCGTGCCGGTCGCCGCCGGGGCGCTCTACCCGGTCTTCGGCCTGCTCCTCAGCCCGATGCTCGCCGCGGCCGCCATGAGCGTCAGCTCGGTCAGCGTGATCGCCAACGCCCTGCGCCTGCGCCGTGTGGCCTTGTGACGGCCCTCCCGGGTACAATGCCCGGCGCTCATGCTTGAGTTCGACCTCTTCGTCATCGGGACGGGCCCCGCGGGGCAGCGCGCCGCCGTGCAGGCGGCCAAGCTCAGAAAGCGCGTCGGCATCTGCGAGCGGCGCGAGGTGGTCGGGGGCGTCTGCGTCAACACCGGCACCATCCCCTCCAAGACCTTCCGCGAGGCGGTCCTCTACCTGACCGGTTACCAGCAGCGTGGCCTCTACGGGCAGTCCTACAAGGTCAAGGAGAGCATCACCATGGAGGACCTCACCTTCCGCTGCCAGCACGTCATCAAGCGCGAGACGGAGGTGATCCGGGACCAGATGCGCCGCAACGGCATCACGCTGACCCAGGGGCTGGCCCGTTTCGTCGATCCGCACACCCTCGAGATTCGCGGCGCGCGCGAGACGGTCGCGGTGAAGGCCGAACGCATCGTGATCGCGACCGGCACGGAGGCGGCGGTCCCCGACGGCGTGCCGTCCGACAGAGAGACGATCATCACCTCGGACGAGATCCTGTCCCTCAGGACCCTGCCGCGCACCCTGACGGTGGTGGGCGCGGGGGTCATCGGGGTCGAGTACGCCTCGATCTTCGCCGCCCTCGGCGTCGAGGTGACGCTGGTCGACAAGCGGCCGCGCCTCCTGGAGTTCGTCGACGGCGAGATCGTCGAGTCGCTGTCCTACCAGATGCGCGGCATGAACTGCAACATGCGGCTGCGCGAGGACGTCGCCTCGGTCGCCGTCGAGGGAACGCAACGCGCCGTCGCCGTCCTGAAGTCGGGGAAGAAGATCGTCTCCGACCTGCTCCTCTACGCGATCGGCAGGGTCGGCGCCACCGCCGATCTGAACCTGCAGGCGGCCGGGCTCGCCGCCGACGACCGCGGCCGGTTGAAAGTCAACGAGACCTACCAGACGGCGCAACCGCACATCTACGCCGCCGGCGACGTGATCGGTTTCCCCGCCCTCGCCTCGACCTCGATGGAGCAGGGGCGCCAGGCCGCCTGCCACGCCTTCGGCATCCCGACCACTTCCATGCCCCGCCTCTTCCCGTTCGGCATCTACTCGGTGCCGGAGATCTCGATGGTCGGGCGGAACGAGGAGGAGCTGACCGCCGACGGCGTCCCTTACGAGGTGGGGGTGGCGCGCTACCGCGAGATCGCCCGCGGCGCCATCCTGGGGGACGACTCCGGTCTCCTCAAGATCCTTTTCCACCGCTCGACGCGCCGGCTGCTCGGGGTCCACATCATCGGCACCGGCGCCACCGAGCTGGTGCACATCGGCCAGGCGGTCCTGGCCTTCGACGGCACGATCGATTACTTCGTCAACAGCGTCTTCAACTACCCCACCTTCGCCGAGTGCTACAAGGTCGCGGCGCTCGACGGCTACAACAAGGTGGGCCCACCCTCGAAACAGGAGGACACACGATGAGTCTCAGGCCCGTCCGTGACGTCTCGATGCCCGACCGCCGCCCCGCGGCAGGGGCGGCCTTCCTGGCCGCCGCCATCCTGGCGCCGACCCTGATGATCGCCTCCGCCTGCCTCGCCGGCATGCCGGGAGGCGCGGAGCTCTCGATCGGAGCGCCGGGCCCGGCCTTCAGCCTGAAAGGGACCGACGGCAAGGCGCACGCCCTCGCGTCGGACAAGGGAGGCAAGGGGACCGCGGTCATCTTCACCTGCAACACCTGCCCGTACTCGCAGGGGTACGAGGCGCGCCTGATCGCCCTCGCCCGCGAGTTCCAGCCGAAGGGCATCGCGTTCATCGCCATCAACGCCAACGACGCCAAGACGGTGCCGGGCGACTCGTTCGACAAGATGGTCGAGCGGGCCAAGGAGAGGGATTACCCCTTCCCCTACCTGCAGGACGAGACCCAGGCCACCGCCGCCGCCTACGGCGCCAAGGTCACGCCGCACATCTTCCTGCTCGACGCGCAGGGGACGCTCGTCTACCGCGGCCGCGTCGACGACTCCCTCGAGGAGGGCAAGGTCACGAAGCGCGAGTTTACCGACGCCCTCGCCGCCCTCGCCGCGGGCAAGCCGATCCCGGCCGCCGAGACGAAGGCCTTCGGCTGCAGCGTGAAGTGGTCGAAGAAGGTCGCCTAGGAGCGAGGAGCCTGCCCGGGTCAGTCGCTCTTGTTGGTCTTGTACTGCGGGACCTTGTCGAGGATGTCGTACCAGGAGGCCTTGCTGCGGACGAAGCCGTGATACACCGGCTTCAGGTCGGTCGGCGTGTCGAGCGCCGAGGCGGAGATCTCGAGGAACTTGTTCTCGCCGTCGCTCCAGCAGGTGACGATCGTGCCGCAGGACCGGCAGAAGGAACGCTTGGTGCCCGACGCCACCTTGTAGGTCTGCAGGTGCTCTTCGCCCTTGGTGAAGGTG
Source organism: Acidobacteriota bacterium (assembly GCA_003223165.1). Taxonomy (GTDB): domain Bacteria; phylum Acidobacteriota; class Polarisedimenticolia; order Gp22-AA2; family Gp22-AA2; genus QHXZ01. The sequence continues at coordinate 7,168 of QHXZ01000057.1, forward strand.
AACGTGTCCTTCGGAACGTCGATGTAGGTGGCGAAGGCCGCCGCGTGGCTCTTCCTGCAGTCGGTGCAGTGGCAGTTGGACATCGGGCCGATCGGACCCTTGATCTCGAGGCTGACCCGCCCGCACAGGCAGGATCCTCGGTGCGTCGTCTGACCGGCCGGCATGGCGCCCTCCAACGTAGTTGAGCCACGAGGCTAGATCCGTGCACGCGATCCTGTCAAGCATCCTAGGGAACCCCCTGGGAGTGGAGGGCCGCGTGCCGCAGTTGCCGGGCACGGGTCCGGCGTCGCTGCGCGACACCTCCCCTCCGCTTCGCTACGCTCCCACCCACCGCGCGCGGCCCTCCACTCCCGGCGCCCCCGAGGATTCATGCCGGCATCGGCACCCCGATCCCGCCGCTGGACAAGACCCTGCAAGGGCCTGACCGAGAGATGACCGACGGTGGCGGATGGGGCACACCAGTCACCTCCGCGGCTGCCTTGGCGCCTCGGCTCGCTTTCCCGGATCCCGTCCGGCGGCAAACCGAATGGGCACGGGTGTGAATGGCGGAGCGATCCCCGGAGTGAAGCGCCGCGGCTTGCGGTTGCCGGGCCCTCCGAGACCGAGCGACGGGGCCCCGCCGCGCGCTCCACAGCGCGGTGGGCGGAGCGAGGCGAGGCGGAGGGGAGGCTCGCGCAGCGAGCCGGACCCGGTGCCCGGCAACCGCAAGCCGCGGCGCTTCACTCCGAGACCGCTTCTCTTTCAAACCTGCGTCCAATCGTTTTCCTGTTTCCGTCGGGCGGCATCCGGTATAGACTCCGCGCGGGACGTGGGAATCGCCGGGGGACCACATGTTCGTTTCGAAGAAAATCTTCCTGACCAAGGGCGTCGGCCGGCACAAGGAGAAGCTGAACTCCTTCGAGATGGCGCTGCGTGATGCCGGCATCGCCTACTTCAACCTGGTCCGGGTCAGCAGCATCTTCCCGCCGGGCTGCAAGATCATCCCCAAGGCCCAGGGGCTCAAATATCTGAGGATCGGCGAGGTGGTGTTCTGCGTCATGAGCCAGGCCGAGACCAACGAGCCGCACCGCCTGTGCGCCGCCTCGATCGGCATCGCCATCCCGGGCAAGCCGGGGCGCAACGGCTACCTGAGCGAGCACCACTCCTTCGGGCAGACCGAGGAGATGGCCGGGGACTACGCCGAGGACCTGGCGGCGCAGATGCTGGCCACCATCTCGGGCGTCGAGTTCGATCCCGAGACCTCCTACGACGAGCGCAAGGAGATCTGGAAGATCAGCAGCGAGATCTACCGCACCATCAACGTCACCCAGTCCGCGGTGGGCGACAAGCGGGGCTGGTGGACCACCGTCGTGGCGGCCTCCGTCCTGATCCCCTAGAGCATGAGCGCCCACGCGGCTCCCCTGAACTTCGGCGGTCTCGAGCCGGACCAGGTCACGCTCGAGCGCGCCCGCGTCGTCATGATCCCGGTCCCCTACGACCGCACGGCCAGCTACCAGAAGGGCACCGCCCGGGGGCCGCGGGCGATCCTCGAGGCCTCGACCCACATGGAGCTGTACGACGACGAGCTTCAGGTCGAGCCGTACACCATCGGCATCCACACGGCCCCGGCGGTGTCGGGGAACGAGGACGCGCCCGAGGTCATGGTGCGCAAGGTCGAGGAGGCCACGGCGCGCTACCTGGCGATGGGCAAGATGCCCGTGGTGCTGGGAGGCGAGCACAGCGTGACGCTGGGGGCCGTCCGGGCCTACCGCAAGGCCTTCCCGCGCCTATCGGTCGTCCAGCTGGACGCCCACGGCGACCTGCGCGACGCCTTCGAGGGGTCGCCCTACAATCACGCCTGCATCATGCGCCGGGTGGTCGAGGAGGGGGTCCCGACCGTGCAGATGGGCATCCGCAGCATGTCCCGGGAGGAGGCCGATTTCATCAAGGTCAGGGGCCTGGCGATCGTGCCGGCCTGGGAGTTCCTGAGGCGGCCCGAAAGCGCCCTCCAGGCGGTTGACCGGCTGACCGACGAGATATACCTTACAATCGACGTCGATTACTTCGACCCTGGGATCCTGCCGGGCACCGGGACCCCCGAGCCGGGAGGGCCCGGCTGGTACGAGACGCTCTCCTTCCTGCGGGATCTCTGCCGCAGGAAGAAGGTGGTCGGGTTCGACGTCAACGAGTTGCGGCCCATGGAGGACGACAAGTCCTCCGATTTCCTGACGGCGAAGCTGGTCTACAAGGTGATCGCCTACCGCTTCTTCGCCCCGGGACGCCGCCCGGACTGAACCGACTCACGGCCCCCGCGGGGGCCCCTGAGGAGCCGGACCCCATGACCAACTCGAAAAAGGGCGCTCCCGACAGGCCCGGTCAGGACAAGCCGCCCGTCGAGAGGCCCACCGCGGAGAAGGTTCCGCCGGCCCTCCGCTCCCGCGCCGAGATGCTCGAGTGCGACATCCCGAACGAGCTGCCGGTCATCCCTTTGGCCTCGACCGTCGTGTTCCCCCAGATGGTCGTCAACCTCCAGGTGGTGCGCAAGAAGAACCTGAACCTGATCCGCGACATGGAGCCCGAGTCGATCATCGGCCTGGTGGTCCAGAGGAGCACCTCGATCGACGTGCCGCCGATCGAGGAGCTGTCGTCCATCGGCGTCGCCGCCCGCCTGGTGAACAAGATCAACGTCTCCGGAAACACCGTGCAGATCATCCTCCTGGGCCTGCGGCGCTTCCGCGTCGCCGGGTACGTGCAGACCGAGCCCTACCTGCGCGCCCGGGTCGCCTGCATCGACGAGCGCGAGGACGAGTCGATGGAGGCGAACCTGCTCATGGGGAACGCCCTGCACCTGCTGGAGAACCTGATCCAGCTCGACCCGCGCGTGCCGGGCGAGATCCTGAACCTGATCAAGAACAACCTGACCGGGCCCGGCAACCTGGCCGACCAGGTCGCGAACCACCTGAACATCGAGCTCGAGGAGAAGAAGGAGATCCTGCAGACCATCGAGCCGCTCGAGCGTCTAAAAGTTGCTATACGCCTGCTGGAGAAGTCGATCGGCCTGGCCAAGGCCGGCCAGGAGATCAAGGAGCAGACCGAGGACGAGATCCGCAAGGCGCAGCGCGAGTTCTTCCTGCGCGAGCAGCTCAAGGTGATCCGCAAGGAGCTGGGCGAGGAGAGCGAGTCGGCCGGGATGGTCAAGGAGCTGCGCGAGAAGATCGACAAGGCCGGCCTGCCGGAGGAGGCCCGCAAGGAGGCCGAGAAGGAGCTGGTCCGGCTCGAGATGGTCAACCCGGCGTCGGCCGAGTACAACGTCATCACGACCTACCTCGACTGGCTGGCCACGCTCCCCTGGTCGATCGTGACCGAGGACCGCCTGGACGTGCGCGACGCGGGCCGCATCCTCGACCGCGATCACTACGACCTCGAGAAGGTCAAGGACCGCATCCTCGAGTTCCTGGCGGTGCGCCAGCTCAAGAAGGACATGAAGGGGCCGATCCTCTGCTTCTACGGCCCGCCCGGCACCGGCAAGACCTCGCTCGGCCGCTCGATCGCCGAGGCGCTGGGGCGCAAGTTCGTGCGCATGAGCGTGGGCGGCATGCGCGACGAGGCCGAGATCCGCGGCCACCGCCGCACTTACGTCGGCGCCATGCCCGGAAAGGTCCTGCAGAGCCTGCGGCGCGCCGGATCGAGGAACCCGCTGTTCATGATCGACGAGGTGGACAAGATCGGCATGGACTTCCGCGGCGACCCGGCCTCGGCGCTGCTCGAGGTGCTCGACCCGGAGCAGAACAGCACCTTCACCGACCTCTACCTCGACCTGGCCTTCGACCTGTCGCGCGGACACCATCCCGGAGCCGCTGCGCGACCGCATGGAGATCCTGCACCTGCCGGGCTACGTCGAGGAGGAAAAGCTCGACATCGCGCGCCAGTACCTGGTGCCGCGGCAGATCGAGGCCCATGGCCTGACCAAGGAGCAGATCTCCTTCAACGACGAAGCGGTCTCGGAGATCATCCGCGGCTACACCGCCGACTCGGGGCTGCGCAAGCTCGAGCAGCAGCTCGCCACGATCTGCCGCAAGGTGGCCAAGGACATCACCATGGGGAAGCTGAAGCCGCGCGCGATCGCCGCGCGCGACCTGCAGGAGTTCCTGGGCCCGATCCTCTACATCCCCGAGGTGGCGGAACGGGAAGACGAGGTCGGCGTGGCCACCGGGCTCGCCTGGACCTCCTCGGGCGGCGACATCCTCTTCGTCGAGGCCACCAAGATGAAGGGGAACGGCAACATCGCGATCACCGGCCAGATCGGGGACGTCATGAAGGAGTCGGCGCAGGCCGCCTTCTCCTACGTGAAGTCGCACGCCAAGGATCTGGGGATCGACGAGGACGCCTTCGAGAAGGTCGACATCCACATCCACGTGCCGGCGGGGGCGATCCCGAAGGACGGCCCCTCGGCCGGCATCACCATCGCCACCGCGGTCGCCTCGCTCATGTCGCAGCGGGCGGTGCGCCACGACCTCGCCATGACGGGCGAGATCACCCTGCGCGGCAAGGTGCTGCCGGTCGGCGGGATCAAGGAGAAGCTCCTGGCCTCGCGGCGCGCCGGCATCGCGGCGGTGCTCCTGCCCTACAAGAACGAGAAGGACCTGGTCGACATCCCGGTCCACATCCGCAAGCAGCTCAAGCTGGTGTTCGTGCGCGAGATCGGCGAGGTGCTGAAGGCGGCCCTGTCGACCATCGTCCTGGCGCGGCCGGAGGCGGTTCCGGGCGAGGCGAAGAAGGCCCGGGCCCGCGAGAGCGGCGCCCGCAAGCGCGACAAGGTCAAGCCGCGCGCCGCGGCGGTCGGCGAGCGACCCTCCCGCTAGAATCCTCTGAGGAAGGGAGTGGTGGAGCGTGGGGGGATCGAACCCCCGACCTCGAGACTGCCAGCCTCGCGCTCTCCCAGCTGAGCTAACGCCCCACACAGTCGCGAAGGGGCGCCACTATAGCACCGTCGCGAAAATCCGGTCAACGCACGGGATAAACCTCC
>QHXZ01000100.1 GCA_003223165.1 Acidobacteriota bacterium
TACCTCAAGTCGGTCGCCGACGTCCGGCTGGCCGAGGGGCCGAGCGAGATCCGCCGCGTCGGGCAGAAGCGGGCGGCGGTGATCTCCGGCGACATCTCCGGGCGCGACATGGGCGCCGTGGCCGCCGACGTGCGCCAGGCGATCGCGCGCCAGGTCCTCCCGGCCGGTGTGGTGGCCGGGCTGAGCGGGCAGGAGGAGGAGATGGAGCGCTCCTTCCGCTCCCTCAAGCTGGCGCTCTGGCTGGCGATCTTCCTCGTCTACCTGGTCATGGCCTGCGAGTTCGAATCGCTCGTGCACCCCTTCGTGGTCATGTTCACGGTGCCTTTGGGCGTCATCGGGGCGGTGCTGTCGCTCGTCTTGACCGGCCGCAGCGTCAACGTCGTCGCCATGATCGGCGCCGTCATGCTGGCCGGGATCGTGGTCAAGAACGCCATCGTGCTGATCGACGCCGTCAACCTGCTGCGCCAGGAGGGGATGGAGCGCGAGGAGGCGCTGGTGCAGGCCGGGCTCAAGCGCATGCGGCCGATCCTGATGACCACCGCCACGACGATCCTGGGGCTTTTGCCGATGGCCCTCGGCCTGGGCGAGGGGGCCGAGCTGCGCGCCCCGCTGGCGGTGACGGTCATCGGCGGGCTGGCGGTGGCCACCGTCCTGACCCTCGTCGTCATTCCCGTCATCTACACCCTCCTCGACCGCAAGGCGTATGCCGCGGAGGCGAGCGCCGCCGCGGCCACGCGCCTCGCGATGGGGGCCGGCGCCGCCGCGCCTGAGGGCATCGGGCCGGCGCTCGGGGCGGCGCCCCTGCCGGAGATCGCCGAGTGAGCCTGTCGTCGCTGTCGGTCAAGCGCCCCGTCGCCACGCTGATGGTCCTGGCCTGCGTCATGGTGGTCGGCGGGATCGCTATGGCGCGGTTGCCGCTGGCCTTCCTGCCGAACGTCGACATCCCGACCATCGCCATCACCATCCCGTACCCCAACTCGAACCCGACGCAGATCGAGAAGACGATCGCCAAGCCGGTCGAGGAGGTCCTGGCGACGCTGCCGGGCGTCAAGCGGCTGGGGTCGACCTCGACCGCCGACAGCGCCGAGTTCGAGATCCAGTTCAGCTGGGGCCACGCCCTCGACATCGTGCGCATGCAGGTGAGCGAGAAGGTCAACCAGGTGAGGCCGAGCCTGCCGCCCGGCATCGGCGAGATCCAGATCGCCTCCTTCAACACCAGCGACATCCCGGTGGTGCAGGCGCGCATCGCGGCGGAGGGGGTCGACCTCTCGAGGAACTACGATCTCCTGGAGACCCGGGTGAAGAACCGCATCCGCCGCGTGCCCGGCGTGGCGCGCGTCGACCTCGACGGCGTGGCGCCGCGGGAGATCTACATCGACCTGGTCCTCGACCGCATCAAGGAGCACGAGGTCGACATCGGCGCGCTCATCGAGCGGCTGCAAGGGGCCTCCTCCAACCTGGTGCTGGGGCAGGTGAGCCACGACGGCCTGCGCTACACGGCCCGCGCCCTGGGGGCGTTCGAGTCGCTGGAGGCGATCCAGGACCTGGCGGTGAACGACCGGGGGCTGCGCCTCAAGGACATCGCCGAGATCCGCTACGAGGAGCCGCCGATCGGTTTCGGGCGGCATCTCGATCGGGGCTACGCGGTGGCGCTCAACGTCTACAAGGAGTCGACGGCCAACACCGTGGACGTGGTGCGCGCCGTGATGAAGGTCATCACGGGCGACATCGACAAGGACCCCCTGCTGAAGGGGATCAGGCTGTTCACCTGGGAGGACCAGGCGAAGCAGATCACGTCCGGCATCGATGGCCTGCGCCACGCCGGCGTGCTCGGCGCTCTCCTGGCGGTGGTCGTGCTTTACTTCTTCCTGCGGCGCCTCGACTCGACGCTGGTGGTGTCGTTCTCCATCCCGTTCTCGGTCGTCTCCGCCTGCGGCATCCTCTACTTCATGGGCAAGAACCTCAACGTCCTGTCGATGTGCGGGCTGATGCTCGGGGTGGGGATGCTGGTGGACGACGCCATCGTGGTGCTGGAGTCGATCGACCGCAAGCGGCGCGAAGTGCCCGACGCCAAGGAGGCGGCGCTCATCGGCGCGCGCGACGTGTCGATGGCGGTCATCTGCTCGACCCTGACCACGGTCATCGTCTTCCTGCCGCTCGTCGTGGGGGCCAGCACCGAGCTGACGACGTGGCTCGAAGAGGTCGGGATCGCCATCTCGATCTCGCTCGTCTGCTCGCTGTTCTCGTCCTTGACCCTCATCCCCCTGATGTCGGCGCAGCTGCTGCGCCGCAGGCCGGCGGCGCAGCCGGCGAGCCTGGCCCGTCTCGAGGATCGTTACGTCCGGGTGCTCGGCTGGACGCTGCGGCACAAGGCCTGGACCTTCCTGATCGTCGTGCTGGGCCTCGTGGTCGGGTTCGTGCCGTTCGTCCTGGGCCTGGTGGACATGGCGCAGTTCGCCGCCACGAGCAACAAACGGCTCTTCCTGCAGTACGACTTCTCCGACTTCGTCTACAAGACGGACGCCGAGAAGGCGGTCAACCAGATCGAGGCCTATCTCTCGGCGAACAAGGATCGCCTCCTGATCGGGTCGATCTACAGCGTCTACGGCGAGAACATGGCCCGCACCGTCATCACGCTCCGGGACGAGAACGCCGGGGACGAGGCGATCAAGGAATTGCGCAAGACGATCCGCGCCGGGCTGCCGCAGGTCCCGGGGGCGCGGACCTACTTCGCGGAGGAGGCGAACGAGGGGGGCAACAGCACCTACTTCGCGGTCAAGTTCTTCGGGCACGACGGCGGCGTCCTGCAGACGCTCGCCGGCGAGGCCGCCCGCCGGCTCGGGACCGTGCCGGGGGTCGAGGACATCTCTTCCGACTGGAAGAAGGGGCGCAACGAGATCCAGGTGGTGGTGGACCGCGACAAGGCGCTCAAGCAAGGCCTGACGGCCGAGGACGTGTCGCAGATCTTCCAGTTCACGCTGGGCGGCATGCGGCTGCGCCGCTTCAACGCCGGCGACCGGGAGGTCGAGACCTGGCTGCAGCTCCGGCAGGCCGACCGCGAGAACCTCGAGGACCTGCGCTCGATCCAGATCGGCCCTTCGGCCCACCCCGTGCGCCTGGGCGACATCGCCACCTTCCAGGTGGTGCGACGGGCGCAGGAGATCGCGCGCGAGAACCGCAAGGTCCGCGTGGCGGTCAACGCCGCCTACGAGGGGAAGGACTGGGGGTCCGCCAGGAAGCGGATCGAGGGGCTCATGAACGCCTTCGACCTGCCTCCGGGATACTCGTGGTCGTGGGACGACAAGATCCTGGAGCAGGGGGAGGAGAACCAGCAGATGCTGATCAACTTCCTGCTGGCCCTGGTGCTGGTCTACATCGCCATGGCGTCGCTGTTCGAGTCGGTGACGCAGCCGTTCGCCATCCTGTTCTCGATTCCCTTCGCCATGCCGGGGGCCGCCTGGCTCCTGGCGGCGACGCGCACGCCGTTCAACATCATGGCGCAGATCGGCCTCTTGATGCTGATCGGCATCGTGGTCAAGAACGGCATCGTGCTGCTCGACCACATGAACCAGCTGCGGCAGGCGGGCTACGGGCGCGACGAGGCGATCCTGAGGGCCGGCCGGGACCGGCTGCGCGCCGTGCTGATGACCGCCCTGACGGCGATCGTCGGCCTGGTGCCGCTGGCCCTCGGCCGCTCGGCGGTCGGCGACGCCTATTACTATCCCCTGGCGCGCACCGTGATCGGCGGGCTGGCGTCGTCGACCGTCCTGACCCTGGTGGTGCTGCCGTACATCAACATCGGCATCGAGTCGGCCGCGTCCTGGCTGCGCGGCCTGTGGGCCGCCTCGGCCCCGGGCGCCGCGCCGGCCCCACTCGCGGCCTTACGGGCCGGCGGTGGAGCGGTGCCCGCCGCCGGTGGACCGGAGCCGGTGACCGGCTCCTAGACGCCCGGCATCCTCCTCTTCGCGATCGCCTCGTCCACCGACCAGGCGCCGCCACCGCGCAGCATCAGGACGACGGCGATCCCGATCGCCAGGATGTGGTACTCGAATCCCTCGCCCTTCTGCGCCCCGGACCAGTTCATGAAGAAACCGTTGGGGACGTGGACCATGAGCGCGCCCACCAGCATGACGCAGAAGATGCCGAAGGCGGCCACGCGCGTCAGGAATCCGCTGATGAGCCCGAGCGACCCCAGGAACTCGGCGCAGATCGCCAGGAAGGCGAAAATGGTCGGGATGTGCATCTGCTCCGTGAACGAGTTCATGGTCCCGGAGAAGCCGTAGCCGCCGAAGCAACCGAGCACCTTCTGGGCTCCGTGCGGAAACATGACGATCCCGAGCGCCAGCCGCAGGAGCGTCGCACCGAGGTTGTGATCCGTGTGCACCAGCTTGTCGAACATCCGTCTCCTCCTTCCGTGAAGGGCGTCCGGCCGCGGGCGTGCCCCGCGGGCCCAAGGAGCATGGCGACTGTTCCGCAGGATAGCACGATGGCGGCGAGTGTGCGCGCGCCCGGCCGGGAGTATGATGTCGGGCGCTCACACCGGGAGGTGAAACGATGCCGAAGAAGCGTGGACGCGACCACGATACTCCGGACGCTCGCGGGATCGACCGCCGGCTGTTCCTGAACGGCGCCTTCAAGGCCGGCCTGGCCGCCGGCCTCGTGTCGCGCTTCTCAATGCTCGATCTCCTCGGCCAGACCTCCCGCGGCCAGGCCCCCGGCGGCAAGGCGTCCGGCGGCGCGCCCGCGACGCGCGAGTACGACGGCGAGCTGATCGCCGAGTCGTACGACATCGCGCACCGGCTGCGCGACGGGACGCTGGCCATCCCCGCGCTCCAGCCCGAAGGACGGCTGCACGACGCCATCGTGATCGGCGGGGGAGTCTCCGGCCTGATGGCGGCCTGGGAGCTCGAGCGCGGCGGCCTCGAGGACGTCCTGCTGTACGAGAAGGAAGGGTACATCGGCGGCAACGCGCGCAAGGGGCACGCCAACGGCACCGACTACACCTGCGCCACCTGGTCGGTCGTCCGCCCCCGAGACGCCTTCACCACCCGCCTCTTCCAGGACCTCGGAGTGATCACCGGCTTCGCCGCCGACGGCACGCCGAAGATCGACCCGGCCCTCGTCGGCCCCGGGCCGGACTCGAACATGCTCATCGACGGCACCTGGTACCCGGACGCGATGTACGGCAGGGACGCGGAAGGGGCGATCAAGCGGTGGCCCTTGCCGGCGAAGGACCGGCAGGACCTCATCGAGTTCTACCGCGAGTTCGATGAGTGGCCCAGGAAGAAGGGGAAGGACGGCCGCCCCGCCTTCGCCATGCCGGTCGAGGAAGGGAGCCGCGACCCGGAGATCCTGGCGCTGGACGGCATCACCATGGAGGAGTACGCGCGGCGCAAGGGGTGGGGCGAGTACGCCATGAACCAGGTGAGCAACTGGAGCACCAGCGACATCGGTGGCACCCCCTCCGAGGTCTCGGCCTACGGTTTTCTCTCGTTCAACTGCCTGGGGCAGGGAGGCGAGGACATCACCCTGCCGGGTGGGAACGCCTGGCTGGCCGGGCGCCTGATGGACAAGGTGGGACGCGATCGCCTGCGCACCGGGCTGATGGCGGTGCGCGTCGAGAACCACGACGAGGAGGCGCGGGTCACCCTCGTCGATCCGCAGACCGGCCGCTTCTCGATGCGCCGGGCGCGCTGCGCCGTCATCGCCTGCCCCAAGCACATCACCGGGCGGATGGTCCCCGAGATGCAGGCCACGGGGCGGACCTTCTACCTTCAGTACCGCTACGGGGCCCTGCTGATGGGGGCGGCCTCGGTTAAGCGCACCCCCGTCCTCAAGGGGGCGCCGCTCGCCTGGGCCCAGAGCGGGCCCGGGAAGCTCTTGCAGGCCTTCGTGATGGCCGACTACAACTCCGACCGCTGGCGCAGCGGCGACCCGCGCCGGCCGAACGTCCTCTGCCTCTGGGCGCCTCTCGAAGGAAAGGTGCCCCGCCTCGAGCTGATGAACAGGCCCTGGTCCCACTGGGCCGACCTGATGGCCGACGACCTGGAGATGATGGTCCCCGGCATCAACGCAGACCTCACGCGCCTCGACGTCTACGCCTGGGGCCACCACATGGTGATCCCGACCCCCGGCTTCTTGACCGGCGACGCCCGCCGCGCGCTCACCCGCCCCCTGGGGCGCATCACCTTCGCGCACTCGGACCGCAACGGCATGCCCAGCTTCGAGCTGGCCACGCGCGCCGGGTCCGACGCCGCGAAGGAGGCGGTGGCGCTGGTACGCGGGGCGAAGGCTTAACGCT
>QHXZ01000101.1 GCA_003223165.1 Acidobacteriota bacterium
CATGACGACGAACACGAACAGCACCATGATCGCGCCGGCATAGACGATCACCTGGAGCGCGGCCAGGAACTGCGCCTGCAGCATCAGGTAGAAGACGGCGATGCAGAAGAGGTTGACGATCAGGAACAGCACCGACACCATCGGGTTCGGATGCAGGACGATGAGCAGGGCGGAGAGGATGGCGACGAAGGCCACACTGCCCGCCCAGAATTCGATGCGCAGGAGGTCGGCGCGCTCGAGCACCACCAAGGTCGCCCCCGCGATCAAAAGGAACAGGACCGGGAGCCCCGTCCGCCCTGGCAGGAAGGCCCGCAGCAGCGCGAAGACCACGACGACGGCGATCAGGCCGATCAGGAGGTGCACGGCCGCTCCCCCGCCGGGCCGCTCAGGCCCAGCCCATCAGCACGATGAACGCCACCCAGACGATGTGGACCAGCGCGACCGGCAGCAGCACCTTCCAGCCCAGGTTCATTAGCTGGTCGTAGCGGAAGCGCGGGATGGTCCAGCGCACCCAGACGTACACGAACAGGAAGAAGGCCACCTTGATGCCGAAGGCCAAAAGCTGCACGATCGCGGCGGCGTTCTGCGGCAGTCCCAGCCGCTGCAGCCCCGGCACGTGGTACCCGCCCAGGTAGAGGGTCGCCGCCAGGCAGGAGGCGGTGACCATGTTGGCGTACTCCGCCATGTAGAACATCGAGAAGCGCATCCCCGAGTACTCGGTGTGGTACCCCGCCACCAGCTCGGTCTCCGCCTCCGGCAGGTCGAACGGCAGGCGGTTGGTCTCGGCGAACGCCGCCGTCAGGAAGACCACGAAGCCCGGGAGCTGCCACAGGACGTTCCAGCCGTGCTCCGCCTGCCGGGCCACGACGTCCGACAGCCGCAGCGACCCGGCGGACATCAGGATCCCGACGATCGCCAGCCCCATCGCCAGCTCATAGGAGATGAGCTGCGCCGACGAACGCAGGCCCCCCATGAGGGAGTACTTGTTGTTGGACGACCACCCGGCCAGGGCGATGCCGTAAACGCCCATCGAGGCGAAGGCCAGGATGATCAGCACGCCGTTGTCCACGTCGGCCACGCGCAGCGGCACGTCCCGGCCGAACAGGCGCAGCGCCGGCCCGAACGGCACGACCGAGATGGTCAGGAGCGCCGGGACCAGGATGAGGATCGGCGCCAGGAGGTAGACCGGCCGGTAGACGTGCGGCGGGGTGATCTCCTCCTTGAAGAGGAACTTGATGCCGTCGGCCAGAGGCTGCAGCAGGCCGAAGGGGCCGACGCGGTTGGGGCCGCGGCGGTCCTGGATCCAGGCCGAGACGCGCCGCTCGACCCAGGTCATGTAGGCGACGGTGGTCAGGACCACGAAGAAGACCAGGGCGATTTTGACCGCGGCCTCGACGATCACCCGCTCCAGGACCGGATCCACCTCAGGCCTCCTTCACGACCGCGCCCAGCCCGCCGAGGGCGCGGTGCGAGAGTCCGGCGAAGGCGGGCACGGTCGCGGCCACCTCGTCGAACACGGCGGAGGCGGTGGGGTACTCGCCCGCCAGCCCGAATCGCCGCCCGAGCTCGCGCAGGATGCGCCAGGTCGGCTCCGCCTCGGCCCACGGCCTGAGCGCGGCGCGCATCCGCTGCGCGCGACCCTCGAAGTTGACCAGCACGCCCTCGCACTCGCCGTAGCCGCAGGAGGGCAGCGCCACGTGCGCGGCCTCGGCGGTGGGGCTCTTCCACCAGTCGATGACGATGAGGGCGTCGAGCCGGCCCAGCGCCGCGGCGTCGATCAGCCCGTCTCCCAGCGGATCCTCGCCGACCACGACCAAAGCGCGCACGCGGCCGGCGGCGACGTCCTCGAGGATCTCCTTGACCCTGCCGGCGTGGGGCGCCCCGGGGCCGGCCAGCGCCGCGCCCTTGGCGTTGGGGGTCCTGTCGCGCCGGATGAGCAGGTGATCGTCCTCCCCTTCCACGTGCGGCGGCACGCCCAGGCGCGGGATGCCGGCGGCTTCGGAGAGCGCCTTGCGCGCCAGGTGGAGGTCCTCGACCGACAGACGCGCCGACACGATCCCCGCCAGGGCGCCGCTGCCATGGGCCTTGGCGGTCTCGCGCAGGAGCTCGGCGGCCCGGTCGAGCGCCTCCTCCCAGGCGGCCTCCTGCTGCGGTCCGCCCTTGCAGGCCGCCAGGGCGCGCGGGCCGGCCAGGCGCGGACGCTCGGAGAGCGGCGCGTGCGACTCCCGTCCGGCGTCGCAGATCCAGAAACGGTTGACCTGCATGTTCTGGCGCGGCGTGATGCGGTGGATGCGGTTGTTGTAGGTCGCCAGGTTCACGCTGCAGCCGCGGGCGCACCCGGCGCAGGCCGACGGCACGTCGCGCAGGAACCAGACGCGCGCCCTGAAGCGGAACGGCTTCCAGGTCAGCGCTCCGACCGGGCAGATGTCGACCGTGTTGCCCGAGTACGGGTTGTCGAGCGGACGCCCGGGGAAGGTGCCGATGATGGCGTGGTCGCCGCGGTCGAACAGCGCCAGCTCGTGCGTTTTGCTCACCTCGTCGCAGAACCGGACGCAGCGCGTGCACTTGATGCAGCGCTCGGCGTCGAAGACCACGTTGCGGCCGATGTCGTAGCGCTTCGGGAAGTGGACCTTCTCCTCGTTGAACCGGCTGCGACCGGCGCCGTAGGCCGCCTCGTACTGCTGCAGCCGGCACTCGCCGGCCTGGTCGCAGATCGGGCAGTCCAGGGGGTGGTTGATGAGCAGGAACTCCATGATCGCCTCGCGCGTGCTCTTCACCCGCGCCGTCTGCGTGCGCACCACCATCCCCTGCGCCGCGGCGGTGGCGCAGCCGATCTGCAGCTTGGGGGCTTTCTCGATCTCGACCAGGCACATGCGGCAGTTCCCGGCGATGCTCAGCCCGGCGTGGTAGCAGTAGTGGGGGACGAGGAGGCCGGCCTGCTCGGCCGCCTGCAGGACGGTCGTCCCCTTCCTCACCACGACCGGCCGGTCGTCGATGAGAAGGGACACGTCGTCCGGCCCCGCGGCAGGCAGGGCGGGCCCCGGGGGCGGGCTCGGGGGCTGCTGGGGCTCCTTCGGCTCGGCCATCGGCTCCGGCTCTCTCGGGGCGCTAGGAGACGGTCGCCGTGGCCGCCAGCGGGCAGCCCTTGCGGCGCACGTGCTCCTCGTACTCCTCGCGGAACGTCTTGACGTACGACTGCACCGGCCAGGCGATCGCCTCGCCGAACGGGCAGATGGTGTTCCCCTCGACCTTGTTGGCGACGTCGGTCAGCAGGTCGACGTCCTCGGGCCGGCCCTGGCCGGCCTCGAGGCGCTCGAGGATCTTGACGAACCACCCGGTCCCCTCGCGGCACGGGGTGCACTGGCCGCACGATTCGTGGGCGTAGAAGCGCGCCAGGCTCAGCAGGGCCCAGACCATGCAGGTGCCCGCGTCCATGACGATGACGGCGGCCGATCCGAGCATCGATCCCGCCGCCACCAGCGAGTCGAAATCCATCAGCACGTCGCATTTCGAGGCCGGCAGGATGCGCATCGAAGAGCCGCCGGGGACCACCGCCTTGAGCGGGCGGTCCGGCCGCAGCAGGCCGCCGGCCCGCTCCTCGATCAGCTCCATGAGCGGCACGCCCAGGGGCGCCTCGTACACGCCCGGGCGCTTCACATGGCCGGAGAGGCAGTAGAGCTTGGGCCCCGTGTTCTTCGGGGGGCGCCCGATGGTCGCGTACCAGGCCGCCCCGCGTTCGGCGATGAGCGTGACGTTGGCGAGCGTCTCGACGTTGTTGATGATCGTCGGGCAGCCGTACAGGCCGACGATCGCCGGGAAGGGCGGCTTGATGCGCGGCAGGCCGCGTTTGCCCTCGAGCGACTCGAGAAGCGCCGTCTCCTCGCCGCAGATGTAGGCCCCGGCGCCGCGGTACAGGACCAGGTCGAGGTCGTAACCGCTGCCCAGGATGTTCTTGCCCAGGAAACCCTTGGCGTACGCCTCGTCCACGGCCCGCTGGAAGACGCGGCATCCCTGGTGGAACTCGCCGCGGATGTAGAAGAAGGCGGTGCGGCACTCGATGGCGTAGGCCGACAGGATGATCCCCTCGAGGACAAGGTGCGGGTCCTTCTCGATCAGCAGCCGGTCTTTGAAGGTCCCCGGCTCGCTCTCGTCGGCGTTGATGCACAGGTAGCGCGGCTTGTCCCGGGTCTTGGGCAGGAATCCCCACTTCACTCCGGTGGCGAAGCCGGCGCCGCCGCGGCCGCGCAGGCCGGAGGCCTTCACCTCTTCGACCATCTTCTCGGGCGTGGACTCCTTGAGCACCCGGCGCAGCCCCTGGTAGCCGCCCGAGGCCAGGTAGGCGTCGATCGTCTCGGACCCGGGCTTGCCGGCGTTGCGCAACAGGAGCGGCTCGTAGGGCATCGTCTCCGTCCGCCGCGGACCCGCGGTCCGCGGCTCGATCTACCTGAGGGACTCCAGGAGGGCGTCGACCGCCCTGGCGTCCAGGGGACCGTGGTCGCGGTCGCCGATCTGCAGCATGGGGGCGGTGTCGCAGGCCCCGAGGCACTCCACCGTCGCGAGCGAGAAGCGGCCGTCCGGGGTCGTCCCCCCGACCTTGATCCCGAGCCTTCGCTCCAGGTGCGCGATCAGATCCTGGCAGCCCCGCAGGGCGCAGGGCAGCGTGCGGCAGACCTGGATGTGGTGCCGCCCGGTGGGCCCGCGATGGAACAGGGTGTAGAAGGACACCACCCCGGCGACGAAGGCCGGCGACACGTCGATCTTGCCGGCCACGTACTCCATCGCCTCGTCCGAGATGTACCCCTTCTCCTCCTGGATCAGGTACAGGGCGGGGAGCAGGGCCGAGCCCTGGTGCGGGAAGCGTCCCTTGAGCTCGTCGATCCTGCGGTCGGTCTCCTCGCGCACGGGGAGGCTCACCGGTCCACCTCTCCCATGACGGGGTCGAGGCTGGCCACCACGGCGATCAGATCGGAGAGCAGGCCGCCCACGGCCATGGTCTCGATCGCCTGCAGGCTGATGAAGGACGGGGAGCGGATCTTCAGGCGGTAGGGCGACTTGCCCCCCTCGCTCCTGAGGTAGAAGCCGAGCTCCCCCTTGGGAGCCTCGATGGCGTGATAGATCTCGCCCGCGGGCGGCTTGAACCCCTCGGTGACGATCATGAACTGCTCGATCAGCTCCTCCATCTTCGTGAGCACCCGGTCCTTCTTCGGCAGGATCACCTTGGGATCGTCGATGTTGATCGGCCCCTCCGGGAGCATGCGGAGCGCCTGGTCGAGGATGCGGCTGCTCTGGCGCATCTCCGCCAGGCGCACGAGGTAGCGGTCGTAGGCGTCGCCTTCGCTCCCGATGGGCACCTCGAACTCGTATGCCTCGTAGCCGCTGTACGGCTCGGTCTTGCGCACGTCGTAGGCGACGCCGCAGCCCCGCAGGTTCGGGCCGGTCAGCCCCAGCCCGATCGCCTGCGCCGCGCCGATCCGCCCGATGCCCTGGGTGCGCTTCATCCAGATCCGGTTCCCGGTCAGGAGCGCGTCGAGCTCGTCGAGCGCCTTGGGGAAGGCTTCGACGAAGGAGCGCACCTGCCCGGTCCACCCCGCCGGCAGGTCGTTCATGAGGCCGCCGACGCGTGTGTAGGTGGTCGTCAGGCGCGTGCCGGTGAGCGACTCGATGATGTTGTACAGGGTCTCGCGCTCGCGGAACGTGTGGAAGAAGACCGTCGCCGCCCCCAGGTCGAGGGCCCCCGTGCCGAGCCAGAGCAGGTGCGCCGAGATGCGGGCGATCTCGCAGCAGATCACGCGGATGACCTGCGCCCGGGGCGGCACCGTGATCCCCATCAGCTTCTCGACGGCCAGGACGTAGGCGACGTTGTTCGACAGCGGCGCCAGGTAGTCCAGCCGGTCGGTGTAGGGGATGAACTGGTGGTAGGTCATGTTCTCGGCGATCTTCTCCATGCCGCGGTGCAGGTAGCCGACGTGCGGCTGGACCGCCTTGACGACCTCGCCGTCGAGCGTCAGCACGAGCCGCAGCACCCCGTGGGTGGAGGGGTGCGACGGGCCCATGTTGATCACCATCCGCTCGCCGTGCAGCGCGTCCTCGCCCCGCGGGACCTCGGAAGGCATCGGCGGCGGAGGGGCGGAGGCGCTGTCCATCAGATCCTCTCCATGTCGCGGAACCCCGGGGAGGCCGGGTCACCCGGGGCGTCGAGCTCCGTCGGCCCGCCCTCGACGTCGAAGTCCTTGCGCAGCGGGTGCTGCGCGTAGTCCTCGGGCATGATGATCCGCCGCAGGTCGGGATGGCCGGCGAAGCGGATGCCGACCAGGTCGAACGCCTCGCGCTCCTGCCAGTTGGCCCCCGGCCAGACCGCCGTGACGCTGGGCACCGTCTCCTTCTCGCGCAGGCGCACCTTGAGGCGCAGCCGGTGGTTCTTCTCCAGCGAGTAGAGATGGTAGACGACCTCGAAGTCGTAGTCGCGCTCGAGGAAATGGACCCCGGTCAGGTCGGTCAGCATGCCGAAGGCCGACTCGGGATCGTCCCGCAGGAAGAGCGCGATCGCGGCGACGCTCTCCTTGGGAACGACGACCGTCAGCTCGCCGCGGAATGTGGCCGCCTCCAGGACGCCGTCCGGGAAGCGCTCCCTGATCCGATCGACCATGAACGCGGGCGGGCGGGGATCGACGTACGGTCCGGCGGCCATGCCGCTCCCTAGTCCCAGTCGAGGGCGCCGCGGCGCCAGCAGTAGACGAAGCCGATGAGGAGCACGCCGATGAAGACCGCCATCTCGAGGAACCCGGGAAGCCCCAGGTCGCGGAAGACCGTGGCCCACGGATAGAGGAAGGCCGCCTCGATGTCGAACAGGATGAAGAGCATGGCGACCATGTAGAAGCGGACCGTGTAGCGCTTGCCGGCCGGCTCGAAGGGATCGACGCCGCACTCGTAGGGGCTCAGGTCGGTGCGGCTCCTTGCCGGACGGCCGAGGAGCGTGGAGAGGCCCATGAGCCCCGCCGCCAGGGCCGCGGCAGCCAGCATCTGGAGTCCGATAGGGATGTAGTCGATCACGCGCTCACCGCGCCATCGCGGGCCGATTCGCCAGGGGGCCCGTCCACCGGGCCACCCACATCGTGATATTTTTCACAAACCAGGGCCCGCACCAACACGGGCTGTCCGTAGGGGCTCCAAAGAAGGCGGGATGGTAGCACCCCCTCTCAGGGGGTGTCAACGCGACCGCCGCCCCGGGCCCAGCAACTCTCCATGCACTGGAGTAGCCTGGATTGTCGGGAAAAATCCCTCTGTGGCCATCCGTGAGAGCAGCCCAGCCCCCCGGGCGGCTCTCGCTGGCCATCTCCCCCGAGGAGGCCGATCGGACGGTTTCGCGTCAGGGTGTCGGGGGGGACCGTTCCGCCTTCCCTCTGTGCGGCGTCCACCCAGACCTCCTCGGAACAAACGGTTGGGATAGCTCCGACACCTCGTCCTGTTCAGTCGAA
>QHXZ01000031.1 GCA_003223165.1 Acidobacteriota bacterium
ACCTTGATCTTCGGCGGGGAGGCGGTGCGCAGGATGAGGATCAGCACCGTGGCCGAGACGCCCAGCACCACCCAGCGGGCCACGCGGTAGAAGCGCCGGAACGGCCCCGGGGAGGATCCCGGGTCGGCGGGCTCCGGGCTCGCGGTCACCTGGAAAATCCCGGCGGGCTCGATCTCGGCCGCGGCCTCGACGCCGGCGGCGGCCTCGACCCCGGCGGCCGCCTCGGGCCCGGGCACCGCGGGCCCGGCGGCCCCGGCCCCCTCGCCGTGATGATCCGGATCGCCCGGCGGTGCGGATCCGCCCATCTCCGCGCCCGGTCGCCGCTGCGGGCGGTAGCGCGCGAAGATGATGCCGCAGCGCAGGCACTCGTCCCCTCCGTCCTGCTGCGCGCCGCACTTCGGACAGGTGATGTCGCCCACCTCCACCCCGCTCCGGCTCGAACGCCCTGCGCCGGAAGGGCAATCTAATCGCCCGGGGCCCAGGTTTCCAGCCTCTCGCGCCGCCTCGCGGCCGGCGGTTCCCGCCCTGCCGCGCTGCGATCACACGTCCGTAATCACCCTGGAGGGCCCGCCGGCTGGCGGTTTCCGGGGCGGCGCATCATATTTACTGTACGCCGACAGGCGATTCCCTGGCTCCGGCGCCCATTCTGGCGCGCCGGCGGCCGGCTGTCCGCAGGGATCGCGAGGGCGGGGAAGAGGTCGGGAGGGAAGGCGATGATCCGCAAATCTGCGGAAGCGGAGGTCTTCCGGGTGCTCGCCCTGGACGGGGGCGGCATCCGCGGGATCTTCACGGCCTCCTTCCTGGCGACGATCGAAGATCTCTCGCGTGTCCGGATCGCCGATCGGTTCGACCTGATCGTCGGGACCTCGACCGGCGCCATCATCGCCCTGGCCGTCGCCCTGGGGATCCCCGCGCGGCAGATCCTCGGCCTGTTCCTCGACAAGGGGCGGCGCATCTTCGGCAAGCCCCGGCATCTCGGGATGATCCTGCGGCCGAAGTACGACAATCGCCCGCTCATCGCCGCGCTGCGGGAGGTCTTCGGCGAGCGCCTCCTGAACGACGTCGCGACGCCGGTCTGCGTCGCCTCCTACGAGCTGACCGACTCCTACCCGCGCATCTGGAAGGACGAGCATGTCCCGGACCTCCAGTTGGGCGGCGACCAGCCGATCTGGAAGGTCGCCCTGGCGAGCAGCGCAGCCCCGGTCTACTTTCCGGGAGCGCAGGTCGCCGCGGGCGACAGCCACGTCGACGGCGGCCTGTTCGCGAACAACCCGGCGCTGGTCGGCCTGACCGAGGCGGTGCGCTACTTCCACCAGCCCCTGGGGCGGATCCGCATCCTCTCGGTGGGTGCCGGCGAGCGGGCGGAGCGCATCCCCTTCGAGAAGGCGCGCCGCATGGGCGTCTGGCAGTGGAAGACGGCCGTCTACGAGCACATGCTCGTGGCCCAGGCGCGCAGCGCGCACGAGATCGCCCGGCGTCTGCTCACCCCGGGGCAGTACGAGCGCGTGAACGTTCCCCTCGAGCACCCTTACCCGATCGACGACTACAAGACGGCACGCTCGCTGCAGGAGCCGGGGGCGCGCGCCGCACGCACCCGTTTCCGCGATCTCCGCAAGCGCTTCCTGTTCGCTCCCGCGACCATCGGCCGCGAGCAGAAGGCCGCCGCCATGGAGGCCAACCGGCGAGCCCGCCTCAACGGCACACCACGCCGCCTGGGCCTGTGATGGCATCATAGGCAGGTTAGCGGGGGCCAGGCGATGCTCGAGCAGGTGATTGCGCGCTGGGGGGCGCTGGCGGTGCTCCTTGGCGCGGCGGTGGAGGGGGATGCGACCATGATCCTCGCGGGGGTCATGGCGCATCTCGGGCTCCTCCGCATCCCCACCGTCTTCGGCGCCGGGGCCCTGGGAGGCTTCGCGAGCGACCTGGCCTGGTATGCCCTCGGACGCACTCAGGCCGCGACCATACGCGGCAGCCGCCTGTATCTGAAAGCGCTTCCGACCATCGGGCGCTTCACACGAACCCTCGGCGCCTGGGAGATCGGCATCGCCCGCTTCGTCCATGGGACCCGCGTCGCGAGCATGCTCTTCTGGGGGGCGGAGGGGCTGCCCTTCTGGCGCTTCGCCGCCATCGATTCCCTCGGCTGCGCGCTCTGGGCCGCCGTCCTGGGGGCGGTCGGCTACACTCTCAACGGCAGTGTCGAGGCTCTGGTCGGCCAGGTGAGGCGGGTCGAGATCTGGTTCCTGGTGGCGGCCGCCGGGCTGTTCGCCGTGGTCTTCGGGATCAGGCTCTTCCTGCGCCGGAGGGCGCCGAAGCAGGGAGACCGTCCCTGACCGCGCCGCCGGCGTGCGCCGGGTGCGGGAGCCGATCGGCGCGCCCGTGGCCCACGGGGTCCTGGAGTAGAATGCGCCCGAACCTTTCGTTCCGCTGGTGCACGATGCTCCCGCAGCGGACCTCATCCAGGCACCCTTCACGCACGGTGGCGGCCCTTTCAGCCGCGCTGGCTCTGCTCGCGCCGTGGCCCGCGCCGCTGGCCGGGACCGCGTCGAGGGGCGGCATGTCGTCCCAGGCGGCGCCGTCCAGCCTCAAGGTGACGACCAGCCGCGGCGACTGCACCCTGAAAATCTATCCTCCGGGGCCGGCCGAGCCCGGGAAGGCCTCTCCGGCTCCGCTGGTCCTGCTGATCTCGGGCGAGGGGGGCTGGAGGAGCTTCGATGTCCTGCTGGCCGGGATCCTGAGCGCCGCCGGGTACTGGGTCGGGGGGGTGGATGCCAAGCAGTATTTCTGGAACCCGCAGGACGACCGCCAGGCCCTGGCGGAGGACATGCGGCGGTATGCCGCGGCCCTGGCCCGGGCGGCGGGGCGGCCGGAGGATGCGCCGCTCATCCTGGCCGGCTTCTCCTTCGGGGCGGACGTCTCTCCCTGGGTCGCCGGGGCCGGGGGATGGGGAGGCCGCCTGCGCGGCCTCTTGATGCTGGGACCCGATGAGACCGGGAGCCTCGAATTCCGCCTGTCGGAGCTCCTCGGGTTCGAAGCCAAGGACCACCTGTTCTCGGTCGCCGAGGCCCTCCGGAGCGCCGCCGGCATCCCTGCGCTGTTCATCCACGGCGGGAAGGACTCGAAGTCGGCCGCGCCGCTCCTCCTGGGAAAGGCCGCCGAGCCCAAGAAGCTGATCGTGGTGCCCGGCGCCGACCACCACTTCTCGGGACGTGAGGACGATCTGCGCGCCGCCCTCGTCGAGGGTTTGGCGTGGCTCCTCGAGACCCTCCCCGCCCCCTCCTCTCCACGAAGCCGACCTTGACCCAGCCGGACGACGCGTCCCCGAAGCCGCCGGAGGAACCGCCGGAAGCCGACGACGGGGCGCAGGTCGAGCTTCCCGGACCGCAGGGGTTCCGCCTCATCGCGGCGGTGGTCCTGGCCCGGCTTCGCCCCCTTTGGCCCTGGTTCGTGCTGGCGGCCGTCACCCTCATGGGCTGGCACGAGCTGCGGGAGGTCGACCTGGCCTCCGTGCGGCGGCTGCTGCGCGAGACCGACACCAGTCTGCTCCTCACGCTCCTGGGAGTGACGGCCCTGAACCTGGCCATCTTCGGCCTCTACGATGTGGCGGCGCTCGGGTCGCTGTCGCGCCCCCCCGGCGCCGGCGCGCGCTGGACGGTCGGTGTCCTGAGCTTCGCCTGGAGCAACTTCCTGACGGTGGGGCCGCTGGCCGGCCCCGCCCTGCGGCTCTGGCTCTACCGGCCGCTCGGGGTGGAGGCGGAGCGGGCGCGGTCGGCCCTCACCTCCATCCTGGGCGCCTTCTCCCTGGCGCTACTCGCCTGGTGCGGGGCCGTGTCCCTGCCGCTGCCGTCCGCGCTCGACTCCTTCGCCGCGCGCCTCGCTCTGGCCGTCCCTCTGGCCGCCCTGGCGGGCCTCGTCCTGAGGGCGTTGCCGAGGATTCGCTTCGCGCCTCCGGCGGTGCGGCGCTGGGAGGGACGCCCCTTCCTGATGGCGCTCGTCGCCTGTGGCGACTGGCTGCTCGCCTGGGCCGTGTTCCACCTGGCGCTGAAGGAGATGCACGGCTCCATCGAGCCGCGGCTGTCGCTCGCCTCCTTCTTCCTGGGGCAGCTGGTCGGCCTGCTCAGCTTCGTCCCGGGAGGGCTGGGGACGGCGGACGCTTTCTGGGTGGTCTCGCTGAGCGCCGCCGCCGGCGGGCACGATCGGGTGCTCGCGGCGCTCCTCCTGTACCGCCTGGTCTACTACGTTCTCCCCTGGTTCTTCGCCACCCTGGTCCTGGCGGGTCGCCTGATCCGCGCCGGCCGGCGCACCGGCGCCTTCCTGCGCTCGGCCATCGCCTCCTACACCTTCCTGTGCGGCGCGGTGCTCCTGGCCAGCGCCGCCACCCCGGCCCTGGCCGATCGCGCCGCGTTCCTCAAGAAGAGCGTTCCCCTGGCGCTGGTCGAGATCTCGTACGGCGCCTCGGTCCTGCTCGGCTTCCTGATGCTGGTGATCTCGCGCGGCCTGGCGCGCGGCTACCGCTCGACGCACCGCCTGGCCATCGCCATCTTCCTGGCCGGAGCGCTGACGACCTTCCTGAAGGGGCTCGACTTCGAGGAGGCGCTGCTGTCGCTCCTGGCGGCGGTCGTGCTCCTGGTCTTCGGCCAGTCGTTCGCGCGGGCCGGGCGGCTGCGGCCGCCGGTCGAGTTCGTCGTGTCGATCGGCGGCTTCGCCATCGTCCTGTTCACCGCCATCGGCTACGGATCGTTGCCGTCGTTTCCGCAGACCTCGACCCTCTTCAGCCATTTCGGCTACTTCGCCTTCGGCGGCCGCTTCCTGCGCGGCCTGGTGCTCCTGGCCTCGATCGCCGCCGTGGTGGCGCTGCGCCTCGCGCTGCGGCCGCCGCCCGGGGATCCCCTGCCGGGGTCCGAGGAGATCGACCGGGCCATCCGGGAGGTGCGGCGATGGGCCCGGGACACCAACTCGCTTCTGGTGGCCTGCGGGGACCAGGCGATCTTCCGCGCCGACGCCGCGGTCGCGCCGGGGGGCGCGGGCGGGGCGGCGGCCGGAGGGGCGGGACCGGCGCCGCCGCCGGGGTTCATCTCCTACCGCTCGACCGGACGCTTCCTGGTCGCCTACGCCGACCCGGTCTGCCCCCCCGGCTCCGAGCGCGATCTGATGGCGGCCTTCCTCGACCTGGCCGCCGACAACGACCGGGAGGTCATCCTGTATCAGATCTCCGCCTCCTTCCTGCCCGTGGCGCATGACTTCGGCTTCACGTTCTTCAAGCTGGGTGAGGAGGCGATCGTCGACCTCGGTGCGTTCGACCTGAAGGGGAACAAGGCCAAGACCTGGCGCCACGCCATCAACAGCGTCGAGAAGGAGGGCGGGCGCTTCGAGATCGTGCCGGGGGAGGCGCTGCGGCCGCTCTTCCCGGAGCTGCGCCGCATCTCGGACGATTGGCTCTCCGAGAAGCACGTGGTGGAGAAGCGCTTCTCCATCGGGCGCTTCGACGAGGCCTACCTGACGCGCTTCCCGTGCGCCCTGGTGCGCGACCCGGGGGGCCGCGTCGTCGGTTTCGCGAACGTGCTCGAGGGGGCGCCGGGCGGCGAGCTGTCGATCGACCTGATGCGCTACAGCCTGGCGCGCGAGGAGAGCGGCGGGCTGCGCAACGTGATGGACTATCTCTTCCTGCGGCTTATGTTGTACGGGAAGGAGCGCGGCTTCGCGCGCTTCAACCTCGGCATGGCGCCCTTGGCGGCCGTCGGCGAGGAGCGCTGGGCGAGGCCGTTCGAGCGCCTGGCGCACTTTTTCTTCCGCATCGGTGAGCAGTGGTACAACTACCAGGGGCTGCGCCGCTACAAGGAGAAGTTCGACCCGGTGTGGGTGCCGCGCTACATGGCCTACCCGCGGCCGTGGGACTGGCCGCTGGCGGCCACCAGCACGGCGGTGCTGATCGCCGGCGGCTGGCGCGCCCTCGTCTTCCCGAAGGGGGAGCCGGAATGAGGCGCGCGGCGCTGCGGCGCGTCCTGCCTCTCTTCGCGCCGGCGCTTCTGGCCCTGACGCCGTGCGCTCCTCCGGCCTGGGCCGCGCCGACGCCTGAGGCCGCGCCCACGCCGGCGACCTCCTCCGCTCCGGCGGCCGAGCCCGCCCAGGAGGCATCGCCCACGCCTGGGGCGTCGCCTACGCCGGGGCCGGGCTTCGTCGAGGAGACCGTCACCGTGACCGCCTTCGGCAAGCTGCCGGTCTACCGCCCCGACCCGGTCCAGAAGACGCGCGGCGTGGTGATCTTCGTGTCGGGGGACGGTGGCTGGAAGCAGGGGGTCGTGGACATGGCACGCCGTTCGGCCGGGGAGGCGCTCGTCGTCGGCATCTCGATGCCGGCCTGGCGCAAGATGGCCCAGAAGGCCAAGGGCACCTGCTGGTTCGCGGCCGGCGAGATCGAGTCGGTCGCCCAGGAGATCGAGAAGCGCTACGCGCTGCCGCGCTACCTGCGGCCGATCCTGGCCGGCTACTCCTCCGGTGCCACGCTCGTGTACGGCCTGCTGGCGCAGGCCCCGGCCGAGACCTTCGCCGGGGCGGTGAGCCTGGGCTTCTGCCCCGACCTGGACGTGGCGCGCCCCTTCTGCGCCCACGGCGACTGGAAGCCGACCTACGATGCCAGGAAGAAGTTCAGCCTTCTGCCGCCGCGCAGCGACATCGCCGCGCGCCCCGACGGCTCACCGCGCTGGTTCGTGCTGCAGGGACAGGTCGACCAGGTCTGCGACCCGCCGCGGGTGGCCAGCTTCGCCTCGAAGGTCCCCGGCGCCAGGCTGGTGCCGCTGGGGAAGGTGGGGCACGGCTTCTCCGTGACGCACAACTGGGGCGAGGCCTACGACGAGGCCATCGCCTCCCTGCTCGAGCCGGTCAGCGCCTGGGAACCGCTCCCCGAAGAGGCCCGGCACGTGGTGCAGAACTACTCGCCCGCGGAGATGCGCGACCGGCTGGAAGGGCTCGACCTGCCGCTCGAGGTACAGTGGCCCGACGACGCGGCCGAGGCGCTGATCTTCGTCTCCGGCGACGGCGGCTGGGCCGAGCTCGATCAACGGGTCGCCGACGGCCTGGCCGACCGGGGCGTGGCGGTGGTGGGCTGGAACGCCCTGCGCTACTTCTGGCAGGCGAAGACGCCGGAGGCCTTCCGCGACGACCTGGCGCGCGTGATCGCCGCGCTGCCGGAGGACCTGCGGGTGTACGCCGGCGGCTACTCCTTCGGCGCCGAGGTGGTGCCGGCGGCCCTGGCCGACGGGGCGGCGGCGCGCCCCCCGCTGTCGCGCCTCGGCGGGCTCGTGCTCCTGGCGCCCGGCCCCTACGCCTCGTTCGAGATCAGCCCCCTCGACTGGTTCCGCAGCGACGAGCCCAAGACCGAGCACCCCGTGCGCAAGGCGATCGAGAGCCTGCGCGGAGTGCCGCTACTCTGCCTCGAGCCGTCCGATCACAGCGGGTCGGGCTGCCCCCCCGACGAGGCGCCCGGGTCGACGCGCGTGAAGCTGCCGGGCGGGCACCACTTCGCCGGCGACTACGACGCCCTGGCCGAGCAGATCTTCGAATTCCTGAAAAGGGCCGGCGCGGCGCCGGCGAGCGGCCCTCCGGCGGAGTGAAGGACCGCGGCGCAGGGGCCGTCCGGCCTGCGCCGGCGATTGACAACGCCGGGGGGGCCTGCCGATAATCCCCCGGCAGAACGGGGGGGGGTGGACCGAGCGTCGCAATATCCGGCTACGCCGATCCCGCCGCGCCACTTCCCGGACAGGCTCCTAGCCCCGCCAGATAGCGTGAGAGATCGGTAAGGAGATCGCCGTGCCGGCCGAGACCGACCCGGGCCACCCACGCGTGAGCCACCCGTCCCACCGGGCGGCGGCCGCCCGCATCGGACGCGCCGGCCGCGGACTTCTCGCGACCCTGGCGGTTCTGGCGTTCATCGAGGCGGTCCGCGGCACCGCCTTCGACATCCCGAACCCCGCGCCGCTGTACTTCGTGGCCGTGGTCTACGCCGCCTTCACCGGCGGGATCGGGATGGGCCTCTTGAGCGCGGCCGTGTCCTTCGCCTACACGCTGCACTTCCTCTCCATTCCCGGGGCGCCGTTCCACTACAGCGACCCCGACCTGAGACGGCTGGTCGTCATCGCGATCGCCGCGCCGGCGGTCGCGGTGATGGTCGGCGTGCTGCGACGCCGGACCGAGGCGCTGCTGGAGGCGCGCGCCAAGGCCGATCTCATGATGCGCTACCGCGACATCGTCGAGGACCTCGACGCGATCGTCTGGGAGGCCGACGCCCGGCTCACCCGCTTCACCTTCGTCAGCCGCCAGGTCGAAAAGGTCCTGGGCTACTCCGCGGCCCACCTCGTGGCGAACCCGGGCTTCCTGGCCGGCCGCATCCACCCCGACGACGCCGATGCCGCCCTGACGGGGTGCCGCGGCACCGCCGAGGCGGGGCTCGACCACGACGTGGAGTACCGCCTCGTCGGGGCGGACGGGCGCGTCGTCTGGGTCCGCGACGTCGCGCGCATGGCGCGCGACGCGCACGGCGTGCCGCGCAAGATGCGCGGCTTGATGCTGGACATCACAGAGCGCAAGCGCGCCGAGACGGCGCTCAAGGAGCAGACCGATCTCCTGCGCTCGATCCTCGATCACATGAGCGACGGCGTCGTGGTGGTCGACGAGCAGCGGAAGTTCCTGGTCTACAGCCCGGCCGCCGAGCGCATCACCGGCGCCGGGCCGGCCGACGTGCCTCCGTCCGAGTGGACTGACCGGTACGGCCTCTTCCGCCCGGACGGCGCCACCCCTTATCCGGTCGACGAGCTGCCGCTGTCGCGCGCCCTGCGGGGCGAGGCGGTGGACGCGGCCGAGATGTGGATCCGTCCCCCCAACGTCCAGCCGGGCCGGCTGGTCAGCGTGACGGCGCGCCCCCTGCGCGACGCCACGGGAGCGCGCCGGGGCGCGGTCGCGGTCTTCAGCGACGTCACCGAGCGCAAGCAGGCGGAACGGGTGCTGCGCACCGAGCGCGATCACTCGGCCATGATCATCCAGGCCACGCCCTCGATGGTCTGCGGGCTGGCCCCCAGCGGCTCGACGCTGTTCGTGAACCCCGCGGCCGAGAGCGTCACCGGCTACCCGGCCGCGGACATGGTGGGCAGAAACTTCTGGCAGACGCTCTACCCCGGGGACGAGTACGGGCAGGCCGAGCAGCTCAGCCGCGAGCTCGAGGAGGGCGACGTGCGCGACTGCGAGATGGTCCTGACCACCCGCACGGGCGAGAAGCGCACCATCGCCTGGAGCTTCGTCCGACGCCTGGATGAGGCGGGGAAGCTGATCGAGATCGTCGGCTTCGGCAACGACATCAGCGAGCGGCGCGGCCTGGAGGAACAGCTGCGCCAGTCGCAGAAGATGGAGGCGGTCGGGCGGCTGGCGGGCGGCGTGGCGCACGACTTCAACAACCTGATGACCGCGGTCACGGGGTACAGCGAGCTGCTCCTGAGGCGCGAGAAGAAGAAGGACGGGGCGCGCAAGGAGCTGGAGGAAATCCACCGCGCGGGGGAGCGCGCCGCCGAGCTGACCCGCCAGCTCCTGGCCTTCGGCCGGCGCCAGATGATGAAGCCCAGGGTGGTCGATCTCAACGGCATCGTGGCCGGGATGGACAGCATGCTGCGGCGCCTCATCGGCGAGGACGTCGATCTCCTGACCGCCCTGAGCCCCGACCTGGGGCAGGTGAAGGTCGATCCCGGCCAGATCGAGCAGGCGCTGATGAACCTCGCCCTGAACTCGCGGGACGCGATGCCCTCCGGAGGCAAGCTGACCATCTCGACCACCAACGTCTCCCTGGACGACGCCTACGCCCGGCGCCACGTCGGCGTGCGGCCGGGGCCGTACGTGATGCTGGCGGTGAGCGACACCGGCTCGGGGATCGACGCGCAGACGCGCTCGCACCTCTTCGAGCCGTTCTTCACCACCAAGGGCCAGCCGCAGGCGACGGGCATGGGGCTGTCGACCGTCTACGGCATCGTCAAGCAGAGCGGCGGGCACATCTTCGTCTACAGCGAGTCGGGGCACGGCACCGCCATCAAAATCTACCTGCCGCGCGTCGAGGGCCAAGTCGAAGCCACCTTGGCATCCGAGGCGCGCGGCGCCCCCGCCGGCGGCAGCGAGACCATCCTGCTGGTGGAGGACGAAGAGGCGGTCCTCGCCCTGGCGCGCGACATCCTGCAGATGAACGGCTACACCGTGCTGGTGGCGCGGGATGGCGCGGAAGGGCTGCAGACCTGCGAGCGGCACCACGGGGCGATCGATCTCCTGCTGACCGACGTCGTGATGCCCCACATGAGCGGCCGCGACCTGGTCGACCGCGCCCGGCCGCTGCGCCCCGCCATGCGGATTCTCTTCATGTCCGGCTACACCGGCGACGCCATCGTCCACCAGGGCGTCCTCGCGCCCGGGTCGGAGATGCTCGAGAAGCCGTTCACCGTCGCGGCCCTGGTGCGCAAGGTGCGCGAGGTGCTCGACGCGCCGCGGGCGACGGGCGAATGAGCCTGGGTTGGGCGGCCCGCCGCGAGCGGGCCAGGGGATCGATCCTCCTCCTGCTGTTGCTCTGCGCCCCGATCGTCCTCTATCGCCTGGGCCGGCCGGGGCTGAGCGATCCCGACGAAGGGCGCAACGCCGAGGTCGCGCGCGAGATGCTCGCGACGGGCGACTTCGTCACGCCGCACATCGACGGCGCCCGCTACCTCGACAAGCCGCCCGCCTTCTTCTGGGTCGTCGCCGCCTCCTACACGCTCTTGGGGGTGGACGAGCTCGCCGCCCGGCTTCCCTCGGCGCTCTTCGCCCTGGCCGGCATCGCCCTGACCGCCTGGTTCGCGCGCCGCCACGGCGGCGCCCGGGCCGGGATGGCGGCGGGCGCTGTCCTGGCCCTTTCCCCCCTCTGCATGATCTTCGGCCGGCTGGTCATCTTCGACATGATGCTGATCTTCTTCATGACGGCCGCCGCCATGGCGGCCTTCGAGGCGATGGAGGGGGACGGGGCGCGGGCGCGCCTGGCGGGGGCGGTCTTCTTCTCCGCCGCGGGGATCGGGACGATCACCAAGGGACCCGTCGCCTTGCTGGTCCCTCTCCTGGTGGCGGTGGCCTGGTCCTTGGTGCGCCGCCGGCCGGGGCTCCTCCGGCGCCTGGGCTTCGGCACAGGGCTCGCGATCTACGCCGCCATCGTCCTGCCCTGGCTGGCGCTGGTCGCGGCGCGCAACCCCGGCTACCTGGAGTATGCCATCCTGGGCGAGAACCTGGGCCGCATCGTCTCCAACCGCTTCCAGACGGCGCGCCCCTGGCACTTCTACCTGACCGTCATCCTGCCGGGGCTCTTCCCCTGGATCGTCTTCGCCCTCGTCGCCTGGGCGCGGCAGGCGCGGCGGGCCCGGCGCGAGGGGTTGCGGCGGAGCCTGGGCGAGGTCCTGAACGAGACCGTCCCGGTGCGCCGCGCGGCGCTCTTCGCGGCCGTCTGGTTCTGGGTCATCTACGGCTTCTTCTCGCTGGTGGCGTCCAAGCGTCCCTCCTACATGCTGCCCTGCGCCGCGCCGATCGCCCTGGCCACGGGCCTCCTGTGGGCCGCGGCCCTTGGCGGGACGCCGCAACAACGGGAGCGCGGCGACGAGGCCGCCTCCGACCTGGCGGCCGGCGCCGTGGCGGTCGCCGCGATCGGCCTGCTGCTCGCCCTGGGCGTCGCGCTCG
Source organism: Acidobacteriota bacterium (assembly GCA_003223165.1). Classification (GTDB taxonomy): domain Bacteria; phylum Acidobacteriota; class Polarisedimenticolia; order Gp22-AA2; family Gp22-AA2; genus QHXZ01. The sequence continues at coordinate 11,719 of QHXZ01000031.1, forward strand.
TGCCGCACCTCCCGGCGCTGACGGCCGCGGGGACGGCGAGCGGCGCGAGCCGCTTCGAGTTCGTGCGGCAGCGCGCCCCCCTGCTGCACCGGACGGCGGCCGGCCTGGCGCTGGTCTCGGGCCTGCTCCTGGCGACGGCGCGGGCCCGCCGCGGGACACGGCGCCGTCCGGGCCTCGCCTTCGCGGCCGCGGCGCTGATGGTGGCGGTGCTCGTGCCGCTGTCGCGCGCGGCGTTCGGCTACGTCGAGGCGTCGCGCTCCGCCCGCCCGGTCAGCGCCTTCCTCGCGACCCGTCTCGGCCCCGACGACGTCGTGATCTGCTTCGACCAGTACCGCCCGGGGCTGAATTTCTACCTGCGCCGCCCGATCGACCTGGTCATCGACACCAGCGGCCCCGGAGTGCTTTTCAGCAGCAACTACATCAAGCAGCACCTGAAGGAGTACCTGGGCGACCCCGCCTTCCGCCTGATGTCCGACGAGCGCCTGCGCGAGGCCCTGGGCCGCGGCGCCCCGCGCGCCTTCGTCCTGGCGCCCCGCAAGCAGTACGAAGCCCTGCGAGCCCGCGCGGGCGTTCCCCTCGAGGCGATCTACGAGGACGACGTCGGCGCCGTGTTCGTGCGCGCCGGCAGCATCCCCTGAATCAGAGGGGCAAGCTCACTTGACTATTTATCAAGTAGGCGTATGCTTATGTTCTCTCTTGGAGAAGAGCCGACGATGAAAGAACGAAAGGACGGTAATCCGAGAAATGAGTCGGGACGAAGAGGCTTTCCCAAGGGTTTTTCTGCGCATCAAGGAGCTCTACAAGAAAGGCTTCGTCAGCTACTCGTATCACAGTAAGCAGAGGAAGGAGCAGCGTCGGATAGACACCCCGGATGTTGAGAACTTGATCCGGTACGGAAGGATGGTCGAGAAACGCACAGAGCCCGGTTTCAAGACGCCAACCTGCACCATCGAGGGATTTTCGGTCGACGGTGAGAAAATCGGTTGTTCGGTTGCGGTTGTCGATAACATTTTGATCATCGTGACCGCCTTCCGCCGAGACCGGCGCAGATAACGAGGAAGGACACGCTCGTGAAATGCGTTAAATGTGCAGCCGGAACCATAAGAAGGAAGGCCACGTTGAAGTCTCCTTATCGATTCGTTCAGTCTGGACTCGAGAACGTCTACCTGGTTGGTATCACGGTAGAAAAGTGTCCGCACTGCGGCTCTGAATACCCGATCATTCCGCGGGTCGAAGATCTGCACAAGGCGATCGCTGCGGAGCTCGCAAGGAAGAAGACGCTCCTCAGCGGAGACGAGATCAGGTTCCTTCGAAAGATAGCCGGATTCCCCGCCAACACGTTCGCTTCGTTGTTGAGGATCGATCCTTCGACTTTGTCCAGAGCGGAGAACGAGCGCCAAACACTCGGCCATTCTTCCGATAAGCTCGCCCGGGCCGTTGCGATGGCCGCCATCAACGAAGCATCTGTAAAGGAAATCCTCATCCGAGCCGCCGATAAACTGGCCCGGCCCCGCCGGTCCCGTCTGCCCATCTTCCGGTACAGAGCCGGCTGGCGCGCGGCCGCATAAATTCATCGCGTCATAGCAGTATTCGCTGGCTACGAGATGCTCGACCCGGCGTGGTATCCTTTGTGTCTTTCGCGCGGAGGACCTTTCCTGGAATGTGCGGCATCGTAGGCATCGCCGATTTGCGGGGGGCCGGGCGGCCCGACCCGATGCTCGTGGCCAGCATGGCGGAGACCATGGCGCACCGCGGCCCGGACGGGGCCTGCGTGGTCGAGCTGGGGGCGGCGGACCACCCGCGGCTCACCTTCGGGTTCCGCAGGCTGAGCATCCTCGACCTGGGCGCGGGGGCGCGCTCGTACGGTGACGAGTCGGGCCGCTTCCAGGTGATCTGCAACGGGGAGATCTACAACGATCCGGAGCTGCGCCGCGATCTGGCGACCCGCGGCCACCGCTTCGAGACACGCTGCGACACGGAAGTGATCCCGCACCTGTACGAGGAGCACGGCCTCGGCTTCGTCTCGCGCCTGAACGGCATGTTCGCCTTCGCCGTCTTCGACATGCGCGAGAACCGCCTGATCCTGGGGCGCGACCGCGCCGGCGAGAAGCCGCTCTACTACCTCGAGCAGGACGGCGAGGTGATGTTCGCCTCGGAGATCAAGGCCCTCCTGGCGCACCCGCGCGTGCGGCGCGAGGTCGACCTGCGCGCCCTGACGCGCTACCTGCTCTACGGCTACTTCCCGGCGCCGCACACGCCGTTCGCCGGGGTGCGCAAGCTGCCGGCGGGGCACCTGCTGATCGCCGAAAACGGCAAGCTGCGGATAGAGCCCTACTGGAGGCTCGCGGACCACGCCCGCGGCGCGGCCGCGGCGGGTCGCCCGCCGAGCGAGGCGGAGGCGGCGCACCAGGTGCGCCGGCTCCTGGCCGAGGCGGTCGCCCTCAGGCTGCGGGCCGACGTGCCGGTCGGGGTCTTCTTCAGCGGCGGCGTCGACTCGAGCGCCATCGCCGCGCTGGCCGTCGAGATCAGCGGCGGGCCGGTGCCGACCTTCACCCTCGGCTTCACCGACCCCGACTTCAACGAGGCCGGTTACGCCCGGCGCGCGGCCGCCCACCTGGGGACCGACCACCACGAGCTGACCGTCGGCGAGCCCGAAATGATGCAGTCGCTCCTCGACATGGCGCGCGTCCTGGACGAGCCGCTGGCCGACGCCTCGATCGTGCCGACCTACCTGCTGTCGCGCTTCGCGCGCCGGCACGTCAAGGTGGCCCTGGGCGGCGAGGGGGGCGACGAGCTCTTCGCCGGCTACCCGACCTACATCGGCGACAAGCTGGCGCGCGCCTACGCCTGGCTCCCGCCGCCGCTGCGCCGCCTGGCGCGCCGGCTGGTGGAGCGCCTGCAGCCCACCTTCAACAACGTCGGCACCGAGTACCTGCTGAAGAAGTTCGTCGCCGCGGCCGATCTGCCGCCGGCGGTCCGCCACCAGATCTGGTTCGGGGCGTTCTCGCCCGACGGGCAGAAGGAGCTGCTCTCCGACGAGGCGCTGGCGGCGCTGTCGCGCGCCCAGGCGCCCAACGATCCGCTGGAGGACGCCCGCGCCGTGCTGCGGGGCGTGACGGTGCGCGAGCCCCTGAACGCGCTGCTCCTGACCGACTTCCTGCTCTACCTGCAGGACGATCTGCTGACCAAGGTGGACCGGGCCTCGATGGCCGCCTCGCTCGAGGTGCGCGCCCCCTTCCTGCACCACCCGCTGGTCGAGTACGCCGCCGGCCTGCCCGCGGCGTTGAAGCTGAAGGGCTTCACCTCGAAGCGGGTGCTCAAGGTGGCGCTGGGCGACCGGCTGACGCGCGAGATCGTCTCGCGCCGCAAGCGCGGCTTCAACATCCCGATGGCGCGCTTCATGCACGGGGGGCTCGCGCCGCTGCTGCGGCGGGCGCTCGATCCCGGGCGCGTGGCCAGGGGCGGCCTGCTGCGGCCTGCCGCGGTCACGGCGCTCCTCGAGGACCACATGCAGCGCCGCCGCGACAACGGGCGGCTGCTCTGGAACCTCCTGATGCTGCAGCTCTGGCAGTCGCGCCACTTCATGGGCGGCGACCTGCTGCAGCCGCCGGCGGCCTGAGCCGCGCCCCCTGCGCGGCGCGCTCCGGGCAGCCCGCCCCCCGGGCGCGCGCGCCTTGGAGATGACCCCGGCCGTGTGCTAGATTGCCGCGAGCCCGCAATGGGCGCGGTACAGGAGCCAGCATGGCCCGATCCCTCCCAGCAGCACGTCGCCGGCCGGCGCTCGCCGCCGCGGGCGGCCTCGCCCTGGCGCTCCTCGCCGCCGCGCCGTCTCCCGCCCAGGAAACCGGGCCGCTGCGCTATACCCTGAAGACCATCGACAACGAGGCAGGGGTGCGCGTCATTCTCGAGTTCACCCGCAAGCCGGCCTACGAGGTGCGCCGCGACTCGAGGCGCATCTACATCGGCCTCAAGGAGGCGCCCGTCGAGCCCCCCTTCAAGAAAAAGGACTACGACGGGAACGTCCTGGAGAAGATCAAGTTCGTGGACGGCGTGCGCACCTCGGAGATCGTCCTGTATACCGGCGACGACTTCGAGACCTTCTCCACCTTCGAGATGGGCGAGCCGTTCCGCATCGTGATCGATCTGCGGCGCAAGCTGGCCCCTTCGATGGTCGTCGGCGTGCCCTCCGCCGGCGGCCCTCCACCGGGAACGCGCGCGCCGGCCACGGCGCCTCCCGCCGCGGGGAACGCGCCTCCCGCCGCCAGGGTCCCCGAGGGCGGACCCGGGGCGCCGGCGGGCGGGACGGCGGGCGGCGAGCCGCCGCGCAAGTCCTTCGTGGTGGTGGTCGATCCCGGGCACGGCGGCGACGACACGGGGGCCCGCGGCCCGAGCGGCCTGATGGAGAAGGACGTCACTCTCGACGTGGCCCGGCGCGTGAAGGCGCGCATCGCCGCCGACATGGACGCCGACGCCATGCTGACCCGCGACACCGACCGGGCGGTGGCGCTCGACGAGCGCACGGCGATCGCCAACCACAACCGCGCCAACCTCTTCGTCAGCATCCACGCCAACGCCTCGCGCCGCCCCAACGCGCGCGGCTCCGAGACCTACTTCCTCTCCTACCAGGCGACCGACGACGAGTCGCGCGCCGTGGCGGCGATCGAGAACAACGCCATGGGCCTCGAGGGCGGCGTGCAGGGGAACAGCAGCCTCGAGATGGTCCTGTGGGACCTGGCGCAGTCGGCCTTCCTCAAGGAGTCGAGCGTCCTGGCCGAGATCGTCCAGGAGAACATGAACGACGCGCTCGGGGTCGCCAACCGCGGCATCAAGCAGGCCCCGTTCCGCGTCCTGATGGGGGCGACCATGCCGGCGGTGCTGATCGAAGTCGCCTTCATCAGCAACCCCGACGAGGAGAAGCGTCTCAAGGACGCGGGCTTCAAGGACAAGCTGGCGGCCTCGATCTTCGACAGCATCAAGCGTTTCCAGAGCAAGTACGGCGACAAGGGAGCGCGCTGAGACCGCGGCCATGAAGAAAGAGGACGTCCTGCTCGCCGGCGCCGGGGTGGTGTGCGCCGCGCTCCTGGTCACCGCGATCGTGCTGCGCCAGGACGGCGCCGCCGGCGCGCCTCCGGGCGGCGAGGCGGTGCCGGCCGAGGCCGGCGCGGGGTCGGCGGAGACGGGCGCCCCGGCGGAAGGCGCCGCGCCGTCCGGGACGCCCGCGGCCGCCGCGGCGGGGGAGGCGCCGGCGGCCGCGGCGCCGGGCGCTCCCGGAGCGACGCCGGCCGAATCGCCGTCCTTCATCTCCGAGCAGAACCGGCGCGATGTCCTCCTGTTCTTCGAGGAGGCCGAAGGGGACTCGCTCGCCCCCGAGAAGCGCAAGATCTTCCTGACCGCCTCGCCGGCCGACCAGGCGAAGCAGATCGTGGTCGAGCTGATCAACGGCCCGCACAACGCCGACCTGCTGCCGACCCTGCCCCCCGAGACGCGCCTCCTGGGCCTCTACCTCGACCGCGCCGGCACCGCCTTCGTCGACCTGAGCGACGACCTGGTCACCCTCCACCCGGGCGGGACCGAAGAGGAGATCGCCACCATCTTCTCCCTGGTCGACTCGCTGACCTACAACCTGCCCGAGGTCAAGCGGGTGCACCTGCTGATCAACGGCGAGGAGCGCGAAACGCTGAAGAGCCACCTGGATCTGAAGAGGGACTACCTTCCCGACCTGTCGATCGTCAACATGCCCCGGGGCCAGGCCCGTTGAGCGACGCGCCGGGGATCGGGGTTTTCGACTCCGGCATCGGCGGCCTGACGGTCCTCAAGGCGCTGCGCGCCGCGCTGCCGCCGTCCGAGCGGCTCCTCTACCTGGGCGACACCGCCCGCGTCCCCTACGGCACCAAGTCGGACGAGACGGTGGTGCGCTACGCCTTCGAGGGCGCCCGCTTCCTGACGCGGCGCGGCATCAAGGCCCTGGTCGTCGCCTGCAACACCATGTCGGCAGTGGCCCTTCCCGAGCTGCAGCGCGCCATGCCGTTCCCGGTGGTGGGCGTCATCGGCCCGGGCGCCGAGGCCGCCTGCCGCGCGACCAAAAGCCGCGTCATCGGCGTCATCGGCACGGCGGCCACCGTCAAGAGCGGCGCCTACCCGCGCGCCATCGCCTTCCACCTGCCGGAGGCCCGCGTCGTCGCCCGGGCCTGCCCCTTGTTCGTGCCGCTCGCCGAGGAGGGTTGGGTGGATAATGACGTCGCGCGCGCCACGGCCCGGACCTACCTCGCCGATCTGCGGGGCGGCGGCATCGACACGCTGGTCCTCGGCTGCACGCACTATCCCCTCCTGAAGACGGTGATCGGCGAGGCGATCGGGCCGGGGGTGACGCTGGTCGACTCGGCCGAGGCGACGGCGACGGTCGTGCGCCGGCGGCTGGAGGAGAAAGGGCTGCTGGCGGCCGGCGCCGCGCCAGCCGGCAGCGCCGCGGGCGCGACGGGAGGCGCTGCGGCGGGCCGGGGGCATTTCTACGTGACCGACTCCTCGGAGCGGTTCCTCGAGGTGGGCCAGCGCTTCCTCGGGCAGCCGCTCGGGTCGCTGGAGCTGGTCGACATCACGGGCTGACTTCGGATCAACGAGCGGAGCGACGATGCAGCGTCTGGACGGCCGCAGTGCCAATGACATGCGCCCGGTGGAGATCACGACCGGCGTCAACATCTACGCCGAGGGTTCGGCCCTCATCAAGGTCGGCAACACGCAGGTGATCTGCACCGCCAGCCTGGAGGACCGGGTGCCGCCCTTCCTGCGCGACACCAACCAGGGGTGGATCACCTCCGAGTACGGCATGCTCCCGCGCGCCACCGACCAGCGCACGCAGCGCGAGGCGACCAAGGGGAAGGCCTCCGGCCGCACGCAGGAGATCCAGAGGCTGATCGGCCGCTCGCTGCGCTCGGTGGCCGACCTCAAGGCTCTCGGATCGCGCACCCTCTGGGTCGACTGCGACGTCATCCAGGCCGACGGCGGCACGCGCACCGCCTCGATCACCGGGGCCTTCGTGGCGCTGGCCCTCGCGCTGGCCAAGATGCAGACGATGAAGATCCTGGCCGGCACGCCGCTGCGCGGCATGGTGGCCGCCACTTCGGCGGGGATCCTGGGCGGCGTGCCCTGCCTCGACCTGTCGTACGCCGAGGACTCGCAGGCCGACGTGGACATGAACGTGGTGCGCACCGACGCCGGGCGCTACGTCGAGATCCAGGGGACCGGCGAGAAGACCTCCTTCACCGCCGAGGAGATGCAGGCGATGCTGTCCCTCGCCAACCGCGGGATCGATCTCATGCTCGAGCGCCAGCGCGCCGTCCTGCGCCCCCTGCTGCCGGCCCTGATGCCGCGGCCGTGAGCGGGCCGGGGTCCCCGCCGATCCTGATCGCCACCAGCAACCCGGGGAAGGCGCGCGAGATCACCGGGCTGCTCGCCCCGCTGCGCCTGGACATCGTGACGCTGCGCGATCGCGGCCTGGCGCGTTCCGGCGATGTTCCCGAGGAGACCGGCGCCACCTACGAGGAGAACGCCCGCGGCAAGGGGCTGCACTACGCGCAGCGCTCCGGCCTCGTGGCCATCGCCGACGACTCGGGGATCGAGGTGGACGCCCTGGACGGAAAGCCCGGGCCGCTCTCGGCCCGCTACGGCGGGCCCGGCCTCGACGACGCCGCCCGCCGCCGCCTCCTGCTCGAGACGCTGGCCGGCATGCCCGACGAGCGCCGCGCCGCCCGCTACGTCGCCGTCGCCGTCATCGCCGCTCCCGACGGGCGGGCGCAGGCCTTCCGCGGCGTCTGCGAAGGCCGCATCCTGCGCGCCGCGCGCGGCACGGGAGGCTTCGGCTACGACCCGGTCTTCTTCTACCCTCCGTTCAACGCCACCTTCGCCGAGCTGCCGGAGGAGCGCAAGAACGGCGTCTCGCACCGCGGCCAGGCCTTCCGCGCGCTGGCGGCCTTTCTGGGATCGGGGGAAGGGCGGCGCTTTCTGGAAGGCGCATAGCGGCGCGACGCCCGGACAGGCCCCTACGGCCTGATCACGAACTCGGCCGAGGACGAGATCGCGTTGTTGGAGACCTTGTCCTTCACGGTCACCAGCACCTGGTACGACCCCACCGGCCACTTGTCGAGCGGCACCGCGTACCCCTGCACCTGCCCGCCGCTGTCCTTCACCGGGTAGGTGCCGAGGTCCTTGTAGGTCCCGTCCTCGTTCGAGGAGCGGAAGAGGTAGAGGACGTCGAGGCGGGGCTTGCCGGTTGAGGCGTCGACGGCCGGGTTGTACACCTGGAAGTAGATGTCCAGCTCGTCGTCCTTGTGGAAGGTGTTGTTCGGGCGCGGCACCAGGCGGAACTTGCCGAGCTGGAACGGCTTGCCCAGCGAGGCGATGGTCTCCATCGGCTCGAGCGAACCCGCGAGGGTGATCGACGACAGGCGCAGCGCGTCCCCCGTGAAATCGGGGATGTCCACGTCCCTGCGGTAGGCGGAGACCTTCTGGCTGACCTTGTCCTGCACCCCGAGGATGAGCTGGTACTTGCCCGGCCTGAAGGCCCCCGTCGCCTGGAAGATGAGCAGCTCGGAGGGGCTGGCCTGGACATTGTCGTCCGCCTCCGCGAAGGAGGTGTCGCTGGCGAGCGGGTAGACCTCTGCCGGGCGCTCCTTGTTGACCAGCTTGCCGAACACCACCACGTCCGGGACCTCCTTGCCGCCGCGCGCGCGGTACTGCACGCTGCTGCTGCGGATGCCGACGGTGATGGTGGTGTAGGTCCCCTCCTTCCCGGACTGGTAGAAATCGACCCGCGAGTCGAGCGGGATCGACCCGTAGTACTCCTTGGCCGCCACGAACGACTTAAAGAGCTCCTCCTCCTTCGGCGGCAGCTGCTGCAGGCGGCCGAGCGTCATCATCGTCTGCAGCTCGCTCTGGTACACCGGAGCACCCGCGTTCGTGTAGACCGGGTCGGCCAGGCCCGGCACCAGCATCTGCCCGTCGACCGTCATCTTCTCCCTTCTGAAGCGCAGGCCCCGGGCCACGTCGGAGTCCATCGTTGGGCTGGTGCTGACCACGAAGTCGCCGCTCGGGTCGCGGGCGAAGGCGACGACCGTGTTGGCGTTCAGGTCGGGGAAGGGCGGCCTGCGGTACACCCAGGTGACGATGCCCCGATGCGACTTCCCCATCAGGTCGCTGTTGATCTCGTCCGGCGGCCCGACCAGGATGTAGATCTTCCCCATGTCGGTCTTCCAGCCCGGCTTGGTGGTGAAGTTGAACTTGCGCGTCGCCTCGAAGGTCCGCTGCTCGAAGCGGTCGCGGAACTCGTTCTGCGGCGTCTCCGGGACGATGTCGCGCCGCTGCCAGAACCAGTCGATGAAGTTCTGCCGGTCGATCTCGTTCTCGAGCGCCTTGTACGCCTTCACCTCCTGCCGCGTGATGATGTAGCGCACCGGCCCCTGGTACCATTCCTTCGTCGGCTTGTCGAAGTTGATGCCGTCCGCCTCCGACCCCGAGGCCTGCGTCGGCAGGAAGAAGACGATGAGCAACGACAGGAAGAGGAGGAAGGTCAAAAGGACGGTCAGCAGCAGCGCCCAGCGCGGGATCTCCAGCGCGTCCCGCACCCGCTGGCCGCTCGGCCGCGGGCCGTGCAGAGGCGTCAGGCGCAGCAGCCGCGCCGCGGCCAGCGCGGCGACCGAGATCGCTTCCCCGGGGCGTTCGGGGCCGGGGCGGTCGGGGCGTGGATGACATGGCTATCGTAACGCGGCTATTATAGCAAACGCCCTGCGGAGGGGGCTTCCGGGAGGGGGGGGCACGTGTCGAAAGAGCGCGGATCGTCAGCCGCTGGCGGCCTATCCGGGCCACGCGCCCGGCTCCAGGCGCTGATCCGCGAGAAGTGCGTCCTGCACGGCGACTTCCTCCTGGCCTCCGGCCAGCGCTCGAAGGTCTTCTTCGACTGCAAGCGCGCCACCCTCGACCCCGAGGGGATCCACCTCATCGGCACCCTGATCCTCGAAGTGCTGGACGACCTCGCCCGCCGGGACGGCCGCCCCATCGACGCCATCGGCGGCCCGACCATAGGGGCCGACCCGATCGTCGGGCACGTGGCCGGCCGATCCTGGGAGAGGGCGGCCTCGGTCGGGCGCGCCGGCGCCGGCACCCGCGGTCCCGGTCGGGCCCACGACACCGCCAGCCCGGCCGGCGCCGCCGCCGCGGCCGCCCCCCGCCCGATCCGCGCGTTCCTGGTGCGCAAGGAGGCCAAGGACCACGGCACCCAGCGCCTGATCGAGAACGACGTCCCCGATGGATCACGTGTCGCCATCGTCGAGGACGTGGTCACGACCGGCGGCTCGACCCTGCAGGCCATCCGGAACGTGGAGGAGGCCGGGCTCCAGGTGGTTGTCGTCATCTCGGTCGTCGACCGCGAGCAGGGCGGCGACCAGGCCCTGGCTCGCTACCGCTACATCCCCCTCTACCACAAGAGCGACTTCGGCCTCTAGCCGTGGACCCGGTCACGCACACCCTCGTCGGTGTCGCCATGGCCAACGCCCTCTTCCGCCGCCGGATCGGCCCGGAGAGCGTCCCGATCCTGGCCATCGCCTCGAACCTGCCCGACCTGGACGCCGCCGTCCACCTGACCGGCAGCCCCGCCGCCCTCCTGATGCGCCGCACCTTCGGCCATTCGCTCTTCCTGGTGCCGG
>QHXZ01000032.1 GCA_003223165.1 Acidobacteriota bacterium
GGAGGAGAGACCCATGAACCCCAGAACCTTGAAACCCAGAACGAAGCGTGCGCCGCTGGCCGTCGGCCTTGCCCTGGCCGGCCTCGCGGCGGTCGGCGCCGCCCTGGCCGGATCACGCAACATGGATCGGCCGCATGGCTGGCACGGCGCCGGTGGCGAGCACGGCTGGGGAATGAAGTCGCAGCTCTCCAAGCTCGACCTCAGCGACGGGCAGAAGGTTCAGATCAAGGCGATCTTCGAGGACGAGCACACGAAGATCGCTCCGCTCGCCGCCTCGAACCTGAAGGCGCGTCGCGCCCTCGGCGAGGCGATCCACGCGCCGGTCTT
>QHXZ01000033.1 GCA_003223165.1 Acidobacteriota bacterium
GAACTCGGCCGCCCGGGGTCCCCTGACCAGCGACCGAGTCGACAAGGAGGATGACCGCATGCGCAGGTCGGTTCAATTTGCTCTCCGCTTCTTCCTGTTGATCGCCGTGGTCACGTTCGTCTCCGTGCTTCTCAGCTCTCCGGGCCCCAACCAGAACCCGTACGTGTCGGCTCTTTCGAGCCTCGCCGTGCCGCAGGCCTTCGCCAAGCCGACCTGCAACTTCAAGGCGTGCGGCGGCAGCCGCCACAACGAGGCGTGCAATCCCGTCAACACCGCCTCGCAGTGCACCAACTACAAGGGGTTCTGCATCATCGGCAACTGCACCTAGGTTTGGCCGATCGGCCCTGAGGCCAGAGTAGCCGAAGCGCCCCAGGCGGGCGGCGCGCACCATCCGGATCACCCTCGATTCCCGGCCGCCCCCTGGCGGCCGCTCCCTGCCGGCCGTTCCCTGCTTGCCCGCGGCCCGGCAGCGCCGTATACTCCCCGCACACCTGAGGAGGTCGAAGATGATCCGTGATGGAACGTCTCGTCCATGCCTTCGCTGGGTGGTGGTGTTCCTGGCAGTCTGGATGGCGGCCTTTTCCGTCATCGCGGCGGTCCACAACCACGGCCTGCCGGGACCCATCTCCAAGACCGCGTCGATCGAGAGGCCTGGGGCGCCGGCGCTGCAGGTGGGCACTTGCTTCGCCTGCCTCGCCTCGCACGTCCCCGTCCCCGCTCCCGGGGGAACGGTCGTCCTCTCCGTCCCGCTCCGCGTGGCGGAGACCGTGCCGGCCACGTCGTCGTGCCCTTTTGACCCCGGGCCTTCCCGCAGCCGTTCTTCCCGCGCTCCTCCGTCCCGACCGACCCTCGCCGCCTAGGCAGTCCCGGTATGCCGTCACCTGTGCGTGACGGCGGCACGGATCTCTAAACAGGCACAAGGCTCCCCAGCCACGTCCTGAGACGCGCGTCTTCCGCCGCACGTCCCGTGACGCCGGCCGGGCGCGCTCGTGCCTTTCATGCGGGTCACGGAGGCTTTGCAATGTCTCGATCGGTCAAGCGCGTCCTTCATTCCTTCCTTGTCGGGCTGGTTCTCTTGTTCGGTCAGTTCGCTTCTCCGCCCGGCGCCGCCGGCGCGGTCGGCTCGATCAAGGGCCGCCTCCTGGGCCCCGACGGTCAAGGCAGGCCGGGAGTCGTGCTGCAGCTCCGCAACGCTCTCAGCGGCTTTTTCGCCGAGGCGACCACCGGCCCCGACGGCGGTTTCGATTTCCCCAACGTCCCCTTCAACCCCTACCTGCTGCAGGCCGAGGTCCCCTCGTTCCAGGCGGTGTACCTGCAGGTCGAGGTCCGCTCTCCCATTCCGATGGAGGTGAAGATCGATCTGACACCGTCGCTGACCGAGAAGGTGACGGTGAAGTCGGACAAGAACGCCGCTCAGCTCGAGACCGACACCTCGATCAGCCACGTCGACATCGACAAGTCGTTCATCGCCAAGGCGCCGGCGACCAGCGCGACGCGCGCCATGGAGCAGATCATCACCTCGACCCCGGGCTTCGCCAAGGACGAGAACGGCCGCTTCCACTTCCAGGGGGCGCACAGCCAGAGCGAGTACGTCATCGACGGCCAGACGATCTCGGACCAGACCGGAGCCACATTCTCCAACTCCATCGATCCCGGGATCGCCCAGTCGATCGAGGTGATCTACGGCAACGTCCCGGCGGAGTTCGGCGAGAAGATGGGGGCGGTCATCAACCTCGCCACCAAGTCGGGGCTCGCCTCCGGCCCGCTCAAGGGGGACGTCCTGGCGGGCGCCTCCCGCTTCGGCACCTACGAGGGCGGCCTCTCGACCACTTACGGCACGGAAAAGTTCGGGATCTTCGCCTCCATCAACGGATCGCAGTCCGATCGCTTCCTCGATCCGGTGAACCCGGCGAACCTCAACAACCATGGCGATACCTCGCGCGGGTTCGTGCGGCTCGACTGGGCGCCGAGCGCGATCAACAAGTTCCGCCTGACCGCCCTCCTGGGAGAGACGCGGCGCGGCGTGCCGAACACCTTCACGCAGGAGCTGGCCGGCCAGGACCAGCGCGTCACGACGCGGGACCAGAACTTCAACCTGGGCTGGCAGCACATCCACTCGGCCAGGAGCTTCCTCGACGTGAGCCTGTTCGGCCGCTTCTCGACCTACCGGCTCGATCCTTCCGCGAACGACACGCCCGTGACGGCGTTCTCCGACCGCTCGCTCGACAACTACGGCATCAACCCGTCGATGACCTGGCTCGCCGGGGTCCACGAGCTCAAGGTGGGGGCCGTCATCAAGCGCGTCCCGATCGAGGAACGCTTCGCCTTCGGCATCACCGACCCGAACCTCAACGATCCTTCCTCGGCCGACCACAACCCTAACCTCGATCCGTACGATCTGACGCCGTGCGGCGGCGCGCGCGTCACCTCCTGCGGGGGCTCGCAATTCCAGTTCCACGACTCCCGCACGGGGACCTACTACGCCGGCTACGTCCAGGACGACATACGCCTGAAGCGCTTCACGGCGAACCTCGGGCTGCGCTACGACCGTAACAACCTGCCGGTCATCGACGCGCAGCTCGAGCCGCGCATCGGTCTCGCCTACACCCTTCCCGGCAACCGGACGGTGTTCAGGGTGTCCTACAACCGGGTGCTCTACACCCCCGAGTTCGAGAACATCCTCCTCAGCTCCTCGGCATCGGCGGACGCGCTCGTCCCCCCCGCCGTGCAGGCGTCGCGGGCCCTGGGCGGCGGCGTCCTGCTGGTCCGCTCGGAGCGCCAGAACGCCTACGACGCCGGGTTCCAGCAGGCCCTCGGGTCGCGCCTGCGGCTGGACGTCGATTTCTGGCAGCGCCAGGGGCAGTTCGCCGGGGATCAGGATCAGTTCCTCAATACGGGGATCGTTTTCCCGCTCGCCTTCTCGCACGGACGATTCCACGGCTGGAACATCAGGCTCGACCTGGCCGAGACCGCGGGCGTGAAGGGCTTCGTCTCGGTGGGCCATACGCGGGCAATCTACGGCGCCCCGCCGGTGGGCGGCCTCTTCCTCGACCAGGGGGCCGTGAACGATCTAACGGCGGGCGAGTTCCTCATCGATCACGACCAGGCGCTGCAGATCCAGACCGGCTGGACGTACGATATCGGCAAGAGCGGCTTCTGGGTCGGCACGAACGGCCGCTACGACTCGGGGCTGGTCACCGACGCCGACCCGGCCGATCTCGCCGCCGATCCGGACAACGCCTTCGCGGCCCCCTTCGTGCGGGTCCACAGCGGGGAGCGCTTCGACCCGAACCGGATCGCTCCCCGGACGATCTGGGACTTCTCCGCCGGGATCGACCTGGATCACTACCAGACGCCCCTGACGATCCAGGTGGATCTCCTGAACGCCTTCGACAAGGAAGGCGTCTACAACATCGAGTCGATCTTCGGAGGCACGCACGTCATCCCGCCGCGCACCCTGGCGGCGCGGGTTCGCTATCGTTTTTGAACCGTCCCGGGAGAGAGGAGGTGGCGGGGAGGTCCATTCTCCCCGCCACCTCCATCCTCCTGGCTCAAGCCCGTGAACGGAGGCGAAGGTATGGGCACTATCCCGCCGTCTCCCCTCGATGCCGCCCCGCGAGCGTCCGACGTGGTCCGGATCGGGCTCGTGGCGCTCGCTGCCTTGGCCATCGGGTTCCGGGTCCCGGTGTCATCACCGGTCCTCGGCCCGATCGGGATCGCCGTCACGCTCCTGGGCGGTTATCCGGTTTTCAAGAAGGCGTTGCAGAACCTGCGCCAGCGGCGGATGACGATGGAGCTCTCGATGACCATCGCCCTGCTCGCGGCGCTGTCGATCGGGGAATGCGTCACCGCGCTTGCCATCCTCTTCTTCGTCCTCGCCGCGGAGGTCCTCGAGGAGCTCACGGTCGGCCGGGGCCGGCGGGCCATCAAGGAGCTCCTCGTCCTTGCGCCGCAACGGACGGTGATCCTGCGGGAAGGCCGGCCCCATGACGTGGAGACGGAGATGGTCCAGGTCGGCGACCGCATCGTCCTGAGGCCCGGCGCCCGGGTACCGGCCGACGGCACCGTCGTCAAGGGACATTCCTTCGTCGATCAGTCGGCCATCACGGGCGAATCGCTGCCCATCGAGAAGGTGCCGGGATCCGAAGTCCACGCGGGCACGATCAACCAGTCGGGGGCCCTCGAGATCCACGTGACACGCCTCGGGCGCGACACTTCGTTCGGCAGGATCATCCAGGCCGTCGAGCAGGCGGAGCGCTCACGGGCTCCGATCCAGAAGACGGCCGATCGGCTCGCCGGGTGGATCGTTTACTTCGCCCTGGCCTGCGCGGCGTTGACGTTCGTCGTCACCCGGGACCTCCGCTCGACGATCTCGGTCGTCATCGTCGCGGGCGCCTGCGGCGTCGCGACGGGTACGCCGCTTGCCATCCTGGGTGCCGTCGGGCGGGCCGCACGGTACGGTGTCATCGTCAAGGGAGGCATCCACCTTGAGACGCTCGCCGCCGTCGATACTGTCGTCCTGGACAAGACGGGCACCCTGACGTTCGGACGCCCCGAGGTGGTCGGTGTGCACCCTTGTCCGGGAGAATCGAGGCGGATCCTTCTTGGCACCGCCCTGATCGCCGAGCGGCCCTCGGAGCATCCGCTCGGCCGCGCCGTCGTCAAGAAGGCGTCCGAGGAGTCCCTGACGACCGTCGAGCCGGAGCGGTTCACCTCCATTCCCGGGAAGGGGATCGTCTGCTCGGTCGGCGGGGAGGAGATCGTGGTCGGCAACCGGCCCCTCCTGGCCGAGCGCAACGTCGCGATGGGCGATGTCCCTGGAGACCAGGTCGCCTCCTCGGAGATCCTCGTCGCGCGCGGCGGACGGTTTCTCGGGACACTACGCTTCGAAGACGTCCTGCGACCCGAGGCCGTGCAGGCCATCCATGCGCTCCAGGACATGGGCCTGCGGACGATTCTCCTGACCGGCGACTCGTACAGCGTCGCCAAGCGCATCGGACAAGCCCTCGGCGTCGATGAGATCACGGCGGAGCAGCTTCCCGAAAGGAAGCTGGAGCGTGTGAAGGCGCTCATGGCCGAGGGGCGGCGCGTCGCCATGGTCGGCGACGGCGTCAACGATGCTCCCGCGATGATGCATGCGAGCGTCGGGGTGGCCATGG
This sequence comes from Acidobacteriota bacterium, assembly GCA_003223165.1. Taxonomy (GTDB): domain Bacteria; phylum Acidobacteriota; class Polarisedimenticolia; order Gp22-AA2; family Gp22-AA2; genus QHXZ01. Next base: position 5,160 of record QHXZ01000033.1, read on the forward strand.
GCTCCGGGACCGACGTGGCGCGGGAGAGCGCCGACATCGTGTTGCTCGGAGACGACCTTCTGAAGCTCGTCGAGACCTTGAGGCTCGCCCGGCGCTGCCGAAGGATCATCATGACGAACTTCGCCGGAACGCTGCTGCTCGATTGCGCGGGCGTGGCGCTCGCGGCCTTCGGCATGCTGAACCCCGTGGTGGCGGCGTTCATCCACGTCGCCTCGGAGTCGGCCTTCATCCTGAACTCGGCGAGGCTCCTGCCCACCCGAAGGAACGGGGCGCTTCGGCTGGAGGGCGCTGTCTCCCGCTGATGCCCGTTAGGGGCAGCTGCGCCCCGGCGTCGGGAGCCCGCTGGACTGCGTGCCGAGCGGCCCCGGCGAGTTGGGGCAGGCGTTTCCGGCCGCGACCAGGTAGAAGAACCCTTGCCCGGAAGCCGGCAGATCCTGGTCGGTGGTCGTGGTGGGGATGATCCGCGACGCCACGCAGGTGGCGGCCGAGACGAAATCGGACGAGGTGCCGGAGCGGATCACGTTATAGACCTCGGTCGTCCCACCCAGCGCCGCGGGGGGGGCCCACTGGAAGGTCACCGCATCGGGGACCGTCAGGTCCTGGGCCTCTCCCGGGACCGCCCAGGCGTTGGGGTCGAAGTCGTTGCAGTCGCCGTTGTTGGCGAGGTAGCCGGGCGGAGGACCGCAGGCCTGGACGCTGACCGAGCCCCCGAACCCGTCGTGGTCGCCGTCCAGGTAGAACGTCGAAGTGGGGAGGCCGTCGTCGATGCGCCCGTTGCAGTCGTCATCGAGGCCGTTGCAGACCTCGGGCGCCCCCGGGTGGACCGCGGGCCGGCTGTCGTCGCAGTCGATGTCGCTGGTGTACCCGTCCAGGTCGTTGTCCGTCGTGGAGCCGTTCGCGTGCACCCGCAGGTCGTACGATCCGTAGATGCCCCAATCCGCCGCGTGGTAGGAGCGCAGGTAGAGCCGTCCCGAGGCGGGCGGCGTGTAGACGATGAGCGAGGAGGGGTCGAAGGCGCTCCGGTTGTCGTTCGTCGCCACCAGCGTGGCCCCGTCGGGGCCGAAGAGATCGAGGGCGGTATTGGCGTCCGAAAGGAGGTTGAGGGTCTCGAGCGTATAGCTCGTGCCTCCGACCAGATCGAGGGCGAAGACGTCCGGGTCGGGCTCGCCCAGCAGGTCGTTGTTGCGATCGGCGAAGTAGGTCTGGTGCATCGCCCAGGGTGTCGTCCGGCTCGTTGGAGTCCGGGAAGTACTCGACCTCGAGCTCCCTGAAGATCGCGACCATCTCGGGATAGTGGCCGTTGGCGACGGTCGGGTAGAACCAGCCGTCCCAGAAATCCTCGAGGCTGACGTTGGCGGCGGTCGGCAGATACAGAGTCATCACCTTCCAGTAGGCGGCGTCCTGGTTCTGCAGCAGGTCCCACGGCTCCTCCACCCCCGGGCTCTCGTCGGTCGTCGCAGGGCCGTCCATCAGATCCCAGAGAGCGGTCTGGACGGTCGTCTCGCTCGTGGCGCCATGGCAGAGGAACGGCTGCTGGGTCTCGACGTCGAAGTAGAACCAGAGGTTCCCCGGGCCGGGCAGGCCGAACGTCCGGACGTAGAGGCTGCTGTGCGGCAGGTTGAAATGCCGGCGCACGCTGAGGCCCCAGGCCGTGGCGTGCCCCTCCTCGAACGCCAGCCTGATGTCCTGGTTGCAGTCGCTCAGGTGATGCTCTCCGCCGGGTCCATCGGTCTTCGAGTAGTTGAACACGACGTAGTGGCCCATCTCGTGCAGGGCCACCGTGTCGTCGTACCCGGCGCTGTTGCCCATGATGATGGTGTTGCCGGTGTCGGTGGAGAGGTTCGGGTTGGAGGCGTTGAAGATGATGAGGAGCAGCGGCCCCGGCCCGGGGCCTCGGAGGAACTGCAGATAATCGGCCCCCATCTCGGCCACGTCCAGAAGGTTGAAGGCCTCGCCCCCTGTTCCCGGCACCGCCACGAGCGTGCCGACGGCGACATTTTGGTTCGGAGCGTGCGCGGTATAGATCTGGCTGGCGATCGACCAGATGGTGCCCGACTGGTTGCCCGAGCGGACGTCGATCGGCACGCCGGTCGTCGTCTGGTGGCGGGCGAGGCAGCGCACGTAAATATCGCGGGTCAGGTTGTCCTGCACCGTGAAGGAGAAGAGGCCCTGGCCGTCCGTGGCGGAGGCCGCCATGATCTTGTTGCCCGAGACGACCTGGACGTCGGCGAAGCGGATCGGGACCTGCGGCTCGACTCCCGTGAAGCCGTTGCTGTCGAATTCGCGGTCGACGTACAGGAAGCGCCCGCTGACGTTGTAATCGGCGAAGACCGGCGCCGCGCCGCTGGCCGCGAGGCACAGGGCCAGGAGGATCCGCTTCACCGCTGCAGGTCCTCGAGGGGGACGCCCCTGAACTCGTAGGCGCCCGCGTTGAAGCGGCCCTCCGGCGGGCGGGTGCCGAGGTGCAGGGTCGCCCCTTGGCCGGCCCGGAACGACCGGCCGTCGGCCAGCCGGAACGACACCTCGGCCCGGATCGGGAAGGCACCGTTGCGATCGGCCGCCAGCGCCGCCGCGTAGAGCCTCGGCTGATGCGCCCTCAGGGCCGTCCTCCAGCCGTGAGTGGGCGTCCCGTCCTCGACGCGCAGCCCCTCCGGCAACTGGAGGTCCAGGGTCAGCTCCTCGACGTCGGCGTCGGCCGCCAGCGATATCTCGAGGCGGGCCGTGCCGCCGCGCGCCGCCGCGCTCACCGAGACCAGCCGCGCCTCGAGGGCCACGGGAAGGGTCGGCTCGATGGTCGTGTGAGGCTTCCGGCGGGAGGCGCCTGGCGCATCAATCTGCCGGGCGGCCGGACCGAGGGCAGGATGTGCGGCCGGGCGGATGGCCAGGGTGCAAACGGTCGCCACGCAGGCCGCCGCCAGGCCCATGACGGCCAAGCGGAGAACCGCCGGGGCGCCCGCTCTCACGCGGAATCTCATTCGCATGAAGTAAGCCCGAACCGCGCGGCGTCCTGACACGTTTCCTGCGAGGGGCTGGTACCTATCCACCTGGACCTGCATCTAGATACTGCGGTCTACGCATCCAGTCAAGCAGAATCATGGCTCGCGGGGTATCGAGGAGCCCGCCCGGGGACCCGGCCCTTACGACTGCCGGCCCGCCCGCCGGGCTGGTACAATGTCGGCCGCAAAGAACATTCCGGTCGGAGGTTCGTGCAGATGGCAAAGCGAATGGTCATCATGTTGCTGGCGCTGGCCGCCTTCGTCGGCACCGTCGGTTTCCTGAAGTTCCGGAAGATCCAGGCCTCGGCGGCGCAATCGTCGTCGTTCCAGCCTCCTCCCGAGGCGGTCACCACGATCATCGCCCGGCAGGAGGTGTGGCAAGGCAGCCTGGGCGCCATCGGCACGGTTGCGGCCGTCAACGGGGTGGTGGTCAGCGCCGATCTGCCGGGCATCGTCCAGAAGATCCTGTTCGCGTCGGGGGACGAGGTCGCGTCGGGCGATGTGCTGGTGCAGCTCGATACGCGCCAGGAGCAGGCGCAGCTGGCTGCCGCGGAGGCCCGGCTGCAGCTGACACACCTCAACCTGGAGCGCTTTCGGGGGCTCAGGGAGCAGGGCATCAGCAGCCAGGCCGACTATGACACGGCCGACGCGGAGCAGAAGCAGGCGGAGGGAAGCGCCGGCGAGATCCGCGCCAGCATCGAGCGCAAGACGGTCCGCGCCCCCTTCGCCGGGATCCTCGGCCTGCGGCAGGTCAATCTCGGCCAGTACCTGAAGAGCGGCGATCCGGTCGCGCCCCTGCAGTCGCTCGATCCGATCTACGTCAACTTCGACGTCCCGCAGCAGGAGCTGGCCCGGATGCGCTCCGGCGCGCAGGTGCGCGTGTCGGCCGAGGGCCTCCCCGGCGTGGAGTTCGCCGGCCGCATCACGGCCGTCGACACGGTCGTCGACGCCTCGACCCGCAACGTGCGGGTCCAGGCCACGCTCGAGAACCCCAAGGGCCGGCTGCGGCCCGGAATGTTCGTCACGGCGCGCGTGATTCTCGACACCAGGGACCGGGTCGTCGCGCTGCCGGCCTCGGCGATCGCCTACGCGCCGTACGGCGACTCGGTCTTCATCGTCGAGGACCTGAAGGGGCAGAACGGCGGGACCTACCGCGGCGTGCGCCAGCAGTTCGTGAAGATCGGCAGCGCGCGGGGCGACCAGGTCGCCGTGCTCTCCGGCATCGATCCCGGGGCCGAGGTGGTGACCTCGGGCGCCTTCAAGCTGCGAAACGGCGCGGCCGTCGAGGTGGACAACAACATCCAGCCCGCCAACGACCCGAAGCCCGCGCCCGAGGACAACTGATGAGGCTGACCGACCTCTTCATCAGGCGCCCGGTCCTGGCGATCGTCGTCAACCTGATCATCCTGATCGCCGGCCTGCAATCGATCCGCACGCTGGCCGTGCGGCAATACCCGCGCAGCGACATCGCGGTCATAAGGGTCTCGACCGTCTACGTGGGCGCCAGCGCCGATCTCGTGCGCGGCTTCATCACCACGCAGATCGAGCGCGTCATCGCCAGCGCCGACGGCATCGACTACGTCGAGTCCTCGAGCGCCCAGGGCCTGAGCACCATCACCGTGCACCTGAGGCTGAACTACGACACGAACGACGCGCTCACCCAGATTCAGACCAAGGTCGCCCAGGTGCGCAACGACCTTCCGCCGGAGGCCCAGGCGCCGATCATCGAGCTCGAGACGGCGGACAACCAGTTCGCCGCGATGTACATCGGCTTCTCCTCCGACGCGCTCGATCAGAACCAGATCACCGACTACCTGACGCGGGTCGTGCAGCCGAAGCTGACCGCCGTCAGCGGCGTGCAGCGCGCCGACATACTGGGCGGCCGCACGTTCGCCATGCGCGTCTGGCTCAAGCCGGACAAAATGGCCGCGCTGCACATCTCTCCCTCCGAGGTCCGCGACGCCCTGGCGCGCAACAACTACCTGTCGGCGCTCGGCCGCACCAAGGGGTCGATGGTGTCGGTGAACCTCATCGCCAACACCGACCTCAAGACGGCCGAGGACTTCCGCCGGCTGGTCGTCAAGGAGGAGAACGGCGTCATCGTCAGGCTGGGTGAGATCGCCGACGTCGTGCTCGGAGCGGAGAACTACGACGTGGACGTGCGCTTCAGCGGCCAGACCGCCACGTTCATGGGCCTCTGGGTGCTCCCGACCGCCAACTCGCTGGATGTGATCAGGCGCGTGCGCGAGACCCTGCCCGAGATCCGCGAGCAGCTGCCCGCGGGGATCAAGGCCGGCGTCGCCTACGACTCCACGGCCTACATCGAGAACGCCATCGACGAGGTCCTCAAGACCCTGTCCGAGACCCTGGTCATCGTCATCGTGGTCATCTTCCTCTTCCTCGGCTCGGTGCGCGCGGTGATCATCCCGGTCGTCGCCATCCCGATCTCCCTGGTCGGCGCCGTCTTCCTGATGCTGATCGCGGGCTTCTCGATCAACCTGCTCACCCTGCTCGCCATCGTCCTCTCGGTCGGCCTGGTCGTCGACGACGCCATCGTCATGGTCGAGAACGTGGAGCGGCACCTGCGCTCGGGCACCCCCCCCTTCGACGCCGCCATCCACGCCGCCCGCGAGCTCGTCGGACCCATCATCGCCATGACCATCACCCTCGCCGCCGTGTACACGCCCGTCGGCCTGCAGGGCGGGCTGACCGGGGCCTTGTTCCGCGAATTCGCGTTCACGCTCGCCGGCGCGGTGATCGTGTCCGGCGTGGTGGCGCTCACGCTGTCGCCCATGATGGGCTCGAAGCTCCTGCACGCCGGCGACACCGAGCGCGGCTTCGCCGGCTTCGTCGATCGGCGGTTCGAGGCCGTCCGCCGTCTCTACACGCGCCTCCTGTCCCGGACGCTTCAGTTCCGGCCGGTCGTCCTCGTCCTGTGGGTCCTCGTGGTGGCGCTCATGGCGCCCTTCTACCTCTTCTCGCAGCGGGAGCTGGCGCCGTCCGAGGACCAGGGTGTGGTCTTCGCGATCATCCAGTCGGCCGCCAACGCGACGCTCGATCAGACCCGGCTCTTCGCGTCCAAGATCGGCGACGTGTTCCTGTCGTTCCCGGAGAGCGACGTTACCTTCCAGATCACCACGCCCACCGGCGGCTTCGGCGGCATGGTCACCAAACCGTGGAGCGAGAGGCGCAAGACGACCGAGCAGCTCCACCTCGAGGCGGCCGCGGCGCTGTCGAAGATCCCCGGGGTGCGCACCATCCCCCTGACGCCGCCGCCCTTGCCCGGCGGCGGGGACTTCCCGGTGGAGTTCATCATCCTGTCCACGGCCGAGCCGGCGCAGATGGCCGAGCTCGCGGGCGGCATCGTGCAGAAGGCGTTCGGCAGCGGGTTGTTCCTCTACGCCGACACGGACGTGAAGTTCGACCAGCCCCAGGCGGAAGTGGTGTTCAACCGCGACAAGGTCCGCTCCGAGGGCGTCGACATGAGCCAGGCCGGCGCCGATCTCTCGACGCTGCTCGGAGGCAACTTCGTCAACCGCTTCAGCATCCAGGGACGGAGCTACAAGGTCATCCCGCAGATGAAACGGTCGGAGCGCCTGACGCCCGAGCAGCTGCAGAGCGTCTACGTCACGGGGCCCGGCGGCCGGCTCGTGCCGCTGTCGACGTTCGCCACGCTGCGCACCACCACCGAGCCCCGCGAGCTCAAGCGGTTCCAGCAGCTCAACGCCGTGCGCATCCAGGGGGTCATCCCGCCGCAGACGTCGCTCGATCAGGCGCTCGGCTTTCTCGAGAAGGAGGCGAAGGCCAGCCTGCCGCAGGGATACACCGTCGACTACGCCGGGGAGTCGCGGCAGCTCCGCACCGAGGGCAGCCGGTTCCTCGGCATCTTCGTGCTCTCGGCCATCCTGATCTACCTGGTCCTCGCCGCCCAGTTCGAGAGTTTCCGCGATCCGTTCATCATCCTGGCCGGCTCGGTGCCCCTCGCCCTGTCGGGCGCCCTGCTCTTCTCGTTCCTCGGCCTGACGACCCTGAACATCTACAGCCAGGTGGGCCTCATCACCCTGGTCGGGCTGATCTCGAAGAACGGCATTTTGATCGTCGAGTTCGCGAACCGCCTGCAGGAGCAGGGGCGCGATCGGCTGCGGGCCATCATCGAAGCCGCGGGCACGCGCCTGCGCCCGGTCCTCATGACCACGGCGGCCACCGTCGTCGGCCACCTGCCGCTCGTCTTCGCCACCGGTCCCGGCGCCGGGGCCCGCAACAGCATCGGCATCATGCTGGTCACCGGCATGATCATCGGCACAGCCTTCACGCTGTTCGTCGTCCCGTCGATCTACCTGCTCGTGGCGCGCACGCACGCGCTCGCCTCCTCCCAGCGGCCCGGCGAGCCGGAGCCCGCCGCCGACCTGGCCGCCGCCGCGGTCTAGCCGAGTCGCTCCGTCGCCAGCCCGCTCCCGATCCGCCGCACCGCCGCGACCAGCGTGTCGAAGTCCTCGCGCCGGCTGCGGTGGTTCGCGATGGCGACCCGGATCGCGGTGGCGCCCCGGACCACGGCGCTCGACGGCACGGCGACCCCGGTCTCTTGAAGCCGCAGGAGCAGCTCTCTGTTGAGGGCCTCCAACCCTTCCGGCGGGATCCCCGGGCCCGCGTAACGGAAGCAGACGATGTTCAGCACGACGGGGGCCAGGAGCTCGAGGTCGGGGGCGGCCTCCACGAGGTCCGCCAGGTAGCGCGCCTGCGCGACGTTGCGCTCGATCAGGCGCGCGTACCGCTCCACCCCGTGCGTCTTGAGGCTCATCCACACCTTGAGCGCCCGGAAGCCGCGCGACAGCTCGAGCCCTTGCTCGCCGAAGCGATGGGGGCCGGCGCTCACGCCGCGCCGCTGGGGCGCGAGGTAGCTGGCCGGTGCCGCGAAGGTCCGGGCCTGCGCCTCGCGGTCGCGGACGATCACGCACCCCACGTCGTACGGCATGCAAAGCCACTTGTGCAGGTCGAACGCCAGGGAGTGCGCGCGCTCCATGCCGCGCAGCAGCGGGCGCAGCGCGGGCGAGAGCGCGGCCAGCGACCCGAAGGCCCCATCCACGTGAAGCCACAGCTTCTCGCGCTCGCAAAGGTCGGCGAGCGCGTCGAGCGGGTCGAGCGCGCCGGTGGCGACGGCGCCCGCGTTGCCGACGACGCAGAACGGGGCGCACCCGGCGTCCCGATCGGCGGCGATCATGCGCTCGAGCTCCGGCACATCGATGCGGAAGCCGTCATCGACCCTCACCTTGCGCAGGGCCGTCGTGCCCAGGCCGAGCAGCGCGACCACCTTGTCGACCGAGTTGTGCACCTCCGCCGAGGCATACACCGTCGGGCGCGCGGCCAGGGAGCGCAGGCCCCCTTCGCGCGCCCCGGCCAGCCGCGCGTCGCGCGCCACGGCGAGGCCGATCAGGTTGGCGGCCGAGCCCCCCGTGACCAAGAGCCCGCCGGCCTCCGCGGGGAAGCCCAGGAGCGACTTGAACCAGTCCACCACCTGGGCTTCGACGTAGGCCGCCGCCTGCTCCCCCCCGAACAGGTTCGAGTTGAGGCCGGACGCGAGCAGGTCGGCGAGCATGCCAATCGGCGTCCCCGTGCCGATGACCCAGCCCCAGAAGCGCGGATGCACGTTGCCCAGGCCGTAAGGGAGGATGGTCCTCTTGAACTCCTCGTACACGCGCGCGGCGTCGGTGCCGCTGCGTGGCGCCTCGCTTCCGAAGGCCGCCTTCGCCTCGGGCGGGATGGGGCGCCACGCCGGCCTGTCCCTCACGGAGCGCAGGAAGCCGAGCATGTCATCGACCATGCGATGCCCCAGCCGCCGCGCCTCCTCCCAGTCCGGGGGATCGAGCGACCCGCCGCCCTCCGGCCCTTCTTCGATCCCGCCGGCGCGGGCGTCCCGCGCCTTTTCGTCATGCATGCAGGTCGCCCTGGTAGCGCATCTCGTTGGTCGGCGCGAAGCCCAGCCGCTCGTACAGGCGCCGGCCCTCCGCCGAGGCGTGCAGCACCAGCGTGTCGAGGCCGGCGCCGGCGGCCCAGTCGATCACCCGCCGCATCAGCAGGCCCGCCAGGCCCTTCCGGCGCCAGGCCCGCTCGGTGAAGACGTTGAGGACCAGCCCCTGCCGGCCGCCCGCCAGGAGGACCCCGCCGGGGCCGCGGAGAGGGTGAGGCAGCATCCGGCGCATCTGCATCCCGGCGCCGGCGACGATCTGCCGCGGCGCCCCGCGCGGCGCGGCGAGCCAGCCGACATAGTCCTCGGCGCGGATGGCGGCCTCCAGATCGCGCGTCGACGCCGCCAGCAGCGGGTCGTACAGCGCGGGCGGCAGCTCGCCCATGTCCGTGAACATCTGCGCGCGGTGCCGCGCGATGACGGGGGCGTCCGCGGCCGTGGCGCGGCGGACCTCGAAAGCCGCAGGCGGGGTGTCGTTTCGCATGAGCGATTCTCGCTTTGGAAGGCCCTAGCGCGCGGTTTCGCCGACGTACCGGCGGCGCTCGTACGCCCGCCGGCCGTCGGAGCGCGGACGCTCTTCGACGAGCTCCTCCACCGGGACCGTGTGGAACGACACCACCACCCAGTCGGCCTTTTTTCCGACCACCACCTGATGCCAGGTGTTCGGCGGGATCGACGCCCATCTCTTCACGAGGGACGCCGACGGGGCGCTCGTCAGGACGCCCCGGCGCCAGAGGGGCCCTTCCAGGATCTGCAGGTCGCCGCGGCCGCGGTACGACAACGTCCGCTGGTGGCTGTTCGGGTGGCGCTCCGCCCCGGTGATCGCCCCGGCGCGCAGGATGAACACCCAGCCCGAGCGGATGCCGGCCGGCAGGCCAGGGTCATCCAGAGAACACGGCAGCGTCTCCCAGGCCATCGGCGCGGCGCTGTCCGAGGCGAGCCGCCGCTCGAGTCTGAGGATGGCCGCATCGATCTCCGCCTTCACGGCCCGGCGCCGGACGATGGCGTCGAGGGCCGATAGGATCTCCTTCTCGCTCGGGGTGAAGGTCCGGGTGCTCATGGCGGGCTCCTGAATGAATCGATACAATTGCCTCGGTGATCGATCGAATGATTCGATACATAAAGTACTTGACTCGATTCAAATGTCAACGTAAATATTGTCACCATGACAAGCTGGACTCCCGACCTCACCCGGCGGAGCGGCCCTCGCTACCGCGCCCTCGCCGACGCCCTGGCCGACGACGTGGCGGGCGGCCGTCTGGCGGCCGGGGCCCGCCTGCCGACGCACCGCGACATGGCCGCCTCGCTGGGGGTCACGGTCGGGACCGTGAGCCGCGGCTACGCCGAGGCGCAGCGGCGCGGCCTGATTTCAGGGGAGGTCGGGCGCGGCACCTTCGTGCGGCGCGCCGACGACGATCGGATCGAATTCGGGATGCCGGCCATCAGGGAGGCGTCGCTCATCGACCTGAGCCTCAATTTCCCGATCAGCGAGACGGAGGACCGCGAGGTCGCGAGGGCGCTCCTGGACCTGTCGCGGCGCAAAGACCTGGCGGGCCTCCTGAGCTATCTCCCGCACGCCGGGCTGCCAGCCCATCGCGACGCCGGGGCCGCCTGGGCCGCCCGCGCGGGTTTCGAGGCCCGGCCGGATCAGATCCTGATCACGAACGGCGCGCAGCAGGCGCTGTCGATCGCGCTCGCCGCCCTCGCCGCGCCGGGCGACCTGGTCCTCACCGAAGCGCTCACCTACCCGTTGTTCCGGACCCTCGCGGGCCTGCTGCACCTCAAGATCCAGGGGCTGCCGATGGACGACCAGGGGCTCAAGCCGGAGGCGTTCGAGGCGGCGTGCAGGGCGGGCGCTCCCCGGTTTCTCTACTGCATCCCGACGATCCAGAACCCGACCGTCAGCATCATGCCGGAGGCCCGCCGTAGGAGGATCGCGGCCATCGCCCAGGCCCATGGCGTCACGATCCTCGAGGACGACATCTACGGCATCCTGCCGGAGGAGCGTCCCGCCCCGATCGCGCTTCACGCTCCCGACCACGTCATCTACGTCACCAGCCTCTCGAAGACGCTCACGCCGGGGCTGCGGATCGGCTATCTCCTGGCTCCCCGCCGTCTGCTCGATCGCATCGTGCCGGCGATGGGAGCGACCACCTGGATGGCCTCGCCGCTCATGGCGGAGCTGGCGACGCGCTTCATCGGGGACGGGACCGCCGACCTCATCCTGAAGCGCAGGCGCAAGGAGACGGCGGCCCGGCTGGAGATGGCGGCGCGCATCCTGCGGCCGGCGCGGGCGGGGGCCCACCCGCACAGCTACCACTTCTGGCTGCCTCTCCCGGAGCCGTGGAAGAGCGACGAATTCGCCTCCCGCCTGCGCGAGCGGGGCGTGGCCGTCACCCCCGCGGAGGCGTTCCTGGCGGCCGCCGGAAAGCCACCGGCCGCGATTCGGATCTGCCTCGGCGCGGCGCGCACGAGGGACCAGCTCGAGCGCGGCCTGCGGATCATCGCGGACACCCTGGCGGGCGCCCCGGGCCCTCCCGGAGAGGCCGCCATCATCTGACCTGCCGCGCCGCGAGCACCGGCGCGGCCCCCGCCAGAAGCCCGAGGACCATCCCGCCGAGACCGATGAGGCCGTAGAGAAGGCAGCCGACCGATCCGGCGAGGCCGGCGATGAGGCTGGCGCTGACCAGGGGGATGCCGTGCGCGTCGCGGGGCCGGGGCGCGAGGAGCCCGAGGGCGACGCCTCCCGCCGCGCCCGCCAGGATGCAGACCGAGGGCACCAGGAGGCAGCGGCCGGCGTCGCACAGGTGGCCGCCCGCCTGGGCGGCGAGGGGGACGGCGAGCGGGACGATGCCGGCGAGGAGGCCCGGGCGGACGCCGCGGCCGTACGCCTGGCCGCGCCACAGGCAGAAGGTCACCGCGGCCAGGAGGCACAGACCGCTGATCAGGATCCGGGCCGGGTCGGAGCAGCAGAAAAGCGCCAGGGCGACGATCGGCAGGAGCAGGAGGCTGCGGCCCACGGCCGCCTCGAGGCGGCCCGCCTCGTAGGCGCGTTTGGCGCGCCTGGCGAGGGCCCCGTCAGGGACGCTCATCGGTCGTCCTCCAGACGGCGCGCAGGCGCCGGAGCGCTCGCTCGACCCTCTTCCTGAAGGTCGCCGCCGCCACCGCCGCACGCTCGCCACGGGCGAAGAGCCGCAACGTCTCGGCGTCCTCCGGGCGCAGCGCGCCCAGCGCCTCGCGCAGCATCGCCTCCAGGTCGCGCGTGAGCGCCGCCTCCTCGGGGGTCGGGTCCGGATGGCGCTGCGACTCGAAGGCGTCCTCGGGCGGCGGCTCCTCGCGCCGCCGCTGCCGCCGGCGTCGCGCCGTCCTGATCTCGAAGGCCGCGATGCCCAGCGCCCAGGCGAGGGCGGGACGCGACGGCTCGAACTCCGCCGCGCGGCGGAAGATCTTCAGCAAGGCCTCCTGGGCCGCGTCCTCGCACTCCTCCGGCCGCAGGTGCCGGGACGTGAAGCGGCGCAGAAAGGGCCAGAGCGACTCGAAGAGCGGATGGAACGCTTCGCGGTCGCCATCGGCGAGCCGCTCCATCAGCCGTTGCAGGTCCGGGGGTGGCAGACGCTCCATCCGCTCTTCGTTCCGGGGGCCTCAGGACAGGCTCCTGGCAAGGCCCCCGGGGATCAGGGACAGCAAAGCGGGCAGCAGCAACAGGCCGCTTCGGCCGCCTTGCCGGCCGCCAGGGCGACCGCGGGCAGCGCCATCAGGACGGCGACGGGAACGAGACGATTCACGAACCGCATCATGATCTCACCTCCTCGCCAGGGATAGGCGCCAGGACGCCCGGGCGTGACAGGGCCCCGCCCGCTCCTTGACGCCGTCACGAGGGTGGCGGTAGCCTGCCGCCATTCGGCGTCCACCTCGCGCCGACCCCGGGGGGATCCATGAAACGTCTCGTTCTCGCGATCCTGATCGGTCTGGCCGTCCTCACGATCGCCTCCGCGGATCCTATCTCGAAGGAAAGGATCCCCGAGCCGTTGCGCCCCTGGATCGACTGGGTGCTGCTCGGCCACGAGGAGGAGCTCTGCCCGTTCTTCCAGGGGGACGCCGAGCGGCGCGAGTGCGCCTGGCCCTCGCGCCTGGTCCTCGACCTGGGGGATCGCGGCGGCCGGTTCACGCAGCAGTGGATCGTGGAACATGACCAGTGGGTGCCGCTCCCGGGAGACGCGAAGAACTGGCCCCAGGAAGTGCGCGTCGACGGACGCCCGGCCGGCGTCACGGCGCAGCAGGGCGCGCCGACGGTCCGGCTGCCGGCGGGGCGGCATGCGCTCGGCGGCGCGTTCGAATGGGACTCCCTCCCCTCGCTCCTGCAGGTCCCCGTCAGGACCGGCCTCGTCGGCCTGGCGATCCACGGTCGCGCCGTGCCCTTCGCGTCCCGCGACGAGCAGGGGCGCCTCTGGCTGCAGAAGACTCCGGGCGGCGAGCAGGCGGAGGATCGCCTCGAGATGACGGTGAGCCGGAAGGTCACCGACGACATCCCGCTCGTCCTGACCACCCGCCTCGATCTCCAGGTTTCGGGGAAGAGCCGCGAGGTCGTCCTGGGAAGGCCGCTCGCGCCCGGTTTCATCGCCATGTCTCTCTCCAGCCCGTTGCCGGCCCGGCTCGATCCGGACGGCGGCCTGCGCGTCCAGGCGCGGCCGGGGCGCTTCGTGATCGAGGTCAAGGCGCGGCACGATGGGCCGGTCGCTTCACTGCAACCGCCTCCCGCGGGCGGGAACTGGCCTCCCCAGGAGGTCTGGGTCTTCGAGGCGCGGCCCGCCTTGAGGCTCATCCAGGTCGAGGGTGTTCAGGCCGTCGACCCGCAACAGACCACGCTGCCGGAAGATTGGAAAGGACTGCCGACGTATCTGATGCTGCCCGGCAAGACCATGACCCTCACGGAGAAACGGCGCGGCGATTCCGACCCCGCGCCGGATCAGCTGTCCCTGCAGCGCACCATCTGGCTGGACTTCGACGGCGGCGGCTACACGATCCACGACGCGATCGCCGGCACCATGCGGCGCGGCTGGAGGCTGGAGATGCCGCCGCCGGCGCAGCTCGGCCGCGTGGCCATCGACGGTCGGGATCAATTCATCACCCGCCTCGGCCCCGGCCGCAGCGCGGGAGTCGAGCTGCGGCAGGAGAGCGTCCATCTCGAGGCCGACAGCCGCCTCGAGCGCGGCGCCTCGGTGCTGCCCGCGGTCGCCTGGGACCACGACTTCACGCAGGTGACCGCCTGGCTGTACCTCCCGCCCGCCTGGCGGCTGTTCAGCGCCACCGGCGTGGACGACGTCTCGGCGACCTGGATCTCCTCCTGGACGCTTCTCGACCTGTTCCTGGTCTTGATCGGCGCCATGTCGGTGGCCCGTCTGTGGGGCCGCCGCTGGGGAGCGCTGGCCCTCGTGGCCTTCGGCCTGACCTGGATCGAGCCGGGCGCGCCGGCCTGGTCGCCGCTCGCCGTCCTGGCCTTCGAGGCGCTGCGGCGCGCGCTCCCCGACGGAAGGATCCGCAAGGTCGTGACCCTGGCCCACCGTCTCGCCCTGGTGGTCCTCGTCTGTGTCGCCGCCCCCTTCCTGGTCCAGCAGGTGCGCGCGGCGATCTACCCGGCCCTGGAGCAGACGCTCTACGCCGGAGAGAGCGTGGTGGGGTTCGCCAGGGGCGGCAGGGCCTTTCCGTACTCCCAGCAGGAGGCCGAGGGGGGCGGGGTCGCGGGGACAGGCATGGAGGACAAAGACGAGATCAGCCGCTCGAAGATGCAGGCGTTGGGGTACATCGGCTCGAACGTGCCGGCCGGGAAGTTGCCGGAGTCGAGGCCCTCGGCGCAGATCGCCGCGAAGCTCTCCCTCTACGCGCCCGACCCGAAGGCGGTGGTGCAGACGGGGCCCGGTCTCCCGGACTGGACGTGGAGAACGGCGACCCTGGAATGGCGCGGGCCGGTCACGAGCGCGCAGCGCCTGCGCCTCATCCTGATTCCACCGACGCTGAACCGCCTGCTGAATCTCCTGCGCGTCGCGCTCATAGCGCTTCTGGCGCTCTGCCTGTTCGGCTTCGGCGCGCTATCCTGGCCCGTCGCCTTCCTCGGGCGATGGGGTTTAAGGCGCGGCTTCGTCCCGGCGCTCCTCGCCGGCGCGCTCGCCGCCGCCGCGACGCGCCCGTCTCTCGCGGCGGAGATCCCGCCGCCCGACCTGTTGAACGATCTGCGCGCCCGCCTTCTGTCGCCACCCGGCTGCCGGCCGGACTGCGCCTCCAGCCCGCGGCTCGCCCTTGACGCCAGGCCGGCGTTCCTCAGCGCCCGCCTCGAGATGGACGTCGCGGCGGCGACCGCGGTGCCCCTCCCCGGCGGCGCCGACCAGTGGCTCCCCGAACGCGTGCTGGTCGACGGCGACGCCGCGGCGGGGCTCGTCCGCACTCCCGACGGGCGCCTCTGGCTGCGGCTGGCGCCCGGCACCCACCAGGTCCTGATGGAGGGAGCGCTTCCCGACCGCGACACGGTGCAGATTCCCCTGCCGCTCAAGCCGCACCGGGTGACGGCGCGCGCCGAGGGCTGGCGCATCGAAGGGCTGCACGAGGACGGCCTGGCCGAGGACTCGTTGCAGCTGGTGCAGCTGCGGGGCCGCCCGCGCGGGCCGGCCGGCAGCCTGGAGCCCGGCGCGCTGCCACCCTTCGTGCGCATCGAGCGCGAGCTGACGCTCGGCCTCACGTGGCAGGTGGAGACCCGCGTGGTGCGCGTGACGCCTCCCGGCGCGGCGGTCCTCCTCGAAGTCCCGCTCCTGCCGGGCGAGTCGGTGACCACGCCCGACGTCCGCGTGCAGGGTGGACGGGCCCTGGCGAGCCTGGGCCCGCAGGTCTCGCAGGCCGGATGGACGTCGACGCTGGCGCAGGCCGAGGCGATCAAGCTGCGCGCGCCCGGCGCGGTCTCCTGGGTCGAAGTCTGGCTGGTGGCGATCTCTCCGATCTGGCACGCCGAGGCACAGGGGATCCCGCTCATCAACCGCCCCGACCAGCCCGGCGCCAGGATGCTGGAGTGGCGCCCGTGGCCCGGGGAGACGGTCTCCCTGGCCGTGAGCCGGCCGGAGGGATTGCCCGGCCAGACCCTGACCATCGACCAAAGCTCCCTGGCGTTCTCACCCGGGTTGCGCGCCACCGACGCCACGCTCGACTTCACCCTGCGCAGCAGCCGCGGCGGGCAGCACATGATCACGCTTCCCGACGACGTCGAGCTGCAGTCGGTGAAGATCAACCAGGCCGTCCTGCCGATCCGGCAGGAGGGGCGCGTGGTCACCCTGCCCGTCGTCCCCGGGATGCAGCAGATCGCTCTTTCCTGGCGGCAGGGCGACGGCATCCGGGTCCTCTTCAGGACGTCCGAGGTGCGCCTCGGGGCGGCCAGCGTGAATGCGCGCACCGCGATCGCCATGCCGGCGGACCGCTGGACATTGTTCCTGGGCGGACCACGCCTCGGCCCGGCGGTGCTCTTCTGGGGCCTCCTGACCGTCAGCGGGCTCGCGTCGCTGGCGCTCGGGCGCGTCCGTCTCACGCCGCTGCGCGGGCGGGACTGGTTCCTCCTCAGCATGGGGCTGACGCAGGCGCCTCTCTGGATCGCCATCGCCATCGCCGGCTGGCTCTTCGCCCTCGGCTGGCGCAGGCAGAAAGGGGCGGCGGCGTCCAACCTCGGCTTCAACCTCTTCCAGGTCCTGATCGTCGCGGCGACCGCCGCGGCTCTCTCGGGGCTCTTCTGGTCGATCACGGACGGCCTGCTCGGGCTCCCCGAGATGCAGGTCTCCGGCAACGGTTCGTCCGCGCGGGACCTGCGCTGGTACCTCGATCGGGCGGGGGACACCCTGCCCCGCGCCTGGGTGGTCTCGCTGCCGCTGTACTTCTATCGGCTCGCGATGCTGGCCTGGGCGCTCTGGCTCGCCCAGGCGCTTCTGCGCTGGGTGAAGTGGGGCTGGATCTGCTTCACCGAGGGAGGCCTCTGGCGGCCGCGCGCCAGGAAGGCAGCGGTGCCCCGGCCCTGACGCTTGCACGGACCTCTTTTTTGTGGTATCCAGTCGAGCATTCCCCGAACCCCCCGGTCGGGCTCAGACAAAGGAGGTCTTCCATGGCATCGATCGGGCGGTCCTGTGTGCTTTTCATGGTTTTCGCGGCGTTCGTATCGTCCCTGGCCGTCGCGGCCTCCCCGGCGCAACGCCTCGAGGGGGTGCCCCGTTTCGGGCACGTCTTCATGATCATCGGCGAGAACACGACCTACGACCACCTGGACGCGACGAACACCCCCTATCTCATGAACACGCTCAGGCCGCGGGCGGCATGGTTCACCCAGTACTACGCGGCGACGCACTGGTCGCAGGCGAACTACGTCGCCTTGGTGTCGGGACAGTTCACCCGCTGCGAGCAGCAGGATTACGGCGCCGCCTGCCACCAGGACGTCGACAACCTGTTCCACCAGCTCGATGTCACGAACCAGTCGTGGACGACCTGGCTCGAAGGCGGCACCGCCCGTTGCGACACCGGGTCGGGAGGGACCTGCACCGGCGACACCCCCTGCCCGTTGACCGGCTTCTACACCACGGGGAACCCGGCCATCCTCTTCGATGACATCGAGGGGCCGAACGGCGTCTGGTCCGCGACCGACCCGTCGAAGGAGTGCCTGCAGAACGACATCCCGGCGGGAGATCAGGCCGACCCGATGGGTTTCTTCAACCAGGCGCTCGCCAGCGGCAAGATCGCGGACTTTAACCTCATCCTGCCGAATGGCTGCGAGGACGGCGAGGGGAACTGCGCGCCCATCAACAACCGCTACACCCAGTTCGACGCCTTCCTGGCGCGCGAGGTGCCGCTGATCGAGGCCTCGCCGGCGTTCGGGTCGGACGGGGTGATCATCATCGTCTACGACGAGGACCAGCGGGCGGGAGGCATGGCGGCGAGGAGCGGCCTGCTGGCCCAGGGGGGCCAGGTGCCTTGCGCCATCCTGAGCCCGCTCGTCGTTCCCGGCTCGTACGACGAGACCTTCTACCACTACAGCGTGCTGCGGACGCTCGAGGACGGATTCGGGATCCCGTACTACCTCGGCAGCGCCGGCGACGTGACCCCGATCAGCGCCATCTGGCGGCCGGCCACCCAGTAAGGCCCCCCGCCGTCCGCCCCCTGTTAAATCCAGCACCGGCCTTGATTTAGGGGGCCGGGACATTGCCCTCTCCGGCGCCAGAACTCATATTGCCTGGGCGCCGGAGTCTCTCAATGTCTCAGTGGCTGAAGGCGGCACTGGCTGGAACCCTGGTCGCAGGCGTCTGCCTGGGCGCCGCGGCCTGGTCCGGCGCCAGGGAACTGACGGGCCGCCGCGAGGAGCTGCAACGTGACGCCCGGGTCGTCGCCCGCCTCGTCTCGACGCGGATACAGGGCGGCCTCGAGAAGCACATGACCGCCATGCGGCAGATGGCGAACTTCTACGTCAGCAGCCGCAAGGTCGGCGAGAAACAGTTCCTCACCTACGCCGCGAACACCCTCAAGATGAGCCCGGCCTGCCTCAACATCGCCTATGTCGATCGATCCCTGCGGATCCTGAGGAGCTACCCTCCCGACGCCGACCGTTGGAGCATGGTCTTCGACGCGCGCACCCACCAGCCCGGCTACGAGACGCTGGTCCGGGCCAACCGGGCCCTCAGGCCGATGCTTTCGCCGCCGATGCGGCTGTTCGGCGGGACCTGGGGATTCGTCCTGGTGGAGCCGGTCGTCGCCAACGGCCGACTGCTCGGGACGCTCGTCGGGGCCTGCCGCGGCCAGGAGTACTTCGATTCGATGGTCCTGCCCGAGGTGACCGAGCGTTACGAGCAGGTCCTGCTCGACTCCGGCACCGGGATCTTCGCCAGCGACGTGGGCGGCTCCTCCGACCTCTCCGTCCCTGCCGTCTCGGAGTCCTTCGACTTCGGAGGCGCCGACTGGGAGGTGCGTATCAAGCCGCAGGATCATGTGGTGCACGCCCGCCTGGCGGCAGGCCGCACCCTCTTCTGGGCCATGGCCTGCCTCTTCTCGCTGGCGTTCGGCGCCCTGGCGTCCGCGGCGACCCTGTGGGCCATCGGCATGTCCGCCCGCCTGCAGTCCCAGGGCGCGGCCCTCGTGGAGGTCAGGACCCGCCTCGACGGCGCCAAGGAGCAGCTCCTCCACGCGGAGAGGATGTCCGCCCTCGGAGAGCTGGTGGCCGGCGTGGCGCACGAGATCAACAACCCTCTCGCCGGGATCGTGGGGTACACCCAGCTGCTGATGAAGCGCAGGTTCTCGGCCCCGGTGCAGAAGAAGCTGGAGACGATCGCGGCGGAAGGCGGCCGGATGGCGAAGATCGTCAGGAACCTCCTGACCTTCGCGCGCAAGCACGCCTCCGAGAAGAGCCTCACCGACCTGAACAGCGTCGTGCGCAGCACCCTCGAGATCAAGGCCTATCACCTGCGGGCCAATCAGATCAAGGTCGTCGAGGAGCTCGATCCCGGCCTGCCGGCCACCCTGCTGGACTTCCACCAGATGCAGCAGGTCCTGCTCAACCTGCTCAACAACGCCGAGCAGGCGATGCTCGAGGCGCGCCACGGGCACACAATCCGGCTCACGACGCGCATCGTGGGGGACCGCATCCAGATGCGCGTCGCGGACGACGGCCCCGGCATCCCGCCGGAGATCCGCGAGCGCGTCCTGGAGCCGTTCTTCACCACGAAGAAAGAGGGACACGGGACCGGGCTCGGCCTGTCGCTCTGCAACGGCATCGTCCAGGAGCACGGCGGCAGGCTGAGCGTCGAGAGCCCGCCGGGCGAGGGCGCCACCTTCATCATCGACCTGCCGATCCGGCAGGAGGCCGTGGAGGCCGATGAGGCGGCGAAGCCGTTCCCGGCGCCCGCGATCGATCCCCTGAAAGTGCTGGTGATCGACGATGAGACGAGCATGCAGGATTTCCTGGTGGACCTGCTCGAGCTGGGCGGACACGCTGTCGACACCGCGTCCGACGTGCCCGAGGCGGTGGCGAAGATCGCGGCCGGCGACCACGACCTGATCATCACCGACCTGAAGATGCCGGGCGGCACGGGGCGCGACGTCTACGCCGCGGTCCTCGAGTCCCGGCCCCACCTGGCACGGCGCATCGTCTTCACCACCGGGCAGATCGCCGGCGACGAGATGGTCGACTTCCTGAAGATGACCGGCAACGAGCTGGTCCTGAAGCCCTGCAACATCGACGAGATGGAGAGCGCCATCGCGCGCGCCGCCAGAAACTAGCGCGTTCCCTTGTGCACGGCCTCGCCGGCGAGGTGGATGAAATCGCGCTCTCCGCTCTCGAGAAACGCGAACAGCAGAAGGTAATCCCGCAGCTGCCTCGTGAGCAGGAAGTGTTGCCTCACTCCCTCCCGTCCGTTCGCCCCGAGCCATGCCGCGTAGGCAGGCTCGTTCAAGAGGTGCCTGAGCCAGTAGGCGGTGCCCTCGATCGAATGCGTCAGCACCCCCGAGCACTTGTGGCTGATCTGGAGGGGCAGGCCGCCGACGGCCCCCGCGATCACCGGCTTCCCCTTCCAGAGCGCCTCGGTCACGGTGAGCCCGAACCCTTCCCTCAACGACTTTTGCAAGATGATTGTCGACGCCCGCTGGATGGCGTTGATCTCCAGATGGCTCGTCGGCGGCAAGCAGAGCACCAGGATGTCCTCGTCGCCTTTCGTGCGCTCCTGGACCTCGGCGAGCACCTGGGCTCCCTCGGGGTCATCATCCGCCGGCCCGCCGACGAGCAGGAGGCGCGCCGAGGCCGATGCGTTCGCCATCCGGAAGGCCTCGATCACTCCCGCGGGATCCTTCAGGCGGTCGAAGCGCGATACCTGGGTCACGATTGGTTTGTCGGTCGGTATGCGGAGGCGCTCCAGGATCGCCCCGGTCTCCTCGGGCGTGAGCTCCCGGTTCTTGTCGGAGAGAGGATCGATCGAGGGCGCGATCAGCATCTGCGGGACCTCGAGGCTGCGCGCGAACGACGGCGCGGAGAAGACGCATGCGTCGTATTGCTTGACGTAGGCCCGGAAGAACTCCCAGACCTCCGGGTCGGGGCGGGAGAGGTCGATGTGGCAGCGCCAGATCCACTTGTTGCCGAGCGCCTTCCTCTCCCTCACGAGGCCCGCGGGCTGCGGGTCGTGGATGAAGACGATCCCGGCCTCCAGGCTCAGCGCGGCGAGGTTCTCCTGGAGCGTCACCTCGTAGACCTCGTAGTCCCTGGGTGTCACCGTCGCGGCGGCTCCGTGCAGCGCGTTGTGGAAGCGCTTGGTGGCCGCGTGGAAGTCCTCTCCTCCCTTGATCACCTCCCACCGGGCATCCACTCCAAGCTGCCGCAGGAGCGGGACCATCCGGCTCAGGATCTCCGCCACGCCGCCCCCGACCGCCGTCGCATTCACGTTCAGGACCGATTTCCCCTCGAGCCGACGTCCGAGCAGGTGGAGCTCCTCGACGGTGTCCGCCCCGACCAAGTCGCGATAATCTTCAAGAGTCGGCACGCGAGATCTCCTCGAGGCGCCGCTCCACCATCCCGACGAGCGCCGAGCGCAGGCCTTCCAGGGTGTGGGTGTAGGGATCCAGGCCCGACACCCTCCTGGCGAGCGCCTTCTCGTCGAGCTGGGTGACGAGCCAGGTCGCGAAGTCGTTGAGACCCAAGGGGGGGCTCAGCAGGGCCTCGAAAAGGTGCAGGTAGAGGCTCGAGATGCCGACCCGCCTCAGGCACCCCGCGAAGCCCGCGAGGTCCTGGGCTTCGTACCACGTGGGGAGGGAGAACCGTATCGCCTCCATGAAGTGGAACTCCTTGCCCTCGGGGACGTCACGGCCCTTCGCGTGCTGCTCGAGATGCGCCCCGATGGCCCCGATGAGAGCCCGCTTCAGCTCCTCCAGGGAGCTGAAGCGCAGCGTGTCGATCGCGGCGAGCCGTTCCGCCAGCCTCTCGTCCACCAGGACATTGCCGACCCAGTAGGCGAAATCGTTCGGAGGCTCGGGCACGAGGTACTGGTGCTGCCGAAGGAAGCGGTGCGTGTGCTGGTAGATGACCGTATCGGGCGCCGCCTCGAGATGGTCCAGCAGCTCCCTCAGGTTTCTGGCCTTGAGCCCGGTCAGGCGCGTCAGGCAGAGGCGGGTGAAGAAGCGAAACGGTTCCCGCGCGCGCACGAGCTTCATACCGCCTCATCCAGGGCGGCCCCGGCCTCGCGCAGGAACCTCGCGACCTGGGCCTGGGACCCGAGGTAGTAGTCGGCCTTGGATGCCCGCGGGCGGCCGATCCGGATGGCGACTCCCTTCCCTCCAAGGGCGGCGAAGACGTCCTCGTCGGTCGTGTCGTCGCCGAGCGCGATCGGGAACGGATCCCGAAGGCACCGCATCAGGTACCTCGACGCGGCGCCTTTGTGCCACGGCACCTCCGGGACGAGCTCCCAGACCTTGCGCCCGGCGCCCCAGCGGATCGGCCGGGCGGAGGTCTCGATCTGCAGGCGGGCACGAAGCTTCCTCAGGGGACCCAGGGCGGCGCGCGGCACGCGCCGGTAATGCACGCTGAGGGTCAGCTCCTTGTTCTCGAGGACCGCCCCGGGAACGCGCGCCAGGTCTCCTGCGATCCTGACCGCCGCGCCTTGCATGACCGGCTTCAGCGAAAGGGCCTCGACGTGGCGGAAGGATATTCCCGGCCCCTCGATCTCCAGCCCGTGGTTCCCGCAGTAATAGAGCGCGGGGAGGCCGATCCGCGATCGAAGGTCCGAGAGCGAGCGGCCGCTGAGGATGGCCACTCCGGCGCGCGGCCGGCCCTGGAGCGAGGAGAGGAGCGACCGGATCGCCTCGGGTAGGACGGCCTCGTCGTGCCTGCCGGCCAGGGGGGCCAGGGTTCCGTCGAAGTCGAGCAGAAAGAGGACCCTCCTTTGAGTCGCGATCAGGCTTCGGACGCGCGGCCATTCGGGCCACAGGTTGCGCACGCCCTCACTCGTTCCCGGCGGCCCTCTGGTCGAGCCTGACCCGCGACAGCGCCTCGACCAGGTTGCCCGCCCAGCGGTAGATGTTGTGCTCCCGTACCGTCGCCCGCATCTTCGTCATGCGAGAGGCCTTCTCCTCCTGATCCATCTGCAGGGCCTGGCGCATGGCTTCGGTCATCTCCTCCACATCGTAGGGATTGACGATCAAGGCGTCCCTCAGCTCCCGCGAGGCCCCGGTGAAACGGCTCAGGATCAGGACGCCGCCGTTGTCGTCGCGCGAGGCGACGAACTCCTTGGCGACGAGGTTCATCCCGTCGTGCAGGGACGTGACCATGCAGAAATCGGCGTGCCGGTAGAAGGGCAGGATCTCCCGATGGCTGTGGTGCCGCTTCAGGAACAGGATGGGCCTCCACACCCCGTCCTTGAATCTCCCGTTGATCCGCTCCGCCTCGGACTCCACCTCCGCCAGGAAGTCGTGGTAACGCTTGATGTGGGTGCGGCTGGGAGCCCCGACCTGGACGAAGGTCATCTCCTTGCGGTAGGCGGGGTATTTCTCCAGGAAGCGCTCGATGGCCCGGAAGCGCTCCAGGACGCCCTTGGTGTAATCCATCCTCTCGACGCCGACGCCCAGGTGCCGCCCGGTCATCCCCAGCCCCTTGAGGAACGCCTCTCGATCCGGCTCCGGGGGGTGCTCGGAGCGGACGTCCTGAAAGGCATTGGGGAAGGCGACGCTGATCGGGAAGGGCGCGACGACCGTCGCGTGGCCCCCTCGCTGGACCTCGAACCGCTCCCAGTCCACGCGGGATTCCAGCGTGCGGTCGACGGTCTCGAGGAAGTTGTTGCAGTGGAACTGGGTATGAAACCCGATGAGGTCCGCTCCCAGCATCCCGAGGAGGAGCTCCCGCCTCCAGGGGCAGATTCCGAAGGCCTCCGGGTTCGGCCAGGGAATGTGCCAGAAAATCGCGATCCTCGCGTCGGGCCGCCTCCGCTTGAGGAGAGCGGGCAGCAGGGCCAGGTGGTAATCCTGGATCAGGACGCACGGCTCCCCGAGCCGCTCCAGTTCGCTCAGCGTGGCCTCTGCGAACGTCCGGTTGGCCTGTTCGTAGTGGGCCCAGTCCTCCGGCCTGAACAGGGGCCTGGTGTGGGCGATGTGGCAGAGGGGCCAGAGCCCCTCGTTCGCAAACCCATAGTAGTAGCCCTCCTCCTCGTCCTTCGCGAGGGCCACCCTCTTGAGCGTGTAGAGAGGATCCTCGGGGGGGACCTTGATCCGGTTCCCTTCCTCGACGACGTCCCAATCGGCATCCCCGGCACCGTGCGCGATCCAGGTCCCGCCGCTGGCCCTCAGGACCGGGTCGAGCGCCGTGACCAGGCCGCCGGCCGGTACGATGCACTCCAGCCCGAGACCGCGGCGGACGTGCATGTAGGGCTCCCGGTTGGACACCACGATGAGCGGCTTCCCCTGGAGCCTCTGGCGCACGTGCTCGCTCAGCCGGTCGGGCGTCCACTGGGCTTCCGCCGCCTGCCTGAGCCTGGCTTCCTCCTCGGCCGCGGCCCTGGCGCGGGAGAGCTGCCTGGAGAACCTCTCGACCTCCCGTGCCAGCGGGTCGAAGAGTCGGACATTCGGAAGATCCGGGCGCACGTGCTCCTCGCCCGTGCGCAGTTGTCTCATCCATAGCGCCATCTGGGCGATGGGACCCGCGATGCTCCAGCGCAGGACCAGGAGCGTCACGAAGACGATCGCGACCGCCTCGGCGAGAGCCTTGAAGAAAGCCGCGCGCCATGCCGTCCAGTCGGGGGCCGCGATCGCGGCCGGGCCCTGTCCGCCTCCCTCTTGAAAATGGGCCGCCAGGAAGGCCGCCGCCAGGGCCACGACGGCCAGCGAGATGACGAGCCTGCGCGTGATTCGCATGGAGGGAAGCCCCCGCTGTCACGGGCGGGCCCCGGAATCTCGGGGGCCGGGCCCGCCCGTGACGCTTGCGCCGGATCGTTAGGGGCGATCCGGCGCCAGGCACCGATCTCAGAACCGGACGCCGACGCCCAGCACCGCCTCGGAGTCATCGGCCAGGACGACCTTCATCTGGCCGTAGGGACGTACGTCCCCCTTCCTGGCGCCGATGCCGAGCACCAGGTTGACGCCAGGGTCGGTATCGTGGGCCGTTCCGGGAGAGGTCCTGTCCCTGAAGATCAGGGTCGGCCCGGCGCCGGCCCAGAACGTGTACGGCTCACCGCTGGGGAAGTCGTAGTGGAAATCGAAGCTCACCGCCGTCCGATCGCCCGAGTCGGCGGCGAAGGCGTGCTCGAGGTTGGGGTTCCCGAACCAGCGGTTCGTGGTCCCGACGCCGAACAGCGCCTCGGCGCCCAGGAAGGGCTCGTCGACATCGCTGTAGGTACCACCCCGCACGCCGAAATCGGTCTTCGCGTGGCCGGGTGCGATCGAAAGGAGACCGGTGAGAGCGCCGGCGCTTGCGAGCAACAGACCACGGACAAAGCGCGACCTGCGAGTCTTCGTCATCCTGACCTCCTTGCGGCAGGCAGACACTGCGCCGCTCAAAAGGTGTGATCCCTCCCGCAGACGCGGGAAGCTCGTTCGTATCAGCCGCGGACCTGCAGCCGGTTCACGACATCCTTGACGCCGTCGGCGTCACGGGCGACCCGGGTGGCGAGCTGGCGCTCGGCCTCCGAGGCGACCTCGCCGGTCAGCGTCACCGTGCCGCGCTCGGTGTGGACGGTGATGTGGGAGCCCTTCACGCCCCGCTGGAAGGCCAGCGCCATCTTGACCGTGGCGGTCGTCGAGGCATCGTGCACCGCTTCGCCGAAGCTCTTCTCCGCCTCGTCCGGTCCCTCCCCGCTGTCCGAGGCCACCAGCAGATCGTCACGGACCTCCGTGACTCCGTCGGCGTTCCGGGCGATCTCGACGGCGAGATCACGGTGGATGTCGCTCGGGACGGATCCGTGCAGCGTCACGACGCCGTCACGGGTGTCGACGTTGATGCGGAACGGGTTGAGGTGCCGGCTGAACAGGTAGGTCGTCTTGATGCGCATCGTGATCGACGCGTCGTGAATCGCGTCGCCCGCGGTGCGCCGCCCGACACTCTGGGACGAAGAGAGCGAGCAACCCGAAGAGAGCGCCGCGACGACCAGAAGTGTCATGATCGTGTGAGCGATTCGGCGATCCATCGTTCCCTCCTTTTCGGCCCCGATCGACGTGTGAGGCGTGGGTCCAGAGGGGAACGATCGGAGGCCGGCGGATTGGATTGGCTGAGCGCCGCGGTCATGCCAGCAAGCCCGATGCCAGATGGGCCGGCGCGCAGGGATCGGAGTGCTAAGTCGTGCGGGTTCAGTCGGCTGGCGGCGACGGCCTCGGGAGCGGGCCTGTCCCGTCCCGGGAACAGGATGTCCTCTCGCGTGGAATCAGATCTCGCCTCGGGGTGGGGGCGTGCGGAGGCTCAAGTGCCGATCGAACGCACCCGGTAGTCCACGTTGTGCTGCACCCAGGCCCACAGCCGCTCCTGGCTCTCCAGCGCGCTGCCCGGCTGCATTTGGGCCTTCCAGCCCTTCATGATTTCTGCGTCGACGGTCCAGAGCCTCACGCGCTGGTGCGGCACCAGCTCGCGCCAGTTCTTCCCTACCTGGGGCGAGACGTAGGCGAGCCGCACGGTCATGCGCCGGGACAGGTACTCCAGAGGCGTCAGGTCGATCCGCTTGTAGAGGGCCTGGGGACCGGCCTTCGCCCGCGCCACGGTGACGTCGGGAATACCGTCCGTGACCACCGTCAGGGTGATCGGGGCGAGGACGAGGTTGCGCTCCTTCACGATCCGGGCCACCTGCTGGAAGAAGGGGTTGTAGTCGGTCAGGGAGTCGCTGGTGGGAAACCACTTCCTCAGGCTGTGCTCGATCTCCTGGACACTTTTGCCCGTGAAGTCCTGGATCGGATGGAAGGCCTTCGGCTCGTTGGGATCCTTGCCGCCGATCGCCCCGACGAACAGCTCCCGCGGCTTGTCGAGGCCCCCGAGCTCGTGGAGATGGCCGTAGATGTAGTACGCCAGGAAGGTCATGGCGTCGTTGTAAGACCCTCCGCGTTGAAAGGAGCCGCTGGTGTCGACGCCCACGAACAGGGTCGTGCGCGGCTTCCGCTCGCTCGATTCGAGGCCGCAGCCGGTTGCAAGGAGGGCGATGACGGCGACGGCAGCCGCGAAGCCGCGGGCACTCCTCGGTGTGCGCATCATTGACTCTCCGCCCCCTTGGGCTGCAGCCGGATGACGTTGGCGATCTCCCTGGATTCCATGATGTCGTTCAGGCTCTTCAACGGAAGGTTGATGACCGGCTTCGACGCCACCAGGATCATGGCGAAGTTCAAGGCCGCCGCCAGGACGTGCAGGAAGGGAAGCGCGAGGTACTCCAGGATCTCGTGCGACTTGGCGTGCAGCCAGTCGGTCTCCGCCTTGAAATCCTGGATCAGCTGGTGCCAGCAGCTCACCCGCTCCTCCTCTCGCGGCTCGGGTGCCCGACGCTCCCCCTGGGGCATCGGCTGGCGGGAGATGAAGGCCAGGAGCGACGGCGTGCCGAACTGCCCGAACAGGAACCAGGTCATGCCGCGGATGCCGATCCATCCGAACGTCGCCACCGTAAGGGTGAAGCCGATTCCCAGGCGGAAGCGCTCGCCGGTCTGCTGCGCGATCCAGGGCGTGATCGCGTCCACCAGCTCGCGATAGAGGAACATCACCTCGAAGAACATCACGAACAGCTCGACCAGGACCATCTGGACGATCAGCTTGAAATCCCGCTTCTTGAAGCTGTCCAGGAGGGCCTGGATGCAGGCGAAGCTGCCCATGATCAGCATGAGCAGGAACAGGAACAGGACCGGCGCGGCGAAGCGCGGCGCCTCCATGCCGACCAGGTCGGCCAGGACCTCCGACACCGTCGGGAACAAGGTGTAGGTGAAGATCGTGCCCTCGAGCAGCGACCAGAACAGCAGCATCACGAAGGCGATCCAGGGCACCCCGGGCTGGAAGTAGCTCCTGGAGAGCCTGCCGGTCAGCGTGAACGGCGCGATCAGGATCTGCCGGAACGCTTCCATCACCAGTCGCAGGGCGAAGCGCGCCAGCGTCAGGACCCAGCCGATGGCGACCACCACCAGCCGGAAGAGGCCCACCCAGTAGAACCAGACCGCCCTGGCCGCGTCCCACCAGCTCAGCACCACCATTCCGATGAACCTGACGCGGGTCGAACGGAAGGGAACCGTGTAGAGCGACAGGAGCGTGCACCAGATGGCGGCGACGAAGAGCATGGCCGGCAGGAGGAGAAGGGTGCACTTCCATACGGCGGCCCAGTCGGAGGTCGACGTGAGGAAAAAGTCCATGAACGCCCGCTGCATCGCCGGTATCCAGGCGATGGGCGCAAGGAGCATCCGGAGGACAGCCTGCAAGCGGTCGGCGTCCGCGGCAACAGCAATATTCAGCATCGGCCCCTCCCTGGGCTCGGATCCAAAACTTGGACTTACGAGCAGAAGATAGTTTTCGTGGCGGCAGAGTCAAGGGGAGAAGGCGTGGCATTACCAAATTGCAATCCATCCTGGCGCCCTCGGTCACCTATACTTAGTGGTGAGGTGCAGTCCGGGACCGCCGTGGGCCCGGGCCAATCGTTCCGGAGGTCACCATGCATCCAGCTCACCGGTACCTGACGGTCGCGGCGCTCATCCTGGCGCTCCCCCTCCCGTTTGCCATCGGGGCGCAGGCCCGCGCCGCCGAGAAGAAAGAGGAGAAGCCCGAAGCGGAGCCGTTCGGGCGGTTCACGGTGGACCAGGTGGAGCGGCGCCTCGGCAAGCCCAACGTCTACGTCTTCGACGGCAACGACCCCACGACCTACGAGGCGAACCACCTGCCGGGCGCCGTGCGCCTGAATCATGAGGAGATCAAGGAAGGGGTCCTGCCCAAGGACAAGGCCGCCACCCTCATCTTCTATTGTATGAACCTGCTCTGAATGGAGTGCCACCACGCGGCCCGGAGGGCCGTTGACCTGGGGTACGGCGACGTGTTCATCATGCCGTCGGGGATCATGGGGTGGGTCAAGGCGGGGAAGCCGATCGTGAAGGGGGGATCTCCGAGCTAGCGGGCCGCGGCGCTCGCGCCGCCGGGCTCGAGGTCGCTGAAGGAGGTGCTCGACTGGACTCCCGTCCAGGGCCTACCGTCGAGCTCGGCGTAAGGATAGACGAAGTAGTTCAGCGCGTCGCCCTGCTGCGCCGGGTCGAGGCGGATGTCGCGTCCGCGGGTGAACAGGACCCGGTTCGCGTCATGGGCGCCGAAGAAGTAGTCGCGGCGCGCGGGATCTTTCCAGCCTTCCGAAGCATCCACCGGCACCCACCCCAGACCGTCGACCCAGAACCGCGCCCAGCAGTGATAACCGGCGATCTCGCCGCTCTTCCGGTCGCGCGGCAGCGGGAAGCCGATCTCGAACCGGGCGGGGATGCCGGCGGCACGCGCCATGCCGATGAAGAGCGCATGGAAGTCGGTGCAGTTCCCCTTCTTGACGTTGCAGGCGTAGATCGCGTCTCCCCGGCCCCAGCCCTCCCCCGTTTCTTCATGCATCTCGTAAGGCGCGGGGCTCTTGAGGGCGAGATCGGAGATGTCCTGCTGGGCGTCCGACGCCGGGACGGGAATCCAGATACGCAGCCGCCTGGCGTCCTTGGGAAGCTCTTTGGAACGGACCGTGTACTTGAACTCGAAGGTGCGCGACGAAACCGGCTTCGATGCGTCGGCGGACATGGCGGCGGCCAGGGCGACCGATGCCGCCAACGCCATCGCCGCCAGGGGAACCCCTCGTCCTCGCATGCGGCGGGATTATAGTCTCTACCAGCTCCGCCTTCTCAAGGCGTCCGACCTCTTTCCGGCAGCTTCGATCTCCTTCGTGAGGCGCTCGAGGTCGCGATCCCAGCTGTAGGCGGGGAACTCGACTCCGGGCGGGACCATCGGCTTCAGGCCCTGGGTGGGAGTGCGCCCATCCTCCCCCCTCATGTGGCCGATGTAGATGCCAAGCAGGCCGTTCTTCTGCGCGATCGACTGTTCGATCTCGTACTTGACCCATGGACGGTTCGCCGTCTCGGCGCCGATCAGGACCACCGTCACCGAGGTGTTCTTGAGGTGCCTCTGGATCAAGCGTTCCATCCCTTCCCGCCCCTGCTTCTTCGCCTCCTCATGCTCGCCAGGATCGAAGAACCCCGCCACCTCCCTCCCTGCAACACCGTCCGAGTTGCGGACCTGGCTCGCCCTCCAGAGATCGCCGTCGTGGTCAAAGCTGAAGAAAATCCGTCGTGCCATGATTCATCCCCTCGACCGACCGCCGCCTCGGCGATCGGGAGCCTCCGGAACCGGAAGGTATGTACGCCCTCGCAGGAGAGGACTCCATCCGGGAAACACCCGAATCGAGCGGCGGGGAAACCCTGGCAGATCTCGATCGTCAGGGGGGGCATGCAGTTTAAGGAGAGCTCTTGCTCTGCGCGGACGTCTCGCAGGCGTCGCCGACGCCATCCTTGCTGACATCGCTCTGGTCGGTGTTGGGGACGGTCGGGCAGTTGTCGCACGCATCGCCGACGAGATCGCCATCGGCGTCGATCTGGTCGGGATTGGGAACCCCGGGACAGTTGTCGTCGCAGTGTGCCGTCGAGCCGCCGGTGCAACGGTGGGCGGCGAACTGACCGTCGCCATCGCCATCGTTGAGCACCCCGTCCTCGTCGAAGTCGGCGAGATCGACGTTGCGCGTGAAGACGTCCGCGTCACCGTTGCGCTGGTCGGTCCAGATGGCGTGCATCCTGCCTCCGGCGATGGTGCCCTGATCGTAATCACCGAAGCTCAGGCGGCCGCCCGGGAACACTCCATCCGATATCCGGATGTTGGGACCGAAGAAGACGCCCCCGTTGGTCGAGGTGGCCATGTAGACCGCGTAGCAACACCCATCGGGGCTGAGCCGGCGGTCCTTGAAGGTGACGTGGACGTGCCCCTCGTCGTCAGCGCTCACCGACGGCTGGTTCTGCCTGGCCTTCGTGCCCAAGGCGTCGTCGTTCACGCGCACGGGGGCGCTCCAATGATCGCCGCGATCGTCGGACCAGGCCAGCAGGATGTCGGGGTCCGCCAACCAGAAATACGACCACACGACGTAGATCCGGCCGCGATAGGGGCCGCGGCTCCGATCGACCGCGACGGGCGGGAAGAGAAAGCGCCCGTTCTGGCCTTTGAGCTCTACGGCCGGTTTGTTGATCGGGCCGTTGACCAGCCTGTGGCGTGAGAGCCAGGTCTCACCACCATCGAGGGATCGGTCGAGGAAGACCTTTCCGTAGACCCCACCCCAGACAACATAGATTTCCCCGTCGGGGCCGACCATCGGCACGGTGCCCAATCCGTCGGCCGCGGGGCTCGAGATCGTCTTCGGCGCCGAAAAGGTCGCTCCATGATCGCGGCTCCTCGCGAAGACGAGGTGCGATCCCAGAGGAATCAAGGTGAAGTCGGCCCACGTGAGGTAGAGATCGTCGGAGGCCGGATCGACGCCGAGGAAGGGCTTGTCAGCCACGATAAGCGCGGGCAGGTCCGCGGTCTGCGAGAAGGTCTCGCCCTTGTCCGCCGAGCGGAAGACCAACAGGTGATCCTCCTCCTCAAATGTCACTGCATCCGTTCGGGTGAATAGAGCATTGATGTAGAAGGACCCGCCGCGATCGGCGACCACAGAAGGATCGCAGCTGTCGTCGAATCCCCCTTCGTTCGGAAGCGGCAGGCTGTGCCAGCTGGCCCCGCCATCGTGCGACCACCCGTACTCGATCACGACGGACGTCGTGGTCGAGTCCCGGGTCACCTCGCACCAGACCGCGACGAGGTTGCGCGGATCGCCCGGATCGGCCGCCATGCTCGTCTCGACCTGCGGGTTACCCGAATGGTCCTGATTGATCCTCACATCGGCGGGCGGAGATGGCGAGCCGGCGGCAACGACGAACGCGGGTGCATGAGCGAGCGCCACAGCAAGAAGGACGATGAGCGCGAGGCCCACCTTCGAACGTGACATGGCGGTCCTCCTTCCGTGATGAGGCGGCCTGATGTCGAGCCTGCCGGCCATATACGCTCAAAGAGGCCATCCGGCAAGTTCGATCGCCGCCCGGTGTCGACCGCCCCCCGGGATCGCGCGCAAGGCGGGAGCGAGCGACGCGGAGATCGGCGAGGTGACCGCCGCGCTCGATACCCCCGCCGACCCTCGCCCGGGGCGGCCGCCGCAATTCGCCTCTGTCCGAGTTGTGCGGCAAGGTGCGGCCACCGGAGAACCCCGGAGCGCCCGATCAGGCCTCTCCTCTTCGTCGCTTGCGGGATTCACCTGAATGCACCGAGGTCTCGATAGGGCCAATCTTGGCGGCGCAGCGGGAGGGGATGCGCATGCGACTTCATCCGAGCCGTGTCCGGTGGCACCACGTCGTGGCTCTCTTGACGATCCTGGGGGGGTGGTGGATCTCGCCGCACCACGCTTTGGCGCAGCTGCCCGGCGATCTGATCGTCACCATCACGTCTCCGACCTCCGGCTCGACTGTCGCCGCGACGATCACCGTCAGCGCCAGCGTGAGCCCGGTGGGAGTGGTGGTCGGAGGTGTCCAGTTCAAGCTGGACGGCGGCAACCTGGGCGCGGAGGACACGTCGGCGCCCTATGCGGTCTCCTGGAACACCACCGGCGCCAGCAATGGATCGCACACCCTCGTTGCGATCGCGCGCGACGCGCTCGGTCTCACGTACGCTTCCAGCCCCGTCTCGGTGACCGTCTCCAATGCTCCGCCGCCCGATACGACTCCGCCGACCGTGAGCATCACTTCCCCCGCCGGCGGCGCCACCGTCTCGGGCACCACTGCGGTCAGTGCGTCCGCTTCGGACAACGTCGGCGTTGTCGGTGTGCAGTTCCTGCTCGACGGCGCGGCCTTGGGCGCGGAGGACACGACTTCGCCCTACTCGGTCTCCTGGAACACCGCCAACACGAGCAATGGCTCCCACACCCTGA
>QHXZ01000117.1 GCA_003223165.1 Acidobacteriota bacterium
GATCCTTCCCGCCGCCAGGGCCGCGTCGCCGCGGGCGAGGCCGCTCCCGGTGGCGTCGGAAAACCAGGGCGCGATCGGCTCGACCGGCGTCTGGACGCCCGCCGGGGCCGGTGGAATCGGCAGGGCGGTGTTCTTGAGGGTCCTCTCGGCCTGGTCCTGGGTCAGGAACGGATTCTGCTCCAGGAGCTGCGCCACGATGCCGGTGACGTGCGGCGCCGCGAAGGAGGTCCCGAAGATGAAGTTGTCCACGGCGTCGAAGGCCACCTCGCGCCCCTCCGAAAAGCCGGGGCCGAAGAGCCATTCCCCGAAGACGAACGACCCGGGCGCCAGGACGTCGATGACTCCCGATCCCGCCGGACCGCCTTCCCTTCCGGAGAAGCTGGCCACGTAGACCTGCGACGGGTCATTCTCGGGCACGTCGCCCAGGAACCAGTCGGGGCTCGATCCTTCCTGGATCCAGCCGGCCGCTCCGGCAGTAATCGATTCGGGAAGGCGCCCGGGGAAGGAGACCGTCCCGGGGTCCGGTCCGAAGTTGCCCGCGATGGTCACGAACAGGACCCCCTGGGAGATGGCGTAATCGATGGCGGCGCGCAGGACTTGCGAGTCGGAGCGCGCCTGGATGCTGAAGTTGATCACCACCGGCCCCGTGAGCGCGCCGTCGCGCTTCAGGTTCGCCACGTGGAGGATCCCCGCCGTGAACCAGGAGAAGTATCCAAAGTTGAACTGGTTCAGGACGCGGATCGGCAGGATGGTCGCCCTGGGGGCCGCCCCCTGCACCGGCCCGAGGTCGGAGGGGAACCCCACGATGACGCTGCTGACCGCCAGCCCGTGAGGGAAAAGGCCGATGTGCCCGCCCACCCCGGTGATCGCGTTGACGGGATTGTGGAAGTCACCGGATCCCTCCGATCCGAACCCCGCCGCGTGGGTCGTGTCGACCCGATCCGGCGGCAGGAAGTCCGGCCAGTTCTGCGGCAGGCCCGAGTCGACCACGGCGACCGTGACCCCCGTCCCCTGGTAGCCGGTCCCCGTGACGTCCGCCATGTCGAGGTTCCAGGACTCGATCGGCCGGTCGGCCGTGCCGATCGGCACGACCGTCATCGGGGGCGCCGTCGCATTGGCCGCGGAGGCCGGGCCGCCCCCGAAGGCGTCTCCGCGCGCGTCCGGCTCGACCGCCAGTACCTGAGGATCGCCCGCCAGCGCCGCCTGCTTCGCGCGGCTGACGCGCAGGGCGACGGCGTTGATCTCGGGCCAGGCGTACGTGACCCGCGCCCCGTACCGGCTGCTCAGGACGTTGAGGATCGCCCGCGTGGGGGGAACGCGCAGCTTCACGAGCAGGGCCGACGTCGCGTCCCTGCCCGCCGGGGGGGCGCGGCGCGTCGAGCCGCGCTCACCGCGCGCCGGGGTCTTGCTCGGATGAGCGGTGCCGCTCCCGGCACCGCCTCCACGGTCGACCGCCTGGGGAGAGGTGACGGCGCAGACAAGCACCGTGAAAAGGGCGGCCACGGACCGGGCTCGATCAGAGAGGGAAGGGCGCATGTTGCCGCCTCCTGACGCGTCGGCGAACGAGCTGCCGGGACGCCATGCACGCTGCCATGGATGCTGTGGTCGTAGGCTGGCTACCTCATACGCCCTGGCGGGAGAGGCGTCAAGCGAATCCTCTCCTGTCACGCCGCCGCATCTCCGCACCCGTCGCTTTACCGGGCGCTCCAGCCTGACCTATAATCCACCCGCCTGTCAGGGGCCAATACCGTGAAACAGTGCAAGGAGTGCGCCGTCGGAGAGGACGACGCGTATCTGCACAAGTGCCCCATCTGCCACAAGATGGTCTGCGACGAGCACAAGTTCGTGCGCAGCGGACGGGCGTTCTGCAGCTCCTTCTGCGCCGCCTACTTCTTCCACGAAGGCGACGATGATGACTGAGGCGGTCTGATGGGGTTTCCGGCACAGAGGCTCAGGCGCCTGCGCCGCACGGCGGCGCTGCGGTCGCTCGCGCGCGAGACCCGCCTGGCGCCCGGCGACTTGATCTGCCCGCTCTTCGTCTGCCCAGGAAAGAAGGTGCGGCAGGAGATCGCCTCGATGCCGGGACAGTTCAACCTGTCGGTCGACGAGGCGGTGGCCGAGGCGCAGGAAGCGCGCGCCCTCGGCGTGCCGGGGGTGATCCTGTTCGGCATCCCGCCGAAGAAGGACGCCAAAGCGTCGGGGGCCTACGACCCCGAGGGGATCGTCCAGCAGGCGGCACGGGCGATCAAGAAGGGCGTCGAGGACGCGCTGGTGATCGCCGACGTCTGCCTGTGCGAGTACACCGATCACGGGCACTGCGGCGTGGTCGAGGGGGACGAGATCGCCAACGATCCGACGCTCGAGCTGCTCGCCAGGACGGCGGTGTCGCAGGCGCGCGCCGGGGCGGACATCGTGGCGCCCTCCGACATGATGGACGGGCGGGTGGCGGCCATCCGCAAGGCGCTCGACGCGGCCGGGCTGGTGAACACGCCGATCCTGTCGTACGCCGCCAAGTACGCCTCGGCCTTCTACGGTCCTTTCCGCGAGGCGGCGCAGTCGACGCCGAAGTTCGGCGACCGCCGGAGCCACCAGATGGATCCGGCCAACGCGCGCGAGGCGCTGCGCGAGGTGGCGCTCGACATCGAAGAGGGCGCCGATCTGGTGATGGTCAAGCCGGCGCTGCCGTACCTCGACGTCATCTGGCGCGTGCGCGAGGCGTTCCAGGTGCCGGTGGCCGCCTACCACGTGTCGGGGGAGTATTCGATGCTGGTCGCCGCGGCGCAGAAGAAATGGATCGACCGCGAGCGCATCCTTCTTGAGTCGCTGACCTCCATCCGGCGCGCCGGGGCCGACGTCATCGTCACCTACTTCGCCAAGGAGGCCGCGCGGCTGCTGCGCGGGGAGCGGTAGCACGATGGGCGCCATCTCACGCAGGCTGTTCGAGCAGGCCCGCCAGGTGATCCCGGGCGGGGTGAACTCGCCCGTGCGCGCCTTCAAGGCGGTCGGCGGGGAGCCGCTCTTCTTCGCCCGCGGCAAGGGGGCGATGCTGTACGACGTGGACGGGAACGGCTACATCGACTACGTCCTGTCGTGGGGGCCGCTGATCCTCGGGCACGCCCACGGCGAGATCGTGCGCGCGGTGCAGGAAGCGGCGAGCGACGGGACGTCGTTCGGCGCGCCCAACCCGCACGAGGTCGACCTGGCGCGACTGGTGGTCGAGGCGGTGCCGGGGATCGAGAAGGTGCGGATGGTCAACTCGGGCACCGAGGCGACGCTGTCGGCCATCCGCCTGGCGCGCGGCGTCACCGGGCGCGACCTGGTCGTGAAGATGGAGGGCTGCTACCACGGGCACGTCGACGCGCTCCTGGTCAAGGCCGGGTCGGGGGTGGCGACCCTGGCGATTCCCGGCACGCCGGGCGTGCCGGCACAGGTGGTGGCGCAGACGATGGTGCTGCCGTACAACGACCTCGACGCCTTCGCGGCCCTGGCCCACGCGCGGGGGAAGGAGATCGCCTGCGTCATCGTCGAGCCGGTGGCGGCCAACATGGGGGTGGTGCCGCCGAAGCGCGGCTACCTCGAGGGGCTGCGCGAGATCACCGCGCGCCACGGCATCGTGCTGATCTTCGACGAGGTGATCACCGGCTTCCGCGTGGCGCCGGGCGGCGCGCAGGAGCTGTACCGCATCACCCCCGACCTGACGACGCTCGGGAAGATCCTGGGCGGCGGCCTGCCGATCGGGGCCTACGGCGGGCGCGAGGAGATCATGGATCGCGTGGCCCCCGAGGGAGACGTCTACCAGGCCGGGACCCTGGCCGGCAACCCGCTGGCGATGAAGGCCGGCATCGCGATGCTGAAGAGCCTCAAGACGCCCGGGTTCTACGATCGGCTCGAGGCGGCGTCGGCGCGGCTGGCGAAGGGGCTGACCGCCATCGCCGAGGAGACCGGCACGCCGGCGCGGCTCACGCGCGTCGGGTCGCTCATGACCCTCTTCTTCGTCTCCCGCGACCCGGTCGACTGGGCCGGCGCCTCGCAGGCCGACGCCCGGCGCTACGCCGCCTACTTCCAGCGCATGCTGGAGCGGGGCATCTACCTCGCCCCCTCCCAGTTCGAGGCGATGTTCCTGTCCGCCGCGCACACCGACGAGCAGATCGACCGCACCGTCGCCACCGCCCGCGACGTCCTCAAGGGGATGCGCTGGGGCCCGCAGGCCTGAGGGGAAGCGTGCCCGAGTACATCTTCACCATGAAGGACCTCCGCAAGGTGGTCCCTCCCAAGCGCGAAATCCTGAAGGAGATCTGGCTGTCGTTCTACTTCGGCGCCAAGATCGGCGTCCTGGGCCTGAACGGCGCCGGCAAGAGCACCCTCCTGCGCATCATGGCGGGCGAGGAGAAGGAGTTCTTCGGCGAAGCCTTCCCGGCCAAGGGGATCAAGGTGGGCTTCCTGCCGCAGGAGCCGCGCCTCGACCCGGGGAAGACCGTCCTCGGGAACGTCGAGGAGGGGGTGGCGGGGACGCGGGCGCTTCTCGATCGCTTCAACGCCATCAGCGAGCGCCTGGGCGAGCCGCTCGATCCGGACGCGATGGAGAAGCTGCTGGAGGAGCAGGCGGCGGTGCAGGACAGGATCGACGCCGCCAACGCCTGGGATCTCGACCGCACCCTCGAGATCGCCATGGATGCGCTGCGCTGCCCGCCGCCCGACGCCGACGTGAACACCATCTCGGGGGGCGAGCGGCGCCGCGTGGCGCTCTGCCGGCTGCTCCTGCAGCGGCCCGACCTCTTGCTCCTCGACGAGCCGACCAACCACCTCGACGCCGAGTCGGTCGCCTGGCTCGAGCGCTTCCTCAAGGAGTACCCGGGGACCGTGGTGGCGGTCACACACGACCGGTACTTCCTCGACAACGTGGCCGGCTGGATCCTCGAGCTCGACCGCGGCGCCGGCATCCCGTGGGAGGGGAACTATTCCTCCTGGCTCGACCAGAAGAAGGCGCGGCTGGCGCAGGAGGAGAAGGCCGAGAGCGCCCGGCAGCGCAGCCTGGCGCGCGAGCTGGACTGGGTGCGGATGGCGCCGCGCGCCCGGCACGCCAAGAGCAAGGCGCGCGTGTCGGCCTACGAGAAGCTCCTGGCGGAGGAGGCCGAGCGCGCCCCGGAGTCGGTCGAGATCTACATCCCGCCCGGGCCCCGCCTCGGCCACGTGGTCGTCGAGGCCGACCACGTGCGCAAGGGGTACGGCGACAACCTCCTGATCGACGCCCTGTCGTTCAAGCTGCCGCCCGGCGGCCTGGTCGGCGTCATCGGCCCGAACGGCGCCGGCAAGACGACCCTCTTCCGCATGATCTCCGGGCAGGAGAAGCCCGACTCGGGCGCCCTGCGCCTGGGCGAGACGGTGAAGCTGGCCTACGTCGACCAGAGCCGCGACGTCCTCAAGGACGACGACAACGTCTGGCAGGCGATCGCGGAGGGGAACGAGCAGATCACCCTCGGCAAGCGCGTCGTCGCCTCGCGGTCCTACGTGGCGTCCTTCAACTTCAAGGGGCCGGACCAGCAGAAGCGCGTCAAGGACCTCTCAGGGGGGGAGCGGAACCGGGTGCACCTGGCGCGCATGCTCAAGACCGGCGCCAACGTGCTGCTGCTCGACGAGCCGACCAACGACCTCGACGTCGACACCCTGCGCGCCCTCGAGGAGGCGCTCCTGAACTTCGCGGGCTGCGCCGTGGTGATCAGCCACGACCGGTGGTTCCTCGACCGCATCGCCACGCACATCCTCGCGTTCGAGGGGGACAGCCGCGTCGTCTGGTTCGAAGGGAACTACCAGGACTACCACGCCGACCTGCGCCAGCGCCTGGGCGCCGAGGCCGACCAGCCCCACCGCATCAAGTACCGCAAGCTGACCCACGACTAGCCGGGTCCTTAGCCGAAGATTGCGATCCGCAGGGCGTCGAAGCGCGCGAGGCGGGCGGCGCCGCTCAGTGGCCCGGGTTCGCGCCCATGCCGGTGAGCAGGGAACCGACGACGATGAGGGCGAGTCCGCCGAGCTGGACGAAGAACGACTTCTTGGTCTCCTGCCAGTTGCGCACCAGGAAGACCAGCCCCACCGGGGCCAGGAAGAGCACGCCGAGGCCCCAGCCGATCCCTTCCCTGAACGCCGCCACCAGGAACTGGACGAGACCGACCAGAGCCACGATCAGACCGCAAATCGTCAAGGCCAACCCTACCATGCTCATGACGCGCATCCTCCTTGGCCCGGGCCTCCAACGGCCGGGGCGTCCGATGACCCGGCCCTAATGTCGGTGCCGGAGCGTGCGGGAGCAAGGGGGGTGACGGATTTGTGATCGTCAGGAGCGGCCGAGGCGGTACTCCGGGAGCCCGCTCAGGTTCACCGTATAGGCGGACTCGCTCAGGAACCCCAGGTCGCGCAGGGCGGCCAGCGCGCGCCGGGCGTGCGGCTCGGGCCAGGACAGGGCGCGCGCCACGCCGGGGGGCCAGAGGGCCTGCCCGCCGCGGCGATAGGCGAGGCGCGCCGCGGCCAGGACCTCGCGTTCCGCGGGACCGAGGTCCCGTCCCTGCGCGGCGGCGGTCAGCCAGGCCATCGCCATCGCCAGGCAGCAGCGGCCGACGCGCGGGTCGGCGCATTCGACCATCAGGTCGTAGCGGCCCGGCGGCGAGCGGTGGGCCGCCGTCACGCCGCTGCAGCGCCTCTCGTCGAGGATGGCGCACTCGAAGTCGATGACGGCGTGCTCGATCAGGTGGGCGAGGGCGAGCGTCGGCTCGAACGAGGTGCAGGAATAGGCAGGGCCGCCCGGCGTTGCCGGCCGCCGGTTACGGCTCGCCTGGGCGAAGACGTGGTAGCGCTCGGCGCCGCGGCACTCGTGATCGGCGAAGCCCGGGAGGAAGGCGAGCAGCCTCTCCTCCAGGCGCGCCACGGCGGCGATCGGATCGACGGGCGTCCAGGCGACATCGAGCGTCGCGAGGAGCAGGGATCGGTCGGCGGACAGCCTCGGGTTGAGGGTTCGGGCCAGCGGCAGCGGCCCGAAGTCGATCGTGACCACGCGGACGTCCGGGACCGACGGCATGGAAGGCATGCGGGGCCCTCGCTCGCGCGAGGGCCCCGGCCGGTTCACCGTGAGGGGCGCTCGGAAGGAGGA
>QHXZ01000118.1 GCA_003223165.1 Acidobacteriota bacterium
TGAAGCGCCGCAGGCAGCAGTCGCCGGGCCCTCCGAGACCGAGCGACGGGGCCCCACCGCGCGGTCCGCAGCGCGGTGGGCGGAGCGAGGCGAGGCGGAGGGGAGGCTCGCGCAGCGAGCCGGACCCGGTGCCCGGGACTGCTGCCTGCGGCGCTTCACACCAGAGCCGACTCAGTAGAGCGACGGTTGTGCCAGAGTGGGCCGAGTATAGGATCGGGTCTTACCACTGTCAAGTCACGCCGTGCTGTGCTCCGCGACGCATCTGCGAGGAACCCCTGGGAGTAAAGAGCCGCGCCCTGCAGTCGCCGGGCACCGGGTCCGGCGACCGCAGGGCGCGGCTCTTTACTCCCGGCGCCCCTTACCGATTCATCCCAGCGCCCAGAGAAGACAACTTGCCGCACAGGACTCCGTCAACGCCGGACGAAGAGATGACCGAGCGTACCTGGCGGGGCGCAGTGTTCTCCGCCATTCACCTCGGAGATCGCCTGGGTGCGTCGGCGCGGGGCTCCGGTTGGTGGTGACGGCTCGCGCGGGCACAGGCGGCACTCGACGAGGGGGCCCCGGTGTGAAGCGCCGCAGGCAGCAGTCGCCGGGCCCTCCGAGACCGAGCGACGGGGCCCCACCGCGCGGTCCGCAGCGCGGTGGGCGGAGCGAGGCGAGGCGGAGGGGAGGCTCGCGCAGCGAGCCGGACCCGGTGCCCGGGACTGCTGCCTGCGGCGCTTCACACCAGAGCCGACTCAGTAGAGCGACGGTTGTGCCAGGGTGGGCCGTGGATCTAAGATGAAGCCCTCGCCGAACGCAACGGAGATCGCCATGCGCGCCCGCTTGGTGGCCTGCATCGCCCTGCTCGCGGCGCTGGCACCGACCCCGGCCGGCTCGGCCGACCCGGACCCGAAGGAGCGCGGCCGCGAGCGCCCTCAGCGCGCCGCGCGCCGGAGCGCCGACTACGACGCGCCGACGCCCGCCTGGCGCGAGGGCCCGGTGCGCTATCTGCTCGGCAAGGAGGACGACGCCGCCTACCGCGGCCTCGAGACCGAGGAAGAGCGGGCCCGCTTCATCCAGCGCTTCTGGTCCAGCCGCGATCCGGTCCCGACCACGCCGGAGAACGAGTACCGGACGCGCTTCCTCAAGCGCGTGGAAGAGGCCGACCGCCTGTTCACCGAGTCGACCAAACCCGGGTGGAAGACCGACCGGGGGAAGATCTACATCCTGCTGGGACCGCCCGACGATCTGGAGCAGTCCGCCTTCACCCGCGAACGGCGCGCCGACGTGGTGGTGTGGACCTACCGCGATCCGCCGGCGGGCGCGGAGGGCGGCATCAACTCCACGATCCGCTTCGTGAAGGACAACACC
The DNA here is from genome assembly GCA_003223165.1 of Acidobacteriota bacterium. Taxonomy (GTDB): domain Bacteria; phylum Acidobacteriota; class Polarisedimenticolia; order Gp22-AA2; family Gp22-AA2; genus QHXZ01. The sequence continues at coordinate 1,354 of QHXZ01000118.1, forward strand.
GGGGAGTACCGGCTGTCGAGCAACCTGCCCCGCAGCCTGGAGTTCCTCGGGTCCGGCTTCCAGGTGCAGGCGATGCAGATGAAAAGCGTCCCGGAGCCGCTCCAGGTCCTGGATACCATCGTCAGCTCGCAGACCTTCTTCAACGTGGCCCCCTTCCGCACCCACCACGACTTCCTGCGCGCCGCGGACGGAGGCACCTTCACCGTCCTGACGCTGGGGGCGCGGGAGAGCCTGGCCCAGGCCGCGGGAGGCACGCCGCCCGGGCCGCCCGACGCGACGCAGGGCGCTCCAGCGGCCGACGCCGGCGCGCCGGCCGGCACGCCCGCGTCGTCGGCGGCCGCCTCCGGCGCGCCCCGCTTCGAGGTCATCGCGCGCCTGGCCGGCGAGCCGGACGGCCGCCCCAGCTACGACTTCGCGGGGGCAAGCGCGCTGCGCTCCGACGCCGACAGCCGCACGGGCGGCGCGGACGCCTACACCCTCTACCAGGCCGGCGAGGTGGTGAAGCCAGGCCGCTACGCCGCCTACTACGGCATCATCGATCGCCGCACCAACGAGCTCTACTCCTTCCGGGAGGAGATCACCGTGCCCGACCTGCAGGACGGCGGCTTCTCCCTCAGCGGCATCACGCTGGCGAGCCGGATCGAGCGGATCGATGGCGCCGCGCGCGGCGGCTACTCCGCCCCCTTCGTTCTCGGCAACCTGAAGGTCCTGCCCCGTCCGGACGACGCCTTCCGCAACGACGAAGACCTGGTCTTCTACTACCAGGTCTACGCTCCCACCACCGACCCGATCGACGGCCGGCCCGATCTCGACCTCGAGTACCGCTTCTTCATCGTCGACCGCAAAGCAGCGGGCGGCGAGCCGGCGCTGACGCCGCTCGGCCAGCCGATCCACCTCACGCGCGAGCAGGATCCGGTGCAGGCGTACTCCCTCCCGCTGACGAGCTGGCCGCGCGCCACCTACCACCTGATGGTCCGGGTGACCGACAACCTGAGCGGCCGCCAGTCCTCGGGCGAGGCCACGTTCCGCATTCCATGAGAAAATGTATCAACCCTATGAAGCTGAACCTGAGCGACGAGCCGGTCACCGCGGAGCTTTTGGCCGAGGCCCTGGCCCGGTCCGGCTCGGCGGTCATCGCGGTGAACGGCACCAGCATGCACCCCACCCTGCAGATGGGCTGGCGGGTCTACCTGAGGCCGGCGCGCGGCGCCGACCTGAAGGTCGGCGAGATCGCCGTCTTCAGGGGCGATCGGCACCTGACGATCCACAGGCTCGTGTGGAAGGAGCGGGGCGACGGGCCGGCGCGGCTCGTCTTCCGGGGCGACTACAACCGCCTGCGCGAGAGAGTGGCGCCCGAGGCGGTCCTGGCGCGGGTCGTCGCGGTGGAGGTCCCCGGCCCTCGCAAGGGCATGGAGCGCGTCGTGACGCTCGAGCGCGACCTTCTCTCCTTCTTTTACCTCGCCAGCTTCGCGCTCTACTCCCTGCTGCGGCCGATCCTGCCCGCTTCGCGGCCCGTGGAACGCCCTCCAGGCTTTCTGGGCCGCGCGGCACGGCGGACCTTCGCGGCGCTCGAGCGGCTGGCGTCTCTCGGGCTGTCCGAACGGCGCTGAGGCCTCCCCGGATCCCCGCCGGGGCGCCCGGCTCCGCGGAACCCCCCGCCTCGCAAGGCGCCCCTCCCTCGTCAAGCCCCTGACGGAAGGCCGTCCGCCTGCCGGGCCGGCGGCACGCGCGGCGCAAAATTCATGGCCGCCTCACCTTGACTCTCGATCTTCGAAATTTATATTAACTCGTTGTATTGCACCGCACTTGGGGCCAGATCCTCGCGGAGGACCAGGGGGCATGAAGAACATACTGGTGGCAGAGGACGACAGGTCCCTGCGCGAAGGTCTCGTCCAGGCGATGGCGCGCTGCGGCTACAAGGTCCAGGTGGCCCAGAACGGCAAGGAGGCCCTCGAGAAGATCGAGAAGCAGGTCTTCGACCTGGTCATCGCGGGCCATCGCATTCCCGGATCCGACGGCCTCGAGATCCTGCGCAAGGCGCGCTCCACCAACGCGGGGACGATGGTGATCGTGACGGGCGAGAACGGCACGGGGGCCGCCGAGGCGATGCGCTCCGGCGCCTTCGACTTCGTGCAGAAGCCCCTGTCGCTCGAGGCGATCGAGATCAAGATCCAGCGGGCGATGGAGCACCAGAGGCTGGTGGTCCGCTTGACCTCGATGACCGAATCGCAGATCGACCCGTCCGATCGCTACGGGCTGGTCGGCGGCTCCTCCGCGATGAAGGAGATCTTCAAGGTCATCGACAAGGTGGCCTCCTCCAACGCCACGGTGCTGATCCAGGGCGAGACCGGCACCGGCAAGGAGCGCGTCGCGGAGGCGATCCACCGCAACTCCGCGCGGCGCGACGGCGCCTTCGTGCGCATGAACTGCGCCTCCCTGCCCGACAACCTGCTGGAGAGCGAGCTGTTCGGCCACGAGAAGGGGGCCTTCACGGGCGCCGATCAGATGCGCATCGGCCGCTTCGAGATGGCCAACGACGGCACCCTCTTCCTGGACGAGGTCGGGAACATGAGCGCCAACACGCAAGCCAAGGTGCTGCGCGCCATCCAGAACCAGGAGTTCGAGCGCCTCGGCGGCAGCCGCACGATGAAGGTGGACGTGCGCATCATCGCCGCGACCAACATCAACCTCGAGACGGCCATCAAGGAAGGGCGGTTCCGCGAGGACCTCTACTACCGGTTGAACGTCGTCAACCTCCTCGTGCCGCCGCTGCGCGAGCGCATCGAGGACATCCTGCCGCTGGCCGAGCACTTCCTGAAGGCCTTCGCCCGCGAGCTGCGCCGCCGGGTGAACTCCTTCTCGGCCGAGTCGGTCAAGCGGCTGCAGGAGTACCGCTGGCCCGGCAACGTGCGCGAGCTCGAGAACACCGTCGAGCGCGCCGTGCTGATGTGCGAGGGGGAAAGCATCCGGCCGGTCGACCTGACCCTCCTGGACCGCGAGCACACCGTCGGGATGACCCCCCAGCTGGCCGCCGACCTGCTCAACCTCGAGCAGCTGGAGAAGACCGCCCTGCTCGAGGCCCTCAAGCGCAGCAACTGGATCCAGAAGGAAGCCGCCAAGCTCCTCGGCATCAGCAGCCGGGTGATGAACTACAAGGTCCACAAGCACGGCATCACCCACGACCGCTGGAGCAAGAACCGCAACTAGGAGCCTGTCCGGGAAATCGCAATGGCCGCGCACAGGGGGCTTGCGGCCTCAGGCAAGGCGCGAGGAGGAAGCGATGGGTGGCCATCGCTGACGACGAGCAACGCCGCATCAGGCCGCAACCCCCCTGTGCCCTTCGGGTTCGGGCGGCGTGGGGCCGCCTGCTTCGTTGCTGCTCCTTGACGATGGATCCCCATCGTCGCGTCGCAGCGCCTCGCATCCGGCCCCACGGCGTCCCGAACGCGGCCGTTGCCATTTCCCGGGCAGGCTCCTAGGCGGCCCGCCGCGCCGCCGGCTCGAATCATCCCCCCTTGCTGTACCATCCCCGCCATGGCCCTCTACCTGAGCGAGCAGGAGGTCGCCCGGCTCCTGACGATGGAGGCCTGCATCGAGGCCCTGGACCAGGCCTTCCGCCAGTGGGCCGAGGGGCTGGCTTCGAACCGGCCACGCGCCCGCGCCGCCTTGCGCGGCGGCCTGCTGCACACTCTCTCGGCCGCGTCCGACACCTGGGGCCGGATGGCTGCGAAGGTCTACGCCACCACCCGCGCCGGCGCCCGCTTCGTCGTCCTGCTGTTCGACGGCCGGACCTCCGATCTTCTGGCGATCCTCGAGGCCCACGCGCTGGGCCAGACCCGCACCGGCGCCGCCACCGGCCTGGCCACGCGCTCGATGGCCCGCCCCGAGGCGCGCACCCTGGCCGTCGTCGGCACCGGCTGGCAGGCGCGCGGCCAGGCGTGCGGCGTCGCCGCCGTGCGCCCCCTGCGGGAGATCCGCGCCTGCGGCCGCGACCCTGACCGGCTGGACCGCTTCCGGCGCGACGTGGAGGAAGCCTGCCGGGTCCCGGTCGTGCCGGCCACTTCGGTGGAGGAGTGCGTGCGCGGCGCCGACATCGTGGTGACCGCGACCTCGTCGGAGCGGCCGGTGCTGCGCGGCGCATGGCTCGCCCCCGGGACGCACCTGAACGCCGTGGGCAGCAACCGGGCGGAACGGCGGGAGATCGACGAGGAGGCGGTGCGGCGCGCCGGCCGGATCGTGGTCGATTCCCTGGAGCAGGCGCGCCTGGAGGCGGGAGACCTGCTCGCCGCGCCGGGGTCCCTCGAGCGCGCCCTGGAGCTCTCCCAGGTGGTCGCCGGGCGGCAGCCGGGCCGCGGCGACCCGTCCGAGATCACCCTCTTCAAGTCGCTCGGGATCGGCCTGGAGGACCTGGCGGCCGCCTCGCTCGTGTACGACCTGGCGCTCGAGGCCGGCGCGGGCAGGCCGCTCCCCCGCTGAGGGCGGGCGCTCAGCGCGGGCCGTCCGAGAGCTCCCGGGCGGCGCGGCGCAGGTCCTCGACGGCCGTCGCGACCTGCCGGCCGTGGGTGCGGAAGCTGAGGACGCAGATGCGCAGCACGAAGCGGCCGTCGAGCGTCGTGCTCGACAGGTAGACCCGCCGGTAGTCGTTGACCCGCTGCAGCAGGCGCCGGTTGAACTCCTCGGGGTCGCCCCGGCGGGGGGCGTAGCGGAAGGGCACGATGGAGAGCTGCGGCTCGTCGAGGCACTCGAAGCCCGGCGTCGCGCGCAGCTCCTCCCAGGCCCAGCGCGCCAGCGCCAGCTTCTCGCGCAGGTTGTCACGGAAGGCCGCCACGCCGAAGAGCTTGAGCGGCAGCCAGAGCCGCAGGCCGCGGAACTCGCGCGACAGCTCGGGCGACAGGTCGGCGAACGAGACGGCATCCTCCACGTGCGCCAGGTCCTGCAGGTACCCGCCGCGCATCTGAAAGGCCCGCTTGAGCGTCCCGGGGTCGCGCACCAGCAGGCAGCCGGTGCCGTAGGGCAGGAAGAGTCCCTTGTGCGGGTCGAGGACCAGCGAGTCGGCGCGCTCCAGCCCCGGCAACAGCGCGCCGCCCCCTGGGGCCAGGCGGAAGAAGCCGCCGTAGGCGGCGTCGACGTGCAGCCAGAGCCCGTGGCGGGCGCAGATGTCGGCGACGGCCGGCGCCGGATCGATCGCCCCCGTGTTGGTGGTGCCGGCGTTGGCGACCGCGAAGAACGGGCGCAGGCCGCGCGCCCGGTCGGCGCGCACCGCCTCCTCGAGGGCCTCGGGCCGCAGGCGGAGCCGCTCGTCCACCGGCAGATCGCGCAGGTTGCGTTCCGCGAACCCGGCCAGCATCGCCGCCTTGGCCACCGAGTGGTGCGTCTGCCGCGAGGCGTACAGGACACCGTCCAGGAAGTCCTCCCCCAGGCGCTCGCGCCGGGCGGCCAGGACGGCGATGAAGTTCGACATCGACCCGCCGGTCGTCAGGATGCCGCGCGACCCCTCGGGGAAGCCGACCAGCGCCCGCAGCCAGTCGATCGCCGCCGCCTCGATCTCCGCCAGCGCCGGGCCGGCGTTCCAGACATTCATGAAGCGGTTCACCGACAGGGCCAGGTAGTCGCCGAGCGCCGCGGGGTAGATTCCTCCCCCGGGGATGTAGGCCATGTACCCGGGGCCGGCGGTGTTGAACGATTTGGGCACCGCCGCCCCGAGGCGTCTGAGGAGGCCGTCGATCGGGGTCCCCTTCTCCGGCGCCGGCTCGCGGAACGAGCGGGCCAGGCCGATGGCTCCCTCCGTGTCCCAGGACGGCTGCCGGGGCAGGGTCTCGATGTGGCGGATGGCGAAGCGGGTGCAACGGTCGGTCAGGGCGCGCATCGCGGCGCCGTCGAGATCGAGGCTGACGGCGTCGCGCGGCAGGGGGTGGCGCGCCGCACCGGGCGCTGCGGCACCGGGCACCGACGCACCGCGCGCCGCCGCGCCGCGCGCCGCCGGGCGCCGGCGCGCCCGGGTCGATTTCGCCGCGCGGCGGGTCACGCCCGCTCCCCGGCCTCGACCTCGTCCTCGAAGGCGCCGAGGGCGCGCAGGTGCGCCTCCACCGAGGCGCCCAGCGCTTCCAGGTCGTACCCTCCCTCCAGCAGGGAGACGACGCGGCCCCCGCAGTGCTGCTCGGCGGCCTCGCGCACGATGCGGGTCATGCCCGCGTACCCTTCCTCCGTGAGGTCCATCGCGGCCAGCGGGTCGGCGCGATGGGCGTCGAAGCCGGCGG
>QHXZ01000115.1 GCA_003223165.1 Acidobacteriota bacterium
ACCCCATCTGCATCCAAATGTCGAGAATCCCGTGCCCCATCATAGGTGGTGCCCTCCTTGTGTCATTGCAGGACGAAATCGACGACCACCGTGAAGTAGACGTCGACCGGCTTGCCGTTCTGCAGGCCGGGCTTGTATTTCCATTGCTTCACCGCCGCCTCCGCCGCCTCGTCGAAGCCGAACTTCGCGCCGGGCGTGCGCAGTACCTGGACGTCCCCGACCGAGCCGTCCTTGCGGATGATGGCCTGCAGGATCACCTGGCCGGAGACCTTCGCCTTGCGCGCGATCTCCGGGTAGCGCGGCTGCACCCGGCTCGAGGGGATCAGCTCGGGGTTGGTGACGCCCCCGATGCCGGCGTACAGCGGCTGGTCGATCATGCCCCCGTCCACGCCGCCCAGGACACCGCCGATCACGCCGCCGACCACCCCGCCGACGACGCCTCCCACGACGCCCCCCTCGACGCCCCCCTCGACACCGCCGTCGACTCCATCATCCTCCGCCGATTCCTCCGGCGCGGTGATCGGCACCGGCTTCTCCTCGGGCACCACCTTCGGCTGCACCAGCTCGGTCGGCTTCGGGATCTCCTTGGGCGTGATCTGGGTCGCCTTGTGGCGCCGCGGGGGCGGCGGAGGCGGCGGAGGCGGCGGCGGGGCCGCGGCCACGAACGAGATGGTGATGGGCGGGGGCGGGACCGACTCGATGGTCAAAAACGACGCGAGGATGAGGCCGCCGAAGACGACGACGTGCAGGCCGATCGCGATGGGGAAGGTCATCCAGCGGCGGGTCCGCTTCTTGACCCTGGTCGACATCACCATCGAATCGAACAACGCACTCACCTCGCTCGTGCCGCCACGCCCGCCCGCTCGCGGCGGAGGGGGGCCGCGCCGCTGGCGCTACTGCTTCGCCATCACCTTCTTGCGCATCTCGAGGGCCACCTTCATCTTCGCGTTGGCTTCCTCGGTGAATTTCTGGAAGTCCGCGTCGTTGCCGACCATCTGGGCGACCTTGGCCTTCTCGCGGTACATGAGGTTGATGTACGACATCGCCTCGAAGTAGTTGTCCTTGAGGTTGACCGCCCGGTTCAGGTAGTCGAGGCCCATCTCGATCAGCTCCTTGCGCCGGTCGAGGTCGAGCGTGACGCCGGCGTGGTACACCTTGTCCCAGCAGAGCACGCCGATGGTGTAGAGCGCCTCGGGGCTCTCCTTCTCGATCTCCGCCCTCTTCTTGTAGTACTCGAGCGACGACTCGAAGTCCCCCTTCTTGGCGTAGATCATCCCCAGCCGCTGCATCAGCTCGCTGGCGATCTTCGGGTCGCCGCCCCGCTCCTTGAGCTCCTTCTCGAAGAAGGCGGCCGCGTCGTCGAAGCGTTCCGCCTGCAGGTAGATGTTGAGCAGGTAGTTCTTGGGGTCTTCGGCGTTGGGATTCAGCTCGATGTAGTGCAGCAGGTTCCTGATCGCCTGGTCGGCGTAACGCACGTCCTTCGGGTGCTTCGACCCCGGCTTGTAGAGCGCCATGTAGGAGAGCGCGGTGTGGTAGTAGGCGATCCCCAGGTCCGGGTTCAGGAAGGTCCCGTAGCGATACCACTCGATCGCCTTCAGGTAGTCCCCGGCCTTGTAGAAGTCGTTCCCGGTCTTGGCCGCGTAGTTGGCCTTGAGGCCGTCGATCGCGCCACCGCAGCCGGCGAGGGGCAGGAGGATGAGGCCGGCCATGGCCGCGGCTCCCGCTCGGTGTCCCCTTCTCATGCTCAGTACCTCCCCCGAGCGGCCGGCTTTCCGTCCGGCGCCCACGGATGGTCCGCGATCGGCTTTGACAGGGCGGGCCGGCAGTCCCACCCGCCGGCCCGGCCGGGATAATAGCGCAATCGTACGGATTTTGCCAAGCCACGCAAGACCGGAACGGGCGCACCGGCCATTCTCCTCTGCATCCACTCCGCAGCCCCCTGAGACGACAACGCCGCCGCCCGGAGGGGGGCGGCGGCGCCGGCGGACCTCCATCATCGGCTGGCCCGCGATCAGGCCCCCATCAGCTGTCCCCGCATGTCGTTCAGCGACAGCCGCAGCTTGAGCAGGGCCTCGCGCTCCAGCTGCCGCACCCTCTCCTTGCTCAGCTTGAGGATGCGCGACACGGCCTCGAGGGTCAGCTCGCTGCCTCCCTTCATGCCGAAGCGGCGCTCGATGATGTAGCGCTCGCGCGGCGGGAGCTGGTGCAGCGCGGTCTCCAGGATCCGGTCGACCTCCCTGCGGAGAATTTCGCGCTCCTGGCGGAACGAGTCGGGATCGGAGATGAGGGCTTCGAGGCGGGTGTCTTCGTTGGGGGAGATGAACTCGTCAAAGCTGGTTGCGTACGGCAGAAGCTGGCGCCACATGGTGTCCTCCTGCGCTCCAGGGTCCTCGATCGACGAGGAACCTTAGCAAGGACTCTGCCAAGCGGGCGCGAGGGCGCCTCCTGGTCCGCCGCGCGGGCACGATGCAGCGCGGGAGCGCCCCGAAATCGCTGGGCGCAGGAGATTTGGCGGCGATCGCTGGGGGCATCCGGCCGGCCGTACGCCGGGAGGCGGATCGATCCCGACCCCGACCCCCGGGGCGAGCCTGCATTTTTGGCACACCCGGGCAACACCATGACTTTTTGACAGGTCACTCCGGCCTCCGCTAGCATGGAACGGTCGCGAGGATCCGATGGACAACGGCAAAGTCGCGGACGTCCTCGAGGAGATCGCCTCCCTCCTCGAGATCCAGGGCGAGAACCCGTTCAAGAGCCGCGCCTACCTCAACGCCGCCCGCACCCTCCGGGGCCTCGAGGACAAGGTGGACGACCTGGTCCGGGAGGGCCGCCTCGCGGGCCTCAAGGGGATCGGCGAGGCGCTCACGGAGAAGATCACCACCCTCGTGCGCACCGGCGCCCTCCCCTACCACCAGGAGCTCCTGGCCGCGGTCCCCGCGCCGGTCCTCGAACTGTTGAAGATCCCCGGCCTCGGCCCCCGCAAGGCCCGCGCGCTGGTCGAGGGGCTGGGGATCACCAGCCTGGGCGAGCTGGAGTACGCCTGCCACGAGAACCGCCTGGCGGGGCTCGAGGGGTTCGGCCCCAAGTCCCAGGAGAGGATCTTGCAGGGGATCGAGCGGCTGAAGCGGTACGCCAGCCGCTTCCTCCTGGGAGATGCCTGGCCGGCGGCGGAGCGGCTCGCCGCCACCCTGGCCGCCCTGCCCGGGGTGAGCCGGGTGGAGGCGGCGGGCGCCGTGCGGCGCCGCGAGGAGACGGTGGAGGCGATCGTCCTGGTCGCCGCCGGCCCCGACCCGCGCGTCGCGCTCGCGGCCTGCGCCGCCTCGGCCGCCCTCGCCCGGGTGGGCGAAGCGGGCGCCACCCGCCTGTCGGCGACGCTGGACGAGGGGATCCCGCTGACGCTCCTGGCCGTGCCCGAGAAGGCCTTCGGCTGCGCCCTCCTGCATGAGACCGGCAGCGCGGCGCACCTGGCCGGCCTGCGCGAGCGCGCCCAGAGGCGCGGCCTGACGCTCGAGGAGTCCGCCCTGCGGCGCGGCGCCGACGCCCTCCCGGCGGCGACCGAGGAGGCGATCTACCAGGCGCTCGAGATGGCGTACGTCCCCCCCGAGCTGCGCGAGGGGCTGGGGGAGATCGAGGCGGCCGCCGCGGGGACGCTCCCCGTTCTCGTGGGGCCGGGCGACGTGCGGGGCATCCTGCACGTCCATTCCACCTGGAGCGATGGGCGGCTGCCGATCGAGACGATCGTGAAGCGCTGCGCCGAATTGGGGTACGAGTACGTGGGCCTCACCGACCACAGCCAGTCGGCGCGCTACGCGCGCGGGCTCACCCCGGAGTCGCTGAAGCAGCAACAGATGGACATCGACGAGGCGCAGCGGCGCCACCCGGAGATCCGCGTCCTCAAGGGGAGCGAGGTCGACATCCTGCCCGACGGCCGCCTCGACTACCCCGACGAGGTCCTGGCCACCCTCGACTTCGTGGTGGCCTCGGTCCACTCTTCGTTCGGGCTTCCGGAAGAAGAGCAGACGCGGCGCATCATCAGGGCGCTCGAGAACCCCCGCACGACCATCCTGGGGCACCCGACCGGCCGCCTGCTCCTGGCGCGCGAGCCTTACGCCGTGCGGATGGAGGAGGTCCTGCGCGCCGCCGCGCGGCTGGGCGTCCACGTGGAGCTGAACGCCAACCCCCACCGCCTCGACCTCGACACCGCCGGCGCCCGCCTGGCGCGCTCCCTTGGCGTGCGGCTGGCGATCGATCCGGACGCCCACGACGAGGCGGGCCTGACCGACGTGCGCTTCGGCCTGGGCGTGGCGCGCCGCGCCGGCCTCACCGCGGACCGGATCCTCAACACCGTCCCGGTCGCCGACCTGCCGCGCGCCTTGGCGAGGAGCTGAGATGGCCCGCGAGAGCAAGGAAGCCAGGCGCCTCAGGGTCGCGGCCTTGCTGCGGGCCCTGCACGCCGCCCGCCCCGACCCGCGGGTCGAGCTCGATCACCAGGGCCCGTTCCAACTGCTGATCGCGACCATCCTGTCGGCGCAGTGCACCGACGCCCGGGTCAACGAGGTGACCAAGAGCCTCTTCGCCGCCTACCCCGACGCGGCGGCGTTCGCCCGGGCCCGCCGCGCCACGCTCGAGGCGGCCATCCGCCCGACCGGGTTCTTCCGTTCCAAGGCGAAATCGATCATGGAGTGCTGCCGCGCCCTGCTGGAGCGGTACCGTGGCGAGGTCCCGCGCACCATGGAGGAGATGACGCGCCTGGCGGGGGTCGGGCGCAAGACCGCCAACGTGGTCCTGGGGGCCGGCTACGGGATCCCTTCCGGGATCGTGGTCGACACGCACATGGCGCGCGTGGCCCGGCGGCTGGGCCTGACGGGCCAGACCGACCCGGAGAAAATCGAGCGCGATCTGATGCAGGTGGTCCCGCAGGAGGAGTGGATCTTCTTCTCGATCGCCATGATCCTGCATGGGCGCTACGTCTGCCAGGCCCGCCGGCCGCGTTGCGGCGCCTGCGCGCTCAACCCGCACTGTCCCTCGAACCATCTCGAGTCGCTGGCGGCCGAGGGACGCGCGCTCAAGGCCGCCCCGAGGGCGGCGCGGAAGGCGGCTCGTCCCGCTCCTCGGGCGGGTCCTCATCGTCCGGGTCCTCATCGATCCTGAGCCCGGCCTTCTCGGCCTCGCGCATCGCCCGCCGCAACAGCCAGTGCTCCCGCAAGCGCCGCAGGCCGCGGCGGATGAAGCGGCTCTCGGCGCACAGGAGGGCCAGCCCGGGGATCAGCAGGACGAAGCCGGGCAGGATCGGCACCGGAATGAGGACGAGTCCGGCGAGGGTGAGCGCCCAGCCGGCGGCGAGACGCAGGGCCCGCCCGACCGTTCCCTTGCGCGCCACCGCGCCACCTCCGGGCGTCATCTCAGCGCGCCGGCGTGAAGCCCCGGACGGACTCCTCGGTCAGGTGGCCGACGTAGACCAGGCGGGCCTCGCCCTCCAGCCGCACGCCGGAGGCGTGGCGCGGATCGCCCTCGAAGCGCACCCTGATCGGCTCCCCGGAGCGGGTGACGAAGCGCACGGGCGAAGTGGCACAGCCGGTGCCGCAGGCGAGCGTCTCCCCTTCCACGCCCCGCTCGAAGGTGCGGATCGAATAGGCGCCCCCGTCGATCGGCCGCACGAAATCGACGTTCACCCCCTCGGGGGCGAAGCGCGGGTGCGAGCGCAGCAGCCGGCCCAGCGGGTCGATCGGCTCCTTGGGCGGCGGCTGCCGGAAGAGGACGAAGTGCGGCACCCCCGTGTCGACGAAGGCGCCGCTCAGTCGCTCGCCGTTCACCTCGACCTCGATGCCGTCGTCGAAGCGCTGCGGGTCGCGCATCTCGAACGAGACCTCGGCCCCCTTCACCTCGGCGCGGTGCCGCATCACGTCGGTCTCCACCGTCAGGCGCGCCGGGGCGATCCCCTTCAGGTAGGCCAGGCGGGCGACGCAGCGCGCCCCGTTGCCGCAGAAGGTGGGCGTGCCGTCGGGGTTGAAGAAGCGGGCGCGGACGTCCGCCCCGGGCGCCTTCTCGAGCAGGATGACCCCGTCCGCCCCCACCGACAGGGCGCGCGTCGTGACCCGGCGGATGAAGTCGCGCAGGCCATCGGGACCCAGGACACCGGCGCGGTTGTCGAAGAGGATGAAGTCGTTCCCCCCGGCCGTCATCTTGAAGAACTCCATGTCGAACGGTGTCATGGCTTGCTCCCGGGTGGAGGCGTCGCCCGTTTGACCGGTCCTGGCGCCGGCGGAGGCGGGGCCTCCGCGGGCACGACGTCGGAGCGCTCCTCGGAGCGGGGACTCTCGTTGGGCGGCACCGCTCCGTCGATTGCGGCGATGACGTAATAATAGCGCACGCCGGGCCGCACCGCCGCGTCCACGTAGGAGGTGTCGGTCGGGCCGGCCTGCCCGACGAGCGTGTACTCACCGTTCGGCGCCTCGCGGCGGTAGATGTGGTAGCCGCCCAGGTCGGGCTCGGCGCTCGGGAACCAGTACAGCTTGAGGACCTTCCCCTCGGCGGCCACGGCCAGGCCGGTCGGCGCCTTGGGCGGGAAGACGTCGAGAGGGTGCACCTCGACCTCCGCCGTCGGGGCGCTCTCGTGCAAAGGCAGCGCCGGAGAGAGCAGCGCCCGCACCGAGTAGCGGTAGGTCTCGCCGTAACGGAACGCCTGGTCGGTGAAGGTGGTCTCCTTGAGCGGCGCCCGGTTGAGCGGCGCATCCGGATCGCCCTCGTCCGAGGCCAGGCGGCGATAGACGTTGTAGAGCGGGACGGGCGGCTGCGCCGGGCGCCGCGCCCCCGGCGGCACCGTGCCCGGCGGCGCGGCGCGCGCCCCCGATCCTGCAGCGGGCGCGGACGGCGCCCAGGCCGGCGGGGTGATCGCCTCCCACTGCAGGCGGACCTCCCCTTCCGGCGTCTCGGCCTTCAGCTCCTTCGGCGTCGGGGGCGGCTCCTGGATCTCGATCTCGACCGGAGGCGGCAGGTACGAGCGCTTGCCGGAGCCGTCGACGACGACCACCGAATAGAGAAATCGGCTGGCGAGGGTGCTGCGCGCCGCGGCCGCCACCTCCCTGTCCCGGAAGCGCAGGCGTCCGCCAGGCGCCGCCTTCTCGAGGATCGGCTTCGAGAACGCGACCACTCCCTTCGACTCCTTCTCGAACTGTTTTTGCAGGTAGCGCGCCGAGACCAGCCCCGGGCGCAGCGTCAGCGTCGCCGGCATGCGCTGGACGCGCACCTGCGTCTTGTCGTCGAGCGGGGTGCCGTCGGTCCTGCTCAGCGTGATACTGGCCGTCAGGACGACCTCGGGGCCGACCTGGCGCAGCCGGATGTCGCGCGCCGGCGCGGGGAGGATGCGGATGGGCGGCTGGGGCGGCCCCTTCTTGCCGCACGCCGGGGCCAGGGCCGCCGCCAGCAGCAGGACCGGGAGGAGCCTCTTGACGCGGGGCGCTTCATGGGCCACGGAGGATCCATCAAAGGATGTAGCGGCTCAGGTCCTGGTCCTTGACGATGTCGTCGAGCATGCGGCGCACGTAGGCGGCGTCGATCGTGACCTTGCGCTCGCTCATGTCGGGCGCCTCGAAGGAGATCGTGTCGAGCAGCTTCTCCAGGATGGTGTGCAGCCGGCGGGCGCCGATGTTCTCGGAGCGCTGGTTCACCTGGGCGGCCATGCCGGCGATGGCGCGCACGGCGTCGTCCGTGAACACCAGGTCGATCCCCTCGGTCAGAAGCAGCGCGCGGTACTGCGTGATGAGAGCGTTCTTCGGCTCGGTCAGGATGCGCACGAACTCGGCCTCGCCCAGGGGCGACAGCTCGACCCGTATCGGGAAGCGCCCCTGCAGCTCGGGGATCAGGTCGGACGGCTTGCTGACGTGGAAGGCGCCCGAGGCGATGAACAGGATGTGGTCGGTGCGCACCATGCCGTGCTTGGTGCTGACGTTCGTCCCCTCGACGAGCGGCAGCAGGTCGCGCTGCACCCCCTCGCGGCTGACGTCGGGGCCGTGCCCCCGCTCGCGGCCCGCCACCTTGTCGATCTCGTCGATGAAGATGATCCCCGACTGCTGCACGCGCTCGAGCGCCTGCCGCTTCACGTCGTCCGGGTCGATCAGCTTCTCTTCTTCCTCGCGCTGCAGGATCTCGCGCGCCTCGCGCACGGTCACGCGACGCCTCCGGGTGCGCGATCCGAACAGCCCGGCCAGCGAATCGCGCAGGCTGACGTCCATCTCCTCCATGCCGGCCGCCCCCATGATGCGGAAGGCCGGCATCGAGTCCTGGCGCACCTCGATCTCGACCGGGCTCTCCTCGAGCAGCCCCTCGCGCAGCTGGTGGCGCAGCTTCTCGCGCGTGCGCCGGAACTGCTCCTGGGCGTCGCTCTCGGCCGCGGACGGGGCCATCGGCCCCGGACCGGCCAGCCCGAATCCGACCGGCGAGGGCCCCCCGGGCGGAGGCAGCAGGAGGTTCAGAAGCCGCTCTTCGGTCGCGCCGCGGGCGCGCTGCCGGACCTGCTCCGAGCGCTCGGCGCGCACCATCTCGACCGCCAGATCGGCGAGGTCACGCACCATCGATTCGACGTCGCGCCCGACGTACCCCACCTCGGTGTACTTCGACGCCTCAACCTTGATGAAGGGCGAGGCCGCGAGGCGCGCCAGCCGGCGGGCGATCTCGGTCTTCCCCACCCCGGTGGGACCGATCATGATGATGTTCTTGGGGGCGACCTCCTCGGCCATCTCGGGCGACAGCTTGAGGCGCCGCGTGCGGTTGCGCAGGGCGATCGCCACGGCCCGCTTGGCCTTCTCCTGGCCGATGATGTAGCGGTCGAGCTCGGCCACGATCTGGCGCGGCGTCAGGTCGGCGGCCGACTCGGCGACGAAGGCCTCGCCGGGGGCGCCCGCGGAACGGGGCGGAGCCATCCTCTAGATCTCCTCGATGGCGATGTTCTGGTTGGTGTAGATGTCGATCTCCGAGGCGATGCGCAACGCCTCGAGGGTGATGTCGCGCGCCCCCAGATCGCTCTTGCGCACCAGGGCGCGGGCCGCGGCCAGGGCGCACGGCCCTCCCGAGCCGATGGCGATCAGGCCGTCGTCCGGCTCGATCAGGTCCCCGGTCCCCGACACCAGGAAGGAGCGCTTGTCGGAGGCGACCAAAAGCAGCGCCTCCAGCCGGCGCAGCACCCTGTCGCTGCGCCAGTCGCGCGCCAGCTCGACCGCGGCCCGCTCGAGGTTGCCGTGGAACTCCTCCAGGCGGTCCTCGAAGCGGGTGAAGAGCGCGAAGCCGTCGGCCGCAGACCCCGCGAACCCCGCCAGCACGCTGTCGTGGTACAGGCGCCTGATCTTGCGCGCCCCGTGCTTCATGACCGTTTGTCCCAGCGTGACCTGGCCGTCGGCGCCCATGGCGACCTTCCCCTTGTGGCGCACGGAGAGGACGGTGGTGGAGTGGACCTTCAAGGACGCTCCTCGGTTGCGTCGAGCGTGTGCCGGTTGCAGGCGCGCCCGCCGGGGGCGTGCCCGTCGGGGGCGGCGCGTGAAGCAGCGGGCATTATAGCCCGGCGGGGCCGGCCGCCCCACCGGCGCGCCGGGCGCCGAGGGGCCGGGCGCCGCCGGCGGCGGCCGCCGCGGAAGGCGCCAGCCGCACGCGCGCATCGACCACGAACGAGGCTTCGCGGCGGCCGCTCACGATGAGAGGATTGATGTCGATCTGCTCGATCTCCGGGAAGTCGGTCGCCAGCTGCCCGAGGCGCAGCAGCGCCTCGACCAGGAACTCCTCGTCCACGGGCGTATCGCCGCGCACCCCGGCCAGAAGCGCGTGGCCGCGGATGCCCCGCACCATCTCGCGCGCCTCGACGTCGGTGATCGGCAGGACGCGGAAGATGACGTCCTTGAGGACCTCGACGAAGATTCCCCCCAGGCCGAACATCAACAGCGACCCGAACTTCGGGTCGCGCGCCACGCCGAGGATCGTCTCCTTACCGCCCCGCACCATCTTCTGCACCTGGTAGCGGAACGGGGTCGCGCCGAGCGCCTGCTGCATCGCCCGGCAGGCCTCCGCCACTTCTTCGCCCGTGCGCAGGTCGAGCCTCACCGCGCCACGCTCGGTCTTGTGGACCAGCGTCGCCGCCAGCGCCTTCACGACCACCGGGAACCCCAGTGCCTGGGCCGCCGCCACCGCTTCCTGGGGCGAGCCGACGATGCGCTGCGGTGCCAGAGGCAACCCGTAGGCCGCCAGCAGATCGCCGACCTCCTCCGGCGCCAGGTCGCCGCGTCCGGCCGCGGCGGCGCCGCGCAGGGCAGTTTCGGCGCGCGTCCGCTCCACCTTGAACGAGGGTAGCGTCCCTTCCGGCCGCTCGCGGATCCGCCGGTAGCGCTCGAGCCCGGCCAGGGCCCGGGCCGCCTCTTCGGGGAAGGGATAGACCGGCACACCGGCGTCGCGCAGCTCCTCGATCCCCTGCTGCCCCTGCTCCTTCCCCATGAAGCAGGTCAGAAGCGGCTGGCGCGCCTCCTTCGCCGCCGCGATGATCGCCCGCGCCACTTCGACGGCGTTGATCATGATCGGCGACACGAACAGCACCAGCAGGCCGTCCACCTGCGGCTCGGACTTCAAGATGCCGAGCGCCGCGGCGTAGCGCGAGGCGTCGGCCGAGGCGATCATGTCCACGGGGTTGCGCACGCTGGCCTCGGCCGGCAGGACCCGCCGCAGCGCCGCCTGCGTCGCGGCCGGCAGCTCGACGACGTCGAGCCCCAGCGTGACGCAGGCGTCGGTGGCCATGATCGCCGGGCCCCCGGCGTTGGTCAGGATCGCCACGCGGTTGCCGGCCGGCAGGCGCTCGTGCGCGAAGGCGGTCGCCAGCGTGAACATCTCGCTCATCGATCCGACGCGCAGCACCCCGCACTGCTCGAAGAGGCTCTCCACGGCGACCTCGGCGCCGGCCAGCGCGCCGGTGTGCGAGAAGGCTGCCCGCGCCCCCGCGGCGGTGGTCCCCGACTTCACCGCCAGGATCGGCTTCTTGCGCGTCACCCGCCGCGTGATGGCGGCGAACCGGGCCGGGTTGCCGAATGACTCGAGGTACATCAGGATGACGTTGACGCGCGGGTCGTCCTCCCAGGCCTCGATCAGGTCGTTGCCGGAGATGTCCGCCTTGTTCCCCATGCTCACGAAGTAGGCCACGCCCAGGCCGATCTCCTGCGCGCGCGCCAGGATCACCTCGCCCAAGGCGCCGCTCTGCGACATGAAGCCGACCGAGCCGGCGCGCGGGCTCGTGGCGGCGAAGGTGGCGTTCATCCTGATCTGCGGGTCGGTATTCACCACCCCCATGCAATTCGGCCCGACCATCCGGATCCCTGCGACGCGCACCTTATCGCGCAGCGCCCGCTCCTCGCGCCCCCCCTCCTCCCCCACTTCCTTGAAGCCGGCGGTGATCACGACCAGCCCCCGCACCCCCTTGGCCACCGCGTCGTCCACCACCCCCGCCACCGCCGCGCGCGGCACCACGATGACCGCCAGGTCCACGGCGTCGGGGACGGCGAGCAGCGAGGGGTACGACTTGATGGAGTGGATCGAGGAGGCGTTGGGGTTGATGGGGTAGAGCGCGCCGCTGTAGCCGTACTCGACCAGGTTGTGCAGGATCTCGCGGCCGATCGAGCGCTCCTGGCGCGAGGCCCCCACGACGGCGATCGACCGGGGCCTCAGGATGGCGTCGAGCGAGGATGCCATGGGCCGCGGATCATATCAGCAACGCCGCCCCGCCGGGATCAGCGCGCCACGTCGCGGACGATCTCCTCCATCATCGCCGCCCCGTCGAGGACGTTCTGCACCGAGATCCGCTCGTCGTTGCCGTGCGCCCGCTCCTGCTCCGTCTGGTCGAGGAGGTACGGCTCGAAGCCGTAGGCCTTGATGCCGAGCGTGCGCATCATGTTGCTCTCGGTCCAGCCGGTCAGGATGACCGGCGCCAGCACGGCGCGGGGGTGGTGCCGCGCCCGGGCCCGGTCGATGGCCCGCATCAGCTCGGAATCGACCGGCGAGGCCGTGGCCGGCGTGAAGGGGCCGATCGTCTCGACGCTGACGCCCGGCTCCTTGACCATGGCGCGGATCGCCTCCAGAAACGCCTTGGGGTCCTCGTCCGGCAGCAGGCGGACGTCCACCTGCGCCTCGGCCACGGTCGGGATGATGTTCGTCTGCGGCGCCCCCTGCAGCATGGTGATCGCGATGGTGTTGCGCAGGATGGCGTTGAGGGCCGCGTCGGCCTCGATCGTCTTGCGGAAGGCCGGATCGTTGAGCGCGGCGCGCAGGGCGCGGAACTGCGCCGCCCGCGCCGGCGGCTCGCTCGCCGCGCGCGCCTTGAAGTAGGCCTCGGCCGCCGGCGTGACACGGAACGGCGTCTGGTAGCGCCGCAGCCGATCGAGCGCCCGCAGGAGCGCCAGCACCGCGTTGTCCTTCGCGAACGGCTGCGATCCATGCCCGGGCCGGCCGCGCGCCGTGATCTTCAGCCACAACGGGCACTTCTCGGTCACCCCCACGCTGTAGGTGCGGGCCGCGCCGCCG
>QHXZ01000116.1 GCA_003223165.1 Acidobacteriota bacterium
TCCGGGCGCGACCGGCAACGGCAACTGGGTGGTGAGCAGGTTCGACCTGTCGCAGTTCCTCGGACAGAGGGTCCGCATCCGCTGGATCGCGCAGTCGTGGGAGTTCAGCCCCACCGCCGAGACGTACGAGACGGAGAACTTCACCTGGACCCACAACCTGCTGGACGACGACGGGTGGTGGATCGACGACATCCTGATCACCGGGGCGATCACCAACCAGCTCACGCCGACCCCCGATACGACCCCGCCGCAGCACTGCTCCAATTTGAGGAGCCGGGCCTGCACCCTGAACAGCCAATGTCCCACCGGCGGCACCTGCCTGCCGCCGCCGAGCTGCCCCGCGACCTGCAACCCGGCGGCCGGGGACAAGGGGACCATCGCCTCGCTGGTCATCCGCGACGCCAACGGCGACGGCGTCATCGAGCGCGGAGAGCGGATCGCCCTCGACGCGTCAGGCTCCAGCCTCACCGCCGGCACGGGCAACCCGCCGCCGCCCGCCTGCGTGGGGGGCGTGGCGGAGTTCCGCTTCGTGAGGGACGGCCAGGTGGTCCAGGAGTGGACCTCCAACAACACCTTCCTCGACGCGCCGCTGGTGGACGCCGGCTACACCGTCTTCGTCCGCTGCAGCGCCAACCCGGCCCAGTGCACGGGGGTCACCGGCATGTCGGCCTCGGCCAAGATCTACAGCGGCGACGGCCAGGACATCACGCTGACGGTGACGGGCTCGGGCACCACCTCCCTGAGCTGGCCCTCGCGGCCGCAGCCGTCTTCGGTCGCGGGGTACAACATCCTGCGCGGCGACTTCTCCGGCCCCGCCGGCGATGTCGGGCTCGCCACGCTCGTCTGCCTGGGTCCGACCCTGCCGCAGCCCGCGACGGTCGGCAACACCGTCTCGACGACCGACGCCACAGCACCGGCGCCGGGGCACATCTACTACTATCTCGTGGGGCACCACCCGCGGGCCGCCGGGGCCTTCGCCGCCCTGGGGAAGAGAAGCGACGGGACGACCCGCATCGCCACGCTCTCCTGCCCGTGATCCCGCGGGGGTAAGCCGCTCCGGGCGGCATCTGTGGTAGCGTCTGCCCCGTGAGCGACCGCACGGACCGCACGCTCCTACGGCTCTACGAGGAATGGCTCGAGGGGCCCGTGCGCGAGTCGCTCGAGCGCCTCCCCGAGCGCCGCCCCGGCTTCGAAACCGAATCGGGCATTCCGCTCCCGCGGCTCTTCACCCCGCTCGACGTCGCGGAGATCGGCTACGCCCAGGCCCTCGGCTTCCCCGGCCGCTTCCCGTTCACGCGCGGCGTCCAGCCGACGATGTATCGCAGCCGTTTCTGGACCATGCGGCAGTATGCCGGCTTCGGGGACGCGCGCGAGACCAATCGCCGCCTGCACTACCTGCTGGCCCAGGGGCAGACCGGCCTGTCGGTGGCCTTCGACCTGCCGACCCAGATGGGGTACGACTCCGACCATCCCCTGGCCCAGGGCGAGGTGGGAAGGGCCGGCGTGGCGATCGATTCGATCGAGGACATGCAGCAGCTCCTGGCCGGGCTGCCGCTCGACCGGGTCTCGACCTCGATGACCATCAACGCCACGGCGGCGATCCTGCTGGCGCTCTACGTCGCGGTGGCGCGCTCGCGCGGCATCCCGCCCGACCGCCTGTCGGGCACGGTGCAGAACGACGTGCTCAAGGAGTACGTGGCGCGCGGCACCTACATCTACCCTCCCGTCGCGTCGCTGCGCATCGCCACCGACCTGTTCGCCTACTGCCGCCAGACGCTGCCGCGCTGGAACGCCATCAGCGTCAGCGGCTACCACATCCGCGAGGCGGGATCGACCGCCGTGCAGGAGCTGGCCTTCACCTTCGCCAACGGCATCGCCTACCTGGAGGCGGCGCGCGGCGCGGGCCTTCCGGTCGAGGACATCGCCGGGCAGATCTCCTTCTTCTTCAACGCGCACAACAACGTCCTGGAGGAGGTGGCCAAATTCCGAGCGGCGCGGCGCATCTGGGCCGGCATCATGAAAGAGCGCTTCGGGGCGCGGAGCGAGCGCGCCATGCAGCTGCGCTTCCACGCCCAGACCGGAGGCTCCACGCTGACGGCCCAGCAGCCCGAGAACAACATCGCGCGGGTCGCCGTGCAGGCGCTGGCGGCGGTGCTGGGCGGGGCGCAGAGCCTGCACACCAACGGCATGGACGAGGCCCTGTCGCTGCCGACCGAGAAAGCCGCCACGATCGCCCTGCGCACGCAGCAGATCCTGGCCCACGAAAGCGGCGTGAGCGACACGGTCGATCCGCTCGGAGGCGCCTATGCCGTGGAGGCGCTCACCACCGCCATCGAAGAGCGGGTGACGGCCTACTTGCGGCGCATCGATGAGCTGGGGGGAACCGTGCGCGCCATCGAAACCGGCTTCCAGCAGCGGGAGATCCAGGAGGCCGCCTTCCGCCACCAGCAGGCCGTCGAGCGCGGGGAAACGATCGTCGTCGGCGTGAACCGCTTCACGGACCAGCCGGGCGAGCCCGCGGGCGGGTCGGTCCCGCTGCAGAAGATCGATCCCCGCCTCGAGGAGGAGCAGCGCGCGCGCCTGGCGGCGTTCAAGGCGCGCCGTGACGGCGCCGCGGCCGAGTCGGCCCTGGCGGCGGTCGAGGCGGCGGCGCGCGGCGCGGACAACCTGCTCCCCCTGATCGTCCGGGCGATCGAGGCGCGCGCCACGCTGGGAGAGATCGCCGACCGCCTGCGCGGCGTCTTCGGGGTCCACCGCCCCGCCGCGCGCGTGTAACCCGGGAACCGGCCCGCGGAGGAAGCGCTTGGCGAGACTCCTCGAGGTCACGGATCTCTCGACCCACTTCCAGACGGAGGAGGGGCTGGTGCGCGCCGTGGACCGCGTCTCCTTCTCCGTGGACGAGGGCGAGACCCTGGGCCTGGTCGGGGAGTCGGGGTGCGGCAAGAGCGTCGCGGCGCTGTCGCTGGTGCGGCTGGTCCCGCCCCCCGGCCGGATCGTGTCGGGGCGCATCGTCTACAAGGGCACCGACCTGATGGCGCTCCGCGAGCGCGACATGCGGCGCTACCGCGGCCGCGAGATCGCGCTCGTCTTCCAGGAGCCGATGAGCGCCCTCAACCCGGTCTACACCGTCGGATACCAGATCGCCGAGGGGCTGATCGTCCACAAGATGATGCGCAAGCGGGAGGCGCTCCTGGAGGCGGCCCGGTTGATGGACCTGGTGCGCATCCCGGGCGCCGCGGATCGCCTGCGTGACTACCCGCACCAGATGTCGGGAGGCATGCGCCAGCGGGTGATGATCGCCATGGCGCTCGCCTGCCGGCCGTCGCTGGTCGTGGCCGACGAGCCGACCACCGCGCTCGACGTGACCATCCAGGCCGAGATCCTGGATCTGCTGAAGGGGCTCAAGAAGGAGTTCGGCCTGTCGCTCATCCTGATCAGCCACAACCTCGGCGTGATCGCCGAGGCGGCGGACCGGGTGGCGGTGATGTACGCCGGCCGCATCGTGGAGCAGGCGCCGGTGCGGGACCTGTTCGCCTCCCCGCGGCACCCGTACACCGAGGGGCTGCTGCGCTCGATCCCGCGCCTGGGCGGGGGCGGGGAGGGGCCCGCCGGCCGCAAGCGGCGCCTGGCGGCGATCGAAGGGAGCGTGCCGAACCTGGCCGCGCTGCCCACCGGGTGCGCCTTCCATCCCCGCTGCCCGGACGTCATGCCGGAGTGCCGCGCGCGCGAGCCGCGGCTGCTGCCGCTCGGAGCCGGACGCGCGCAGGGCGGCGCGGCCCGCGCCGTTTCGTGCTTCAAGCACCACGACGCCGGCGGGACGCCGCGATGACCCGGGCCGCGACGACTCCGGCCGCGGAGCGACCCCTTCTCGAGGTCCGCCGCCTGGCCAAGCACTTCCCGGTCCGCCGCGGCGTGCTGTCGAGGGTGAGCGGCTGGGTGCGCGCGGTGGATGATGTGTCGTTGTCCATCGCCCCGGGAGAAACGCTGGCGCTGGTGGGCGAGTCGGGCAGCGGCAAGACGACCACCGGGCGGTGCATCCTGCGGCTCCTCGAGCCGACGGCGGGCGAGGTCCGCTTCGATGGCGTCGACCTGCTCGCCCTGCCCCCGCGCGAGATGCGGCGCATGCGGCGCCAGATCCAGGTGATCTTCCAGGACCCCTACTCCTCGCTCAACCCGCGCATGCGCATCGGCACCATCGTGCGCGAGCCGCTCGACATCCACCGCATCGGCTCGGGGCGCCGGGAACGGGACGAGATGGTGGCGCGGCTCCTTCAGCGCGTCGGCCTCGACCCGGCGATGATGCGCCGCTACCCGCACGAGTTCTCGGGAGGACAGCGACAGCGCATCGGCGTGGCCCGCGCGCTCGCCTTGCGGCCGCGCCTCATCGTGGCCGACGAGCCGGTGTCGGCGCTGGACGTCTCGGTGCAGGCTCAGGTCATCAATCTCCTGATCGACCTTCAGGAAGAATTCCACATCGCCTACCTCTTCATCGCGCACGACCTGGCGGTCGTGGAGCGGATCGCCGACCGCGTGGCGGTCATGTACCTCGGGAAACTCGTCGAGGTCGCCGCCACCGCGGAGATGTTCAAAAACCCCCTCCATCCGTATACTAAGGCGCTCCTGCAGGCCATCCCGGTGCCCGACCCGGCGCGGGCCAGGGAGCGGGAAGCCCTGCGGGGCGATCTGCCCTCCCCGGCCGATCCGCCCCCCGGCTGCCGCTTCCATACCCGCTGCCCGGTCGTCATCGAGGTCTGCCGCAAGGTCGAGCCTCCCCTGGTGGAGGTGACCCCGGGTCACTGGGCGGCCTGCCATCTGGTCCCCGGTCCGGGCGGACCGGACGGCCGGCGAGGCTGAAGCCGGCCAGGCTCCTAGGCCAGCGCCTGGCGCGCGGCGGCGCGCGCGTGAAACTCCGAGGCCCGATTGTGCGTATAGTGAGCGACCTCCGCGAGGGCAAAGGTCCGTCCGGGGCGTGCTACGCCCCGTTCCACGGCGGGGAGTCTGCCAACCGAGGTGACACGATGAGACGATGCGCGGCGCACCGAACCCTGCCCCTGACGACGATCCTGCTGCTTCTGCCCCTGGCCCAGCCGGCGGCCCTGGCGCAGGGCGCGCCGCCAAAGGCCCCGGAGGCCGCGCCGCCTTCGGCGCAGGAGCCGGGCCCGGACGAGGCGGTCCTGTCGCTCGAGGGGTGTCTCAAGAGCGCTCTCGAGAACAACCTCAACATCGCCGTGCATCGCTACGATCCCCTGAAGAGCGGGACGCAAGTCACGCTGCAGCAGGCGCTCTTCGACCCTCTGCTCACCGGATCCGCCGCGAGCAGCCAGGACCAGCAGACCCGCCACCAGCAGAACTTCAATCCGCTGACGTTGCAGGATGAAGAGTTCACCTTCCCGCAGACTTCGAAGCTGCACACCTATGCCGTGGGGTTCCTCGACCCCCTGCTGACCGGCGGGAACTACCGCGTCGACCTGGCGGCGTCCGACGACGTCTTCGTGGGGACGGCGCTGGACACCTCCACCTTCACGACCTTCCCGTTCCAATCGACCCAGTACCAGGCCACCTGGAAGGTCAGCTTCACGCAGCCCCTGTGGCGCAATTTCGGGACCAACATCAACCGTTGGCTGATCGTCACCGCCCGGAACAGTCTCGGCATCAGCGCCTCGCAGTTCAGGCAGACCGTGATCGACACGCTCTCCACGGCGGAGAAGGCCTACTGGGACCTGAACTTCACGCTCATGGACCTCAAGACCAAGCGCGGCTCGCTCAAGCTGGCCGAGGATTTCCTGGCGCAGAACAGGATCAAGGTGCGGGTCGGCACGCTGGCGCCGATCGAGATCACGCAGGCCGAGGCAGGGGTCGCCGATCGCGAGCAGGCCGTGATCATCGCGGAAAGCGCCGTGCGCGCCGCCGAGGACGCCCTGCGGCAGATCATGAACGTCCCCGGTGACTCTCCCATGTGGTCGCAGAGCATCAGGCCTCTGGACGCTCCGCCCCTGGTCGAGGTGACGCCCGACCTGGGAGAGGCCGTGACCGCGGCGGACACCAACCGGCCCGACCTGGAGCAGGCACGGCTCGGCCTGAAGAGCCGCGAGACCGAACTGGCCTACCGCAAGAACCAGAGGCGCTGGGGGCTCGACTTCCAGGGCAACTACGGGCGCTCCGGGGTCAGCGGCATCCTCACGGACACCGGTTACCCGGGATCGGTCCACAACCTGCGTGACGACTACCAGGAGAGCTGGAGCGCCATGCTGACCCTCGGAATACCGATCGGCAACCGTCAGGCCGTCGCGAACTACACCAACGCCGAGTACGCCCTGGCCCAGGCGCGCTACGACATGCAGCGCCTGGAGCAGGCGGCGCTGCTCGACGTGCGCGGCGCCGTGCGCGCGGTGCAGACGAACCTCAAGCGGGTGAAGGCGGCCCAGGTCAACTCACGCCTGCAGCGCGAGAAGCTCGACGCCGAGCAGAAGAAGTTCGAGAACGGCATGAGCACCTCGTTCCAGGTGCTGACGTTCCAGAGCGACCTCGCGACGGCCGAGACGGGCGAGAACCAGGCGATGGTCGACTACAACAAGTCCCTCGCCGATCTGGAACGCGCCAAGGGGACGCTCCTCAAGACGCGGAACATCGTCGTTCCAGGGGAGACCGGAGGGGCGGACGGCGCGGCGGAGGGCCCCTCGGCCGCCCTGCGCGGCCTCTGGAGCCACGCGCCGGCCCCGCAGCGGGGGGAGGCCTTCGCGGCGGACCGGCTCTCCGAGCCCGAACCGGTCACCCTGCCCACGCGCTTCGTCTTCCAGGGGCGGCGTCTGGTGCCGGCGGACGGCTTGGCGGACGCACAGGCCCCCGGGAGTCGATGAGCGCCGCGCGCGCCGCCGCCTGCGCCGCCCGCGCGCGGCCGAACGTCCTGCTCGTCGTCCTCGACACGGCGCGCGCCGACCGCTTCTCGTTCGACGGCTACGCGCGGGACACCTCTCCGCGCCTCGACTCCCTGGCCGCGGAAGGGATCCTGTACCTGAAGGCCTACACCCCGGCCCCCTGGACCCTGCCGGCCCACGCCAGCCTGTTCACCGGTCTTTACCCCTCGGCGCACGGCGCCGACTCGGGGCACCTGCGTCTCGACGACGACCAGGTCACGCTGGCGGAGCTCTTCCAGGCGGCCGGCTACCGCACCGTCGGCTACACCGCGAACCCCTGGATCGGCCGCGACCACCACTTCGACCAGGGGTTCGAGACCTACGACGAGGTGTGGCGGGCGACGGGTGATCAGGCGGCGGACAGGGGCGCCGCGCTCATCAACTCCAAGGTGGCGAACTGGCTCGAATGGCGTGCCGGCGACCCGGACGCGCGCTCCAGGCCGTTCTTCCTGTTCATCAACTACCTCGAGGCCCACCTGGCTTACGACCCGCCGGAGCCGGAGCGCAGCCGCTTCCTGCCGGCCGCCGCCAACCCGGCCGCGCTGGAGCGCCTGCGCCGGTTCAAGCATCCCGAGGACGTGCGCTTCAACCTTGGCCTCACCACCCTCAACGGCCGCGATCTGGCCCTCCTCTCCGACCTCTACGATGGGGAGATCGCCTACCTCGACCGCCGGGTGGGGGAGGTGATCGATCTCCTGAAGCGGCGCGGCCTGCTCGACCGCACGGTGATCGTCGTCACCTCCGATCACGGCGAGTCGATCGGCGAGCACCGGCTGGTCGATCACAAGCTGAACGTCTACGACAACCTGCTGCGGATCCCCCTGCTGCTGCGCTACCCGGCCGCGGTCCGGCCCGGCCAGAGGGTCCAGGACGTCGTGATGTTGCAGGATCTGTTCCCGACGCTCCTCGCTCTCGCCGGCATCCCCCTCCCGGCGCGTCCCGCCACGGCCTCGGTCGCGGAGGGCGAGCCGGCGGAGTGCGCGCTTCTGCCCGGGGTCAGCGCACCCGGCGGCGAAGCAACGGGTCGCGGCCGCGGCCAGGAGCCGATCATCGCCGAGTTCGCGCGCCCGATCCAGTTCCTGGAGGTCATGCAGGAGGTGCTGAAAGGGGC
>QHXZ01000102.1 GCA_003223165.1 Acidobacteriota bacterium
CTGAACGACGTCACCCAGACTCTGAACACCACGGACTCCGACATCGCCTGTCTCCAGGTGGCGACGGTCAGCGTCGGGAGCCTGCCGGTCGGTGGCCGGGTGAACACGGCGGACGTCGGGACGGGGCACCTCCGCCTGCCGTTCCGCTACCAGGTCTCCGCCGGCACCAACACCATCTCGGCGGCCGATCCGGCCACCGGTGACTTCGTCCTGACGCTGGACTCGCGCGAGGCCCTCGGGAGCAAGTCCAGGCTGGCGATCAAGACGCTGCTCGACCTCGACCTGCCTGTCGGTGTCGCGATCACGCGCGTCAAGGGTCCCGACGGCTTGCCGAACACGGGGGATGACGGGATCCTGTTCGAGAGCTTCGACGTCGACCACCTGAAGTGCACCTGCGTCGGCGGCTTCTGCGCCGAGGATCCGGACCCGAACGATCGCCGGACCTGCACGGTCAGCAACGCGGGCGACGGCGTCGACCTGAGCGACGGGCGGGCGGGGATTCCCAATGACACGTTCGGATACACCGTCGGCACCGCCCAGGGCGGACTGAACGTCCTGACGGGCATCGGCTGCGGCGGCTTCCCCGTGCCACCGGCCGACCCGGGCTGCCACATCGATCCCGACAACGACATGGACTGGCACATCCACTGCCCGAATGCCGTGGGCTTCCTCTGCCCGGACCTGCACGTGGCGGGCTCTTCCACGGCCTTCAAGATCAGCGCGGTGGACTGGCCGCTGGCCTTCTCCACCCCCAATTCGCTGCACTGGGGGAAGCACACCAACCCGGCCACCCGGCTGGCGGATGCGACCTCGTTCCGGGCGCTGGGGGCCTTCACGACCAACCCGATCAACCTGACCCCTCTGCCGGTCGCGGGTGACCTGCGCCTGAGCTTCTTCCACATCGCCGATTTCATGAGCAGCCAGGCCGGCCGCCTTCAGGTCAAGGGCGCGGTGGACTACGGCGACGTGCAGATCCGCATCGACAAGAGCCCGGACCCGCTGGTCGACGATTGGGGCTTCTGGGACAAGCTGGTGCCGTTCGTGAACGTTTACGACGACACGCCCTACGTCTGGAGCGCCTACGGCACTTCGACCACTTACTGCACGCTGACCGTGGCGGGCGACACCGGCACCGCGCAGCCCGCGCCGCGCGGCATCCACGAGACGATGTGCCACCCCCTCGGGGTCTGGGCCAAGTGCGGCAACGCCTGGGGCACCAACACGACCTGGGGCTGCCCGGGTCCAGGCATTGCAGGCGCCGTTCAGCCGGCCGGGGGCGCCCTCTGGGTGCAGAGCAGGTTCCTGCTCGACAACTTCATCGGGGCGCGCATCCAGTTGCGCTGGATCGCCGAGGGCTGGGAGTTCGACCTCAACGGGCCGGGCCAGGACTACCAGACCTACGGTCGGACCTGGGAGAACAGCCCGCACGACGACGGCTGGTGGGTGGACGACATCTCGGTGACGGGCGCCATCACGAGCCAGGCGTCGCCCCTGCCGGACACGGGCGGTACGCCGAGCCCGACCTGCCCGACCTCGGCGGCCGCGAACTGCAACGAGGCGCTGGGGACCGACCGGGGGTACGTGGTGTCGCTGACGCTGAGCGACCAGAACGGGGACGGGGTGTTCGAGAACGGCGAGACGATCCTGTTCAACGCCTCGGGGACGACCAACCCGGGCCTGTGCGCCAACGGGGTGACGGAGTACCGCTTCCTGAAGGGCGGGGTGGTGGCGAAGGACTGGACGGCGAACCCCTTCTTCAAGGACGCGCCGACGCAGGACGCGGTGTACCAGGTGCTGGTGCGTTGCAGCAGCGACGTGCCGGCGGGGACGCCGCCGACGTCGTGCGTGACGGTGACGGGGGCGAGCCAGGCGGTGCAGGTGTACACGGGAGACAGCCAGGACATCCCGCTGACGCTGACGCACAACCGGACGACGAACGTGACGACGGTGACGTGGCCGGCGCGGCAGCAGCCGTTCCCGATGTCGGGGTACGACGCGTTCCGGGGGTCGGTGCAGGTGGCGGCGGTGCCGCCGGCGACGGGGCTGGTGCCGGACGTGAACCTGTCGTCGCTGGTGACGATGCTGTGCGACACGGGGATCGGGGCGGCGCCGGGGACGCCGTTGAGCGTGACCATGCAGCCGACGGACCCGCAGCCGGCTCTGGGGGCGGCGCAGTACTTCCTGGTGGGCCACAGCAACACGACGGCGGGGCAGAACACGACGCTGGGGCGCAAGCGGCTGATCACGGGAGGGGTGGTAGCCCGCCTCGTCTGGCCCGGAGCAGAACCGAGTACGGAGGGGGTCCCGTGGGACCCCCTCTCTTTTTGTCGCGGCGCGCGAGGGCCGGGGAGCGGGCCCCGGGAGCGCGCGTGATATCCTTTTCTCGAAACGGGAGGCCCGCCATGAACACCGAGGACGCCGGCGGCGCGGCGACCGGTATCCGCCTGGAGCAGACGCTGCCCGGCGCGTACTACCGGGACCCGGGGGTCCTCGAGGCGGAGTGGGAGCGGATCTTCTTCCGTTCGTGGCTCTACGCCGGGCGCGACGAGAGCATCGTGGGCCCGGGCGGCTACCGGACGCTCCAGGTCGGGCCCGAGAGCGTCCTCCTGGTGCGCGGCCAGGACCGGGTCCTGCGGGCCTTCTACAATGTCTGCCGCCACCGGGGCTCGACCCTCTGCGCGGACGAGGCCGGCACGCTGAAGGCGATCCGCTGCCCGTACCATGCCTGGACCTACGGCCTCGACGGCCGCCTGATGGCGGTCCCCAACTTCAAGGGGCCGGACTTCCCCAAGGACGACTACGCGCTGCACCCCGTGGACCTCGAAGTCTGGCGCGGCGGCATCTTCATTCGCCTGGAACCTGACGGAGGGTCACTCCTCGAGCAGCTGGGCGCGATGCCGGAGCGCGTGCAACGCTACCCCCTCGAGGACCTGCGGGTGCACACGCACGCGGTCCACGAGGTCGAGGCGAACTGGAAGATCCTGATCGAGAACTACCAGGAGTGCTACCACTGCCCCGGCGTGCACCCCGAGCTGTGCGACCTGGTGCCCCTCTACGGGACGGGAACGGTCGACGATTACGAGAACCAGGAAGCGGCCACCTTCCGCGAGGGCGCGCACACCTTCACCCGCACCGGCGCCACCCGCCGGCCGCTCTTCGCCGGGCTGGCGGAGCGGGAAAGACGGACCTTCAACGGCGAGCTGCTCCTCCCGAACACCTGGATCAACTTCCTGCCGGATTTCGTGCAGACCCGCACCCTCTGGCCGCTCGGACCGGCGCGCACGCGCCTCGTCACCGACTGGCTGTTCGAGCCGGACACCATGGCGCGCCCCGACTTCGACGCCCGGGACGTGCTCGAGTTCACCGACCTCATCGCGGAGCAGGACAGGCGGCGCAGCGCGGCATCGGCTCGCGGATCCACCGGCAGGGGGTCTTCACGCCTCTCGAGGAGGCGGCCGCCCGGTTCGATCGCTGGGTGCTGGAACGGCTCGAGCGGCGCTGACCCGATCGCGCCCTACGGCAGGACCAGCACCCTGGCGTCGAGCGCGACGACGCCGTCGGCCGCGCAGCGCAGCGGATTGACCTCGACGTCCGACACCTCGGGCAGCGCGAGCAGCAGGCGGCCCAGGGCGGCCAGGACGGCCGTGATCGCGCCTGCCTCGACGCCCGCCCCGCCCCGCGCACCGGCGAGCAGGCGGCTGACGCGCGTGTCGGCTACCATCTCTTCGATCTCCTCGGGCGGGCAGGGCAGCGTCCGCAGAGCGCGATCGGCCGCCAGTTCGGCGAGGATCCCGCCCGCCCCGAACAGGAGAAGCGGGCCGAACTGGGGGTCGCGCCGCGCGCCGGTGATGGTCTCGACACCCCCCGGCCGGTACGGCGTCAACCGGGTCTCCGCGCCCCGCGTGAGCCGCGAGGCAGCGCGCCAGGCCCGGAGCACCTCCTCGGACGTGCGCAGGTCGAGGTGCACCCCGCCGGCGGCGCTCTTGTGGACCAGCGAGGCGGCGTGCGCCTTCAGGACCACCGGGTACCCGAGGGTCTGCGCCGCCCGCAACGCCTCCTCCTCGCCGCGCGCCAGGGTGGCCGGCAGGACCGGCACGCCGAAATGGGCCACGAGGGCGGCGGCGTCGGCCTCGGAGAGCGCCCTCTCCACGCGGCCCCGGGCGGCCACGAGGGCGGCGCGGAGATCCCCCGGAAGAGGGGTGCCTGGGTCCGCGGACGCGCCGGACGGTGAAGGCTCCCGGCCCTGCCGGCGCCAGGCGAGGGCCCGCCGCGCGCGGGATCGGGCCCGCCCGCCGCGCGCCAGCGCCCCGGCGGCGCGCGCCGCCAGCTCGGCCGACGCGAACAGCGGCAGGCCTCGGTCGCGCAGGGGACCAAAGGCGGGGCGATCCTCGTCGGCGTACAGGTCGTGGATCAGGATCGGCTTGCCCGTCTCGCGGCGACTGCGGCCCAGGAAGTCGGCCAGGGCCTCGTCGTAGAGCGCGTAGCCGCCGAAGAGGATGGCCAGGTCGCAGCCGGACCAGCCGAGCACGGGCCCCAGGACCTTCTCGTAGACGCGCGGGTCGTACTCGCTCTTGCCGGCGAACTCGACGGGGTTCGTGAGGATGGCGGCGAAGGGAGGCAACTGCTCCCGCAGGGCCGCCACCAGAGGGTCCGGAAGCGTCTCCAGCCGCAGACCCGCCTCGACGGCGGCGTCGCTCAAGAGCGTCGCGTGCCCACCCCCTTCTCCGACCAGCGCCGCGCGCGGGCCCGCGGGCAGGGGGGACTCGAGGAAGGCGCGCGCGACCGCCAGCGCCTCGTCGGCGCGGTCGAGCAGCACCGCCCCCGCCTGCTCCAGCCCCTGGCGCGCCGCCTCCGACGCGCCGGCGAGCGCCCCGGTGTGCGAGAGGGCGGTGCCCTGGCCCTCGCGCGTGCGCGCGCCCCGCAGCAGCAGCACCGGCTTCTCCGCCGCGGTGCGCGTCAGCGTCTCGAGGAAGGCCGGGCCGCGGCCGCGCACGAACCCCTCGGCGAAGACCAGCACGGCGCGCGTCGCGGGGTCCGTCCTGAGGTAATCGAGGTAGTCGTCCAGCGCCAGGTCGGCCTGGTTGCCGGCGCTGATGAAGCGCGAGAAGCCGACGGCCGGGTGCTTGCCGGCCTCATGCCCGAGCGCGAAGCCGAGGTTGCCGCTCGCCGACAGGAAGGCCAGGCCGCCCGGGCGGAAAGGGATGGCGCTCAGGTTGAGGCGCGCCGGGGCGCTGTAGATGTTCATGCAGTTCGGGCCGACGAGGCGCGTGCCTCCCGCGCGCGCCGTCTCGACCAGCGTCCGCTCGAGCAGGCGCCCCTCTTCTCCGTGCTCGGAGAAGCCGGCGGCGTAGACGATGGCGAACGGGATGCCGCGCCGGGCCACCTCACGCACGGCGGGCAGCACCTCCGGAGCGGGCCGCACGATGAGGGCCAGGTCGACCGGCCCCTGCGCCTCGTCGAGCGAAGACAGGAAGCGGTGGCCGAGGAGGTCCCCGCTTTTCGGGCTCACCGGGTAGATGCCCCCCCGGTACCCCCCTTCGATCAGCGAGGTGAGCAGGATGGTGCCGTACTTGCCGGGGGCCCGGGAGGCCCCCAGCACCGCCACGCCGCGAGGGTCCAGAAGCCTCGCGAGCGGGTGCCCCGCGTCCGGAGTCTCTGCCATCACGGCCCGCGCCCGGCCCTCAGGCCAAAAGCGGAGCGACATCGCGGAAGGCCCGCAGGGTGGCTTCGATGTCCTCGTCGGTGTGCTGCACCGACACGGTCCAGATGTCCTCCGGCCCGTGCGCCTGCGGCAGGATGCCGCGGTTGACCATGCCGACCCAGAAAGGCATCCAGGCCGTCAGGCGCGTGCGCTTGAAGTCCTGCACGGAGCGCACCGGATGGCGCCCGAGGAACAGCGATCCCGAGGCCCCCGCGGTCACCACGTGCGCCTGGAGCCCGAGGCGGGCGATGACCTCCCCGTAACCCTCGGCCAGCGCCCGGTTCAGCGCGAAGACCCGGTCGTAGCCCGCCGGCGTGAGCACCTCGGTCAGGGTGGCCCGGGTCGCCGCCAGGGCGACGGCGTTGGCGGCATAGGTCCCCACGTGCTTGACGTCGGCGGACTCGATCACCTGCATCAGCTCGCGCCGGCCGCCGAACAGCCCGATCGGGAAGCCGCCCCCGATCGACTTGGCCATGCAGACCAGGTCCGCGGGCACGCCGAAACGCTCGCCCGCGCCCAGGAGGCCGAGCTTGCACCCCATCTTGACCTCATCGTAGATCAGCGCCGCCCCCTCGCGGTCGCAGATCGCGCGCAGCCCCTCGAGGAACCCCTCGACCGGGTAGACGATGCCCAGGTTGAAGACGATCGGCTCGAGGATCACGGCGGCGATGGCGCCGGGATGCTCGCGGAAGGCGCGGCGCACGCTCTCCAGATCGTTGTAGACGGCCACGATCGTCTCGGAGACCAGGGCGCGCGGGATGCCGGCGCTGTGGATCTCGTGCGCCATCCACTCGGGAGCGCCGGGAGGCACGTCGGCCTCGGGAATGCCGAGCCAGAACTCGGGGGCGCCGCCGTGGTAGCAGGCGTCGAACTTCAGCACCTTGTCGCGTCCCGTGGCGCCGCGCGCCACGCGCACGGCGTACTGCGTCGCCTCGCCGCCCGTATTGCAGAAGCGCAGCATCTCGAGCCGGAAGCGCTCGCAGACGATCGCGGCCACGTCCGCCGTCCTCGGGCCGGGGAAGCAGGTCATGGTGCCCCGTCCCATCTGCCGGCTCACGGCCGCGAGCACCGCGGGGTGGGCGTGGCCCGCCAGGAGCGTGGACTGCGCCAGGGCGTAGTCCACGTACTCGTTCGCGTCGGCGTCCAGCACGCGCGAGCCACGCGCCGAAACCAGGAAGATCGTGTGCGGGTCCATGACCCGGAAGTTGCTGCAGACGCCGTTCGGCAGGAAGCGCCGGGCGCGCTCGCGCTCCTCGATCGAGCGCCCCACGCGGGAACGGAAGCGGCGCAGCTCGCCGGCGTACGCCTCGGGGTCCGCCCCGCCGCCGCTGTCGACGGGTGGAACGGCCCGCTCCGGGACGACGGGTTCGCGGCCGAGGTCCATCTCAGCTCACCAGGCGGGACAGGTCCCGCTTCATGACGCCGTTGAGAATGATCGAGCGCATGATCTCGGACGTGCCCTCCCAGATGCGGTCGACGCGCAGGTGCCGGAAATGCCGCTCGGCGGCGAAGTCCTTGCAATAGCCGCGGCCGCCGAAGATCTGCACCACGCGATCGGCCACCCGGTTGGCCATCTCGGACGCGTACAGCTTGGCCATCGAGGCCTTGGCGTGCAGCTCCTTCACATCGGAGCGCCCGCTGTCCTCCTCCCAGGCGGTCTTGTAGGTCATCAGGCGCGCGGCGTACAGCTCGGTGGCGGAATCGGCCAGCATGAAGCCAATCGCCTGGTGCTCGTGGAGCTTGCGCCCGAAGGCCTCGCGTTCGGCGCACCAGCGCTTCGCCTCCTCCAGAAGACGCTGCGCCGCGCCCAGGCAGCGGGCGGCGATGTGCAGCCGCTCCTCGCGGAACCAGGCCCTGGTGACGTCGTCCGCGCCGCCGCGCTTGCCGAGCATCTGGCCCTCCGCGACGGCGCAGTTCTCGAAGACCATCTCGGGATGCTTGTCCTCCGTGCGCGTCATGAATTGCGGGATCCGCTTGATGCGCATGCCCGGAGCGCCCCGGTCGACGATGAACAGCGTCTGCTCGCCGGGGCCGGTGACCGCCTGGACGATGACCGCAAGGGCCCGCTCGCCCCCGGTGACGAACCACTTCTCGCCGTGGATCACCCAGCGGCCGCCCTTCTTCGTCGCGGTGGTCTTCAGGCCGGAGGTGTCCGACCCGCCGCCCGGCTCGGTGATGGCGTAGGCCGCGGCCGTGGCGACCTCGCCCCGCACCGTGGGGTCGAGGTACTTCCGGCGCTGCTCCGCGTTGCAATGGAGCAGGGCGTTGTAAGGCCCGCCCACGTAGCCCCACAGGTCGTTGGTCGCCCGCCCGGCCTGCTCCTGGGCGATCACCTGCTCGAGCACGGACGAGCCGAGGCCGCCCAGGGCCTTCGGCACGTTCATCGGCCAGAGACCCAAGGCGATGGCCCGCTTGCGAAGGCGGCCGCCGGTCTCCTCGGAGAGGGCCTCGCGCTCCTCCACCTCCATCTCGCGGGGGATCAGCTCCTCTTCGGTGAAGCGGCGCGCGGTGGCCTGCAGGGTCTTCAGTTCGGGCGTGAGTTCGAAATCCATGGGCGGAGTCCTCGAACAGCCTCGCGTCGCGCGTTTTGGCGCCGCGGCCGGCGGCGGCGGCGCGCGGCGCCGGCGCGGCGGGCGTCAGTGCGGGTAGTCCTTCCAGGGATGCCGGAAGACACCTTCGATGCGCGGATCGTTGTCGGCGAAGCCGGTGCGTTTCACCAGAAGCCGGCGCAGCTCCTTCTGCACCTCGGCCGGCAGGACCGCCGGCTCGTGCTTGTCGAGCAGCTCCTTCATCCGATCGCGCGCCAGCTGCACCTCGTCCTTGCCGCGGCGTTTCCAGTCGCCGTAGGTGCCGCGGAAGCTGATGCGCGGCCAGTAGGCCTTCTTGGTGCGGATGTAGTCCATGGTCTCGGGCTCGCCCAGGTGGTGGTTGGGAGAGTGGGCGACGCGGTGGATCGAATCGACCATGAGCGTCTCGCGCGTCACCTCCATGCCGTTGCGCACGTAGGAGAGGATGTTGCAGATCTCCTCGTCGATGACCATCTGCGGGAACGACAGCGTGTTGCCGTCCTCGAGGATGCCGATGCCGACCAGCAGGTCGCATCCCGAAAGGGCCGCGGTCATGCCGGTCCCCATGTTCTCGTAGCCGGCCTGGATGCCCGGGATCTTGGCGTCGGAGCAGATGCCGCCCGCCATGTAGGGAACGCCGTAGAACTCGGTCATCTGGGCGAACGGGAGGTTCAGGAGCATTCCCTCGGGCGAAGCCGTGGAGGCGAGGCTGGTCTTCATGTCGAGCGTCTCGGGTCCGGCGGGATAGATCATCGGCAGCCCCGGCTGCACGATCTGGTAGAGCACCAGCCCCGACAGGAACTCCACGTTCGTCTGCAAAAGCGTGCCGGCCACCGTGCAGGGCGCGGTCGCCCCCTGCAGCGGCATCGGCCAGAAGACGATCGGCACCCACTCCTTGGCCAGCGCGATGCACGCCTCGGTCATGGCGTCGTCGTGCTTCAGGGGCGAGACCGGGCAGGTGACCATCGAGAAGATCGGCCGGTCGCGCTGCTTGCGGCGGTCGCCGTACACGGCGTCGATCATCGCCAGCAGGTACGGCACGTCGTCCGGGTCCTGCACCCCGCCGACCATCTGGAAGTGCTTGGCCGACCACATGAAGGATCCTGCCGTCTCGAACAGCGCCCGGTAATCGGTGGAGGCGTCGGTCGGAAAGACGGTGGACCACATGACCTTGATCGGATCGAGCGCGTCCGCCAGCAAGGTGCTGAGCAGGAGGTCGTGCAGGGTGGAGGTGCGGCGCTCGCCCGTCTTCTCGTCGAGCGTGAACGAAGCCTGGCCGTCGGTCATGTGGTGCATCTGCTCGCCGTCGAGGACCGCGTCGTTCTTGCCGTCGCGCGACGCCAGGACGAACTTGCGCGGCGCGCTCTTGATGCACTTCTCGATCGTCTCCGGCCGGATCCACGCCACGCCGGTGCCGCGATCGACCTTCTCGCCGTGCGCCGCCAGGATGTCCAGCGCGGTCTTGTTGTCATAAAGCGCCCCGGTCTTCGCGAGGATCTCCACGGAGGCCTCGTGGATCATCCGGACCTCCTTCTCGCTGAGCATCGTGATCTTCGGCCGGGTCATCATGGGTTCTCCTCGGGGGCCCCGGATCGCTGCCGGTGATGCTGCGATCTAAGCACGGCGGCCATTTCCGGTCAATCCTTTTCCGACATTAAAATCGCCGTATTAATGCTGTAGTGACAATGCGTTGCGGGCGCGGATGCTGTTACGGCCTCGGTTCCCACCCTCCGGAACAGGGATGCGGCCCACGGTCGTCGGCGCCCGCGCCCACGCGCGCCGCCTGCAGGTGGGCGCGGCGGCGCTTGCTTTCCCGAACGCGGCGCCCGTAAGATGGCGCTTCCCCCGCTGGAGCGTGAGGTGCTCGATTATCTTTCGCCGCGCGAGTACGAGGACCTGGTGCGGGCCGGCCGGGACGGCGAGCCCTGGGCGCGTCTCCTCCTGGAGGAGTTCCTCGACGGCACGCGGCTCGTCCTCGGGATCGACAGCGCGGTCCCGGAGGAGAGGTTGGCGGCCGCGGCGCGTCTTCCGCGGGCTGAGACCCGGGCGGCGATCGCGCAGGCGGCGCGCTGGTGCCTCGAGCGCGGCCTGCACCTCCTCGGCTTCCCCGGCGACGATCCCGCGGAAGGGTGGCGGCACTTCATGGCCGTCGGCTGAGGGCGCAAGGACTGGCTGATGCGCCACGACCCGGCCGGGTGCCGGGCGCGACTCGCGGAGTTCGAAAGGGAGGAACGATGGCGGCGTCCCGCCGGATCGTGATCATCGGTGCCGGCCATAACGGCCTGATCGCCGCGAACCTGCTCGGCGAGGCGGGGCACGCGGTGACGGTCCTCGAAGCGCGCGGCATCGTTGGCGGCGCCTGCGTTTCCGAGGAGCTCTTCCCCGGCTACCAGGTCTCCTCGACCTCCTACG
>QHXZ01000110.1 GCA_003223165.1 Acidobacteriota bacterium
TCCCCCCGAGCCAGTACCGCGAACGCTTCAACCGACGCCACCCATCCGGGAGACGGCTGCACGCCGTGGCTCCCGTCGCAAGGAGGCTTGCATGACCGCCCTTCTCCCCGGGAATCTCCTCCGTGTCGCGGCCCCTGTCCTGCTCTGCCTCGCTTTCGTCGCCGGGTCGGCCGGGGGCGCCGCTTCGGGCGCGGCCGCGGACGCGACTCCGCCGGCCGGGAAAACCAAGCACTACGTCTGCGATCCCTGCGGCATGCCGTGCGACAAGGCGGTCTACGACAAGCCCGGTACCTGCCCGGTCTGCGGCGCCAGGCTCGTCGGTCAGGAGGCCGCAAAGGCGGCGCTGGCGGCCCCGAAGGAGAGCAGGAAGAAGGTCGCCATCCTGATCTTCAACGGTGTCGAGATCATCGACTATACCGGCCCCTGGGAAGTGTTCGGCGCCGCCGACTTCGACGTCTACACCGTCGCCCAGACGAAGGACCCGGTGACCACGGCCATGGGGATGACGGTCCTTCCGAAGTACACCTTCGCCGACGCGCCGCGCCCCGACGTCCTGGTGGTGCCGGGCGGCGACGTGCACGGCCCGCGGGAAAGCGCCGCCACCCTCAAGTGGATCAAGGACGAGACGGCCCGCGCGGTGCACACCCTGTCGGTCTGCAACGGCGCCTTCACCCTTGCGAGCGCCGGGCTGCTCAACGGCCTCACCGCCACGACGACCGCGCATCTCATCGACAAGCTGCGCGCCGACTACCCGAAGACCAAGGTCGTGGACGATCAGCGCTTCGTGGACAACGGCAGGATCATCACCGCCGGCGGCCTCTCCTCGGGCATCGACGGCGCCCTGCACGTGGTCGCGAGGATGCTGGGCGACGGAGTGGCGCAGCAGGTCGCCCTGGGCATCGAGTACGACTGGCGCCCGCGCTCCGGCTTCGCGCGCGCCGCCCTGGCCGATCGGCAGATTCCCGACCTCGACCTGGACAGCCTCGGCAAGTGGATGATCGTCAGCACGCAGGGAGGGACCGACCGCTGGGAGATCGTCGCCCGCGCCACCTCCGACCTGAGCGCGGCCGAGATCAGCGAACGGATCGGCCGCGCTCTCGCGAGCGAGGGGAGATGGACCAGCGTCGCGGCGGCGGCCGCCGCGTCGTCCCCCCTGACGACCGCCTGGAGGTTCAGCGGCAAGGACGGCAAACCCTGGACCGGGACCCTGACCGTGGAGCCCGCGCAGGGCGCGAGCGGCCAGTACACGGCGAAGCTGAGCATCGCCCGCCTAGGTTAGAACGCACCTGGGATAGAGCGCGCCTACCAGACGTCGCAGAGCGCGCCGGTCGGGCGGACCATCGGCGCGCCGGCCTTGCAGCTGAACGCCTCCTGGAAGGCCGCCAGGTTCGACAGCGGGCCGATGACGCGGTATTTGGCGACCGGGTGGGGGTCGCCCTGCACCATCACGCGCTGCGTCTCGGGGCGGGTGGCGTCGCCGCGGAACTGGCCCCAGGAGACGAAGAACTGCTGCTCCGGCGTGAGGCCGTCGATCGCCGGGGCGGGAGGCTTGCCGCGCTGCGAGATTGCGTAGGCGAGGTGGGCGATCTTGGCGCCGGCGAGGTCGCCGATCGATTCCCCCAGGACCAGCCTGCCGTTGTGGTGGATGTCCGCCTCGATGAAGTACCCCTCGAACTGGTCCACCACGCACTGGGTGCGCGCCTGGAAATTCTTGAGGTCCTCCGGCGTCCACCAGTTCTGCAGCCGCCCCTGCGCGTCGTACTGCGACCCCTCGTCGTCGAACCCGTGGCTGATCTCGTGCCCGATCACGACACCGATCGCGCCGTAGTTCACCGCGTCCACCGCGTTCACGTCGAACGCCGGCGGCTGCAGGATGCCGGCCGGGAAGACGATCTCGTTCAGGAAGTGGTTGTAGTAGGCGTTCGAGGTCGGAGGCGTCATGCCCCAGCGGCCGCGATCGACCGGCTTGCCGATCTGGTCCCAGTCGTCCCGCACCGCGAAGGTCCGGCCGGCGACCAGATTGGCCCAGTGGGCGTCGCGGCGGACCTCGACCTTGCTGTAGTCTTTCCACTTGTCGGGGTAGCCGATCTTCGGATTGAAGGTCGCCAGCTTCTCGAGCGCCTTCTTCTTGGTCTCGGGTCCCATCCATGCCAGGCCGTCGATGGTCTCCTTCATCGCCAGGAGCAGGTTCTTGACCATCTCCTGCATGCGCGCCTTGGCGGCCGGTGGAAAGTACCGCTCGACGTACTTCCGGCCGAGCGCCTCGCCCAGGCTGTCATCCGCCGACTCGACGCAGCGCTTCCAGCGCGGCTTGATCTCGCTGGCGCCTCCCAGGTACTTCCCGTAGAACGCGTAGTCCTCCTCGACGAACGGCGCCGAGAGCGCCCCCGCGGCGGCGTGGATCAGCTGCCACTTGAGGTACGTCTTCCAGTCCGGCAGCGGCGTCTCGTCGAGCTGGCGATCGACCTCCTGCAGGAACTTCGGCTCCTTCACGTTGAGGTCGGCCTTCGGCAGCCCGCCGCCCTTGAAGTACCCGGCCCAGTCGAAGCGCGGCGCCAGTGTCTTGAGATCCGCGAAGCGGGTCTTGTGATCGGTGGCCAGCGGATCGCGCAGCGCGACGTTGTCGAGCGAGGCCTCCGCGAGCCTCTTCTCGAAGCCGAAAACGCTCTCCGAGGCCGCCTTGGCCGCCGCCTCGTCGTACCCCGCCAAGCCGAACATCCGGGCGACATGCGCGCGGTAGCGGTCTCGCGCTTCCTGGAAGCGGGCTTCCGTCTTCAAGTAGTAGTCGCGGTCCGGCAGCCCGAGCCCGGCCGCGTAGATGTCGGCGATGACCCGGGTCGGGTCGTGATTGTCCGGGCTGCCCGCCAAGCCGAACGGGACCAGGATCTGCATCTGATGGAACCGGGCGATCATCTTCTGCACGTCGCCCGGCCCCTTCATCGCGTCGATGTCGGCCAGAAGCGGCTTGATCGGCTCGAGCCCCAGGGCGTCGAGACGCCCCTGGTCCATGCACGCCCCGTAGTAGTCGGCGATCTGCTGCTCGACGCTCCCCTTGCGCCAGTCGGTCCTGGCCGAGGCCTCCTCGAGGATCCCCTTCAATTGTTCCTTGGCCGTCTCTCCCGCCGCCCAGCGGCGGCTCCAGCGGGTCATCGAGGCGGGGATCGGATTGGCGGCGCGCCAGGCGCCGTTCGCGTAGTCGTAGAAGTCGCCGCAGGGATCGGCCCCGCGGTCCATGTCAGCCACGTACACGCCGTGCATAGGTTCCGTCGCGCCGTAGACGGACACGCATCCCAGCGCCACCAACAGCACTGTCCCGATGATTCGCATGTCGATCGTTCCTCCGAAAATGAATCGGTCCGCCGACTACGGGAACGCCGCCCCCAGCAGATCGACGATCAGCCGCACGGCTGTCTGGGCGGTGCGGCCGCTCGGGTCGCGGTAAGGGTTGACCTCCACCACGTCGAGGCCGACGAGCCGGCCCTTGCCGGCGACACCCTTCAGCAGCTCGTCCAGCTCGGCGAAGCTCAGGCCGTCGGGCTCGATGGTGCCGGTCCCCGGCGCCACGCTCGGGTCGAGCACGTCGATGTCGAGCGAGATGTAGATGTTCTCGCTGGCCGGCACCTGCGTCAGGGCCGCGGCCGCGCCGCGGCGGTGGATCTGCTCCGCCGTGACGATGGTGGTGCCGATCTTGCGGGCGTTGCCGACCGACTCCGTGTCGTTGGCCAGGCCGCGCATGCCGAGCTGCACGATCTTCTTGACGTGCGGCAGCTTCGCCGTCCGGTTGACCCAGGAGGAATGATCGAGGTTGCCCGGGGCCGCGTCCCAGGTGTCCAGGTGGGCGTCGAAATGCACCAGCATCAACGGCGCCTGGAACCCGCGCACCACGGGGAAGGTGATGCTGTGGTCGCCACCGAGGACGACCGGGAACGCCTTCTTCGCCAGGATCTTCCGGATCGCGCTCGTGACCTTCTCACCCGTCTGGGCCGGCACCGTGGGCCAGACCTCGACGTCCCCCACGTCGGCCCAGCGCTTCCCCTTGAGGACCGTGCGGTCGCCGTCGATGTAATAGAAGCCCTGCGTCAGGTCGTGATGGTATTCCTGCGAGTTCTCGCGCAGGTCGCGCGGCCCGTAGCGCTCGCCGGGCTGCCCCCAGGTCCCCTCGTCGAACGGCACCCCCAGGACGGCGAAGTCGGCCTGCAGGGCGTCGAGGTCGGTCACGTATGGCGCGCCCATGAACGTGCGGATGCCGACGAAGGTGGGCGCGGTCTGCCCGAGCAGAAGCGTCCCGGCGGCGAACGGCGACACGGCGAGAATGATGACGAGCGTGATGCGGAAGGTTCTCTTCATGGTCCTGGTCTCCGTTGGGATGCGTGCCTCAGGCGATTGAGCCGGCCGTGAGCGCCGAGCATCTTACTCCGAACCCCGTCTCTCGACTCGCGCTCGACGCGTGTGCTATAGAAGGCGGGAGAACCTGATCGGCCCGTCCCCAAGGAGGCCCGCCATGCGAATCATGCCCATCTCGACCGTGCGTTTCGTGGTCATAACCGCGGCCATCGTCGCGGCGCTCGTGTCTTCCGGATATTCCACCGATCGGGGCACGCCGTATGCCTCGGCTCTTTCCGACGCCAGCCGGGGGGGTAACGAGGCGCTGCCGCGGAGCTGCAAGGAGACCCTGTGCAGCCAGCAGCCGGACGGGACCTTCGTCTGCCACAAGGTGAACAGCTCGCCGAACGCCTGCAAGGTGGGCCAGGGAAAGACCACCTGCACGAACGTACCCTGCTAGCGCCGGCTTCGTGACCGGGTCCGCCGCGCGGCGCCCCTAGCGAAGGCCGTACTGACCCAGCCTCGAGCGGGCGAGTGCGATGCCGGTCGTGAGGATCACGACGATCACGACCACTGCGGCGGCGTGCAGACGCTTGTTCTTCGAGGCGGAGCAGACGGAGAGCGTCACGACTCCGGCCGCCTGCATGAACCGGAATGGAACAAAGAACTGGCGCAGGCCCATGACCGTCTCGAGGCACATGGCCCAGGCCGCGGCGCTGGCGAGGATCCCGAAGAAGAGCGGGCCGGTGTCGAAATAGTACCGTTCGACGTCGATCCGCCCTTCCATCAGCTCGGGGATGATGATGTGGCTGGCGATGACGAGCACGGCCGGGCCGAACAGGACATAGACGAAGGTGGCGTAGCTCCAGTCGGTCACCCCCCGCAGGGCCCAGAACGACCACCACATGTGCAGGTGGAAGACGATGAGCAGCATCACCCAGATGCTGTGCAGCCAGTAGCGCTTCACCCGACGCCGAATCTGCACCAGGTTCCCGATGCCGGCGAAGAGCTGGGTGAGCCCCAGCCCGAGAATGATCGACACCATCACCGACAGATAGTTGAAGGCGTCCATGGCCCCTCCGTGGCCCCATCACCCCGCGCGCCGAGGCGGCGCAGGCTGCGCCATCCTAACCGATCCCCGTCAGTCAGGCGGCCAGTTAGAGAGGCCATTGCCTTCTGAACCGTCTTCCATCAGCATGTCCGCTCCAGGAGGTCGCCGCACATGCCGCGCCTCAAGAGCCTTCTGAGCTTCCTGTTCGGGCTGCAGCAGAGCGTCGGTCGCAGGTCCTACCTCGTGACCGGGGTCCTGCTGATGGTGCTGAAGCTGGGCGGGGACTCCTTCGTCCTGCACTTCGCGCTCGGCCGGCCGCTGAGCCTCTGGGAGTTCGCGAGCCTCCTGCGTCTGAACGAGCAGGCGCCGGTATGGGCCATGCAAGCCCTCATGCTCTGGGCGCTGCCGTTCGCATGGATCGGCCTGTCGATGAGCGCCCGGCGCGCCATCGACGCCGGGCTATCGCCCTGGGTCGGGCTGCTCTTCTGCGTGCCGCTCTTGAACTTCCTGGTGATGATCGGGCTGTGCCTCCCGCCGTCGCGGCCGCCGCGGACTCCCGCGCCGCCGGGCGAGCGCAGCCGGACCGATGCGGGCCTGCGGGCGGTCGGAGCCTCGCTCCTCGTCGCCATGGTGATGGC
This sequence comes from Acidobacteriota bacterium, assembly GCA_003223165.1. Taxonomy (GTDB): domain Bacteria; phylum Acidobacteriota; class Polarisedimenticolia; order Gp22-AA2; family Gp22-AA2; genus QHXZ01. Next base: position 6,013 of record QHXZ01000110.1, read on the forward strand.
GATCCTGGCCATCGTGATGCTGCAGGACTATGGCTTCGTGCTGTTCGCCGGCACGCCTCTCGGGATGGGCGTGGTGGCGGGATACACCTTCAACCGGCCGGCCGCCCGATCGATCGGCTCGACCCTCCTGCTCTCGTTCGTGACGCTGATGGTCGCCGCCGCCGTCCTCCTGTTGTTCGCGTTCGAGGGAGTCGTCTGCCTCCTGATGGCCCTCCCTCTTGCTATCCCGCTGGTCTTCCTTGGAGCGCTGGTGGGCCGGGCGGTGGCGGTGAGGCCGATCGCCTGCGCGTCACCGCTGGCGTTCGTCCTGCTGGCGACCCCGATGCTGGCATCGGTCGAGCCCGCCTTCAGAGAGGACCGCGTGGACCTGGTCACGTCCCGCGTCCACATCGATGCGCCCCCCGAGGAGGTGTGGGCCCACGTGATTGCTTTCGCACCGCTTCCACCTCCGCGGGAAATTGTGTTCCGCCTGGGGTTCTCCTACCCTATCGGCGCCCGCATCGACGGCCGCGGCGTCGGCGCCATCCGCCACTGCGACTTCTCCACGGGGTCGTTCGTCGAGCCGATCACGGCCTGGGACGAGCCGCGCCGGCTGGCGTTCGACGTCGCCGACCAACCGGCGCCGCTGCGCGAGCTCAGCCCCTACCCCCGCGTCTTCGCCGATCACCTGCACGCCTCGGTGACCAGCCGGCGCGGCGAGTTCCTCCTTCTCCCCGACCCCGGCGGCGGCACGACGCTCGAGGGGCGCACCTGGTACTCGCTGTCCCTCTAT
>QHXZ01000023.1 GCA_003223165.1 Acidobacteriota bacterium
CCTCGCCCTCGGTCACGACCTTGTCCCGCGGCCGCGCGGCGGCGTCCTTCTCAATGGATTGCGGTGCTCGGGATGAAGTCGCCGTACTCGGGCCGCACGTTGAAGGGCGGCTTCCTCAGGGTGACCGTGTTGGACTCGATCTGGCGCGCCATCACGATGTCGCAGCAGAAGTAGACGAACCTGAACCGGGCCGGATTGCCGAGGCGGCCGAGGGCCCAGTTGCCGCGGCCGGTGCAGTGCTTCATGAGGCGTCCGTGGATGGTCTCGCCGGTCGCGATGCCGATGTACGCCACGCTCAGGGCGGCGTGCTCCCTGTAAAGGACCTGGTAGACGCCGAACTGTCGAGGCGCGTGGGAGGCGATGGACGCGGTGTTGAAGAGGTAGGGACCCTCCCAGGTCCGGCCGAACTCGTCGGGGTACATGAGATCCCTCCATGGCGGAACTGTTGCGCAGCACTATACGCCGCTCGAACGGGGCGGGCAATCGATCGGGGCCCCCCAGATCGGTCAGGTGGTGTAGCTGGCGTTGATGTCGATGTAGCGGCGGGTGAGATCGCAGGTCCAGATGACGGCGCGGCCCGGGCCGGGGCCGACATCGAGGCGCACGGAGACGCGCGGGGCGGCGAACAGGCGGCGCAGGGCGGGACCGCCGGGGCCCGTGCCGCAGCCCTGGCGGACGACGGCGAGATCGCCGACCTTGAGCGACACCAGAGAGGGGCGCAGGGCGACGCCGGCGGCCCCGGCGGCGGACAGGATGCGCCCCCAGTTGGGGTCGCCCCCGGCGAGGGCGGTCTTCACCAGGGGTGAGTTGGCGACGGAACGCGCGATGCGGTCGGCGTCGTCGTCATTGCGGGTGCCCGCCACGGCGATCTCGAGGATGCGCCGGGCGCCTTCACCGTCGGTGACGATGTCGAGCGCCAGGGCGCGGCAGACGGCGCGCAGCGCGCGGACCATCGGCTCCCCGCGGCGCCCGCCCTGCAGGAGGGCGCGGTTGCCGGCGGCGCCGCTGGCGAGCAGCAGGACGGTGTCGTTGGTGGAGGAGTCCCCGTCGACCGTGATAGCGTTGAACGAGTCGTGGACGGCCTGGCGCAGCAGCCGCCGCAACAGGTAGGGGTGCACGGCGGCGTCGGTCAGGATGTAGGCGAGCATCGTCGCCATGCGCGGGTGGATCATCCCCGATCCCTTGGCGATGCCGGTGACGGTCACCGTGCGTCCGTCGAGCACCGCCTCGGCGGAGCGGATCTTGGGCCGCGTGTCGGTCGTCATGATGGCGCGGGCGGCCGCACCGAGCCCGTCCTGCGAGGCGATCCTCAGGGCGCGCGGCAGGGCGGCCACGATCTTCCTGTAGGGAAGCGGCCGGCCGATCACGCCCGTCGAGGAGATCAGGACCTCCTCGGGCCGGCAGCCGACCAGGCGCGCGGCGGCGGCGGCGACCGCGCGCGCGCGCCTCGACCCTTCCGCACCGGTGGCGGCGTTGGCGCATCCGGAGTTGACGATGACGGCGCGCGCCAGTCCCATGGAACGCTCCAGATGCTCCCGGCAGAGCTCGACGGGGGCGGCGGCGAACTGGTTGGTCGCGAACAGGCCGGCCGCCTGGGCCCGACGGTCGCAGACGACGACCGCCAGGTCGAGGGCCTCGCCGCGCCGGCCGTTGCGGGACGCCTTGATGCCGCAGGCGAGTCCCGCTAGGCGGAACCCTCGTGGGACGCGCGGGCGGCCCAGGAGGCCGGGGACCGCACCGCCGAGCCCGGGGGATCCGTCCGGGCCGGCGCCGTCGCCGCCGCCGGGCGCGAAGCCGTTCGAGCGCGGGCGGCTCATGCGAGGTCCTTCACCAGGGCCTGCTCGTCGCAGCGATCGCGGCGCGCGCACAGGGAGCAGTCCACGAACACTTTCTCGGGAAGCGATTCGCGCGGCACGCGCGCGAAGCCGAGCCGCTCGAAGAACTCCGGCGCGCGGGTCAACACGAAGACGCGCCGCAGACCCTCGGCGCGGGCTTCGTCGAGGAGGTGGTCGATGAGCCGGCGGCCGAAGCCACGGCCACGCTGCGCGTCGTCCACGACCAGCGAGCGGATCTCGGCCAGGCGGGGCGAGTAGCGCCGCAGCGATCCGAACGCCAGCAACGCCGACGGATCGCCGCTGGGCGACAGCACCCGGAAGTCGGGGAGGGCTGCGTGCAGCTCCCGCCCCGCCAGGGGCAGGAGCACGCCGCGGTCGGACCAGTAGCGGATGCGGCTCTCGATCGGAGGCAGATCGTCCTCGGAGGCCTGCCGCAGGCGCACGGGCGCGACGTCGCCGTGGCCGTTCGGCAGGGCCGGGTCGTCCGGCGCCTCGACCTCGCCGGGGGCGCGTCGCGCCGCCGCCCACGAGCGCACGCGGCCCAGGTCCTCGGCGACCCGCTCGGGGGCCGTGCCGCCCTCCCGGTCGCGGCGCGCGATGGAGCGCGGGGCGCTCAGCCAGCCCGAGACGTCCTCGCCGAAGAGAGGGGAGATCGAGCGCAGGGTCTCGAGCGGCAGGCGCAATAGCGTGGTGCCGTCGCGCCGCGCCCGGGCCGCCGCCTCGCCCGCCAGGCCGTGCGCCCGGGCGAAGGGCACGCCGCGCGCGACGAGGTAGTCCGCCAGGTCGGTCGCCAGGAGGCCGTCTCCCTCGTCGGACAGGGCGCGCTCGGGCACCGGCCGCAGATGCGCCAGGAGCGCCGCCAGGGCGCGCAGCGAGGCCGCCGTGGTGTCGAGGGCGTCGAAGAGAGGTTCCTTGTCCTCCTGCAGGTCGCGGTTGTAGGCGGCCGGCAGCCCCTTGAGCGTCGCCAGGAACCCCGAGAGCCTGCCGCAGACACGCCCGGCCTTGCCGCGGATGAGCTCCAGGACGTCGGGGTTCTTCTTCTGCGGCATCAGGCTGGAGCCGGTGGCGGCGGCATCGCCCAGGGCCAGCCAGCCGAGCTCCTCGGCCGTCGCCAGGATCAGATCCTCGGCGATCTGGGACAGGTGGACCATCGCCAGCGCCGCGGCATACAGCGCGTCGGCGACGAAGTCGCGGTCGGAGACGGCGTCGAGGCTGTTGGACGCCGGGCGCGCGAAGCCGAGCCGCCCCGCCAGCCTCTGCCGATCGACGGGCACGGTGGTGCCGGCCAGCGCCCCGCTGCCGAGCGGGCACTCGTCGAGGCGGCCCGCTGCTTCCTGGAAGCGCTCGTCGTCGCGCATCAGCCGGTGGGCGTGCGCCAGGATCTGGTGCGCCAGCAGGATCGGCTGCGCCCGGCGCAGGTGCGTGTAGCCGGGGACGATCAGGCCGCCGGAACGCTCCGCTAGGCCGGCCAGCCCGCCGACGCAGTCCGCGAGCGCCTGGCGCAGGGCGGCGATCGCCTCGCGGCACCAGAGGCGCAGATCGGTCGCGACCAGGTCGTTGCGCGAGCGGCCCGTGCGCAGCTTTCCGGCGAGGTCGGCTCCGGCGCGCCGCGCCAGCTCGGCTTCGACGTAGGAGTGGACGTCCTCGAACGTCGCGGCGTCCGGCGAGGCGGGGGCGGCGCGCGGAGGCTCATCGCCGACGGCGCGCAGGGCGGCGTCCAGGCGGGCGGCCTCCTGCGCGCTCAACAGGTCCGCCTCCGCAAGCGCGGCGACCCAGGCACGGTTGGCGGCGACGTCGGCGCGCAGCAGGCGGTGGTCGAAGGAGAACGATTCGCAGAAGGCCTCCAGGACCGGATCGAGGCGTTGCGAGAAGCCTCCGCCCCACAGCCGGGGCCCGGGGCGCGGACCCTTGGCGCGATTCATCGTCCGCCTCCCTTGGCGGCCAGCCGGCGGGGGCGCAGCGTCCGCACCGTCCGCGCCGCGGCCGGACGGGCCTCGGCCGGCCGGACCGCGGCGGTCTCGGCCTCGAACGCGGCCGCCCCGCAACCGCGCGTCGACAGGCCGAAGAGGCGGATGAAGCCGGCGGAGTCCTTGGGCTCGAAACCCTCTCCCATCACGAACGAGCCGAGATCGGCGTCGTACAGGGAGCGGGGGGCGCGGCGCCCGCAGACCGTGAGGGTCCCGCGGCACAGGCGCAGGGTGACCTGACCGGTCACGTTCTCCTGGGTCGCGGCGACGAAGGCGTCGAGGGCGCGGCGCAGGGGCGTGTACCAGAGACCGTCGTACGCCAGCTCGGTGTAGCGCGCGGCGACCACCTGCTTGTAGTGCGCGGTCGCGCGGTCGAGGCAAAGCGACTCTAGCTCGCGATGCGCCTGGGTCAGCACAGTGCCGGCGGGCGTTTCGTAGACGCCGCGAGACTTGATGCCGACCAGGCGGTTCTCCACCAGGTCGGCGCGGCCGACGCCATGCTCGCCGGCGATCCGGTTCAGGCGCTCGATGAGGGTCACGCCGTCGAGCGGCTCGCCGTCGAGGGACACGGGCACCCCCCTCTCGAACCCGACGGTGACCTCGACCCCATTCCCGGGGGCGAGACGCGGATCGCGGGTCAGGAGGAAGAGATCCTCGGGCGCCTCCAAGGAGGGGTCCTCCAGCGGCCCGCCTTCGTGGCTGACGTGCCACAGGTTGCGATCGCGGCTGAAGGGAGAGCGGCGCGTGGCCGGCACCGGGATGCCGCGCGCCGAGGCGTAGTCCATCGCCTCCTCGCGCGAGCGAATGCCCCACTCGCGCCACGGCGCGATGATGCGCAGATGGGGCGCGAGCGCCTGGTAGACCAGCTCGAAGCGCACCTGGTCGTTGCCCTTGCCCGTGCAGCCGTGCACGAGCGCGTCGGCGCCGTGCCGCAGGGCCGGCCAGATCTGCTCCTCGACGAAGACGGCCCGCAGATCGCGGCGCTCGTACCCGTCGGCGCCGGCCGCGGCGGCGCGCGCCTCGAGACCGTCGAGCTCTTCGGCCTGGCCGACGTCGGCGACCATGCAGAGGACCTCGCAGCCGTAGGTCTCCTTCAGCCAGGGGACGATGATCGAGGTGTCCAGGCCCCCCGAGTAGGCGAGCACCGCGCGGCGCACGGAGAGGCGCGTCACGGCGGGCTCCCCGCGTCCGGGGCCGGCTTCGGGCCGGGGGCGCCCGGCGCAGCGCCGAGGCCGGCGCCGAGCGAGGCCTCGAAGGCGGCGAGGAAGCGATCGATCTCGCCCGCGGAGATTACGTAGGGCGGCAGCAGGCGCAGGACACGCTCGCCGGCCGTCCCGGCGATGATCCCCTCGCGCAGGAGGGCCTGGCCGACCTCGGAGGCGGGACGGCGCAAGACGACCCCGACCATCAGCCCGCGCCCGCGCACCTCGTCGATCGCCTCGCGGCGCGCGGCGATGGCCCGCAAGCCGCTCATGAGCTGCTCGCCGCGGGCGCGCACCGCCGGGAGGAGCGCCTCGGTCTCGACCGCGTCGAGGAAGGCGAGGGCGAGCCGGCAGGGGAGGGGGCCGCCGCCGAACGTGGAGCCGTGCGACCCGGGGCCGAAGTCGACGGCCTGATCGTCGCGCCCGAGCAGCGCTCCGAGCGGCAGCCCGGCCGCCAGCGGTTTCGCCAGGGCGACGAGGTCGGGCGCGACGCCGGCCTGCCGGCAGGCCGACCAGTCGCCGGTGCGGCCGAGACCGCACTGCACCTCGTCGGCGATCAAAAGCGCCCCGGCCGCGTCGCAGGCGGTCCGCGCCGTCCTCAGGAAGGCTTCGGAGAGTGGGCGCACGCCGCCTTCGCCCAGCACCGGCTCGAGGATCAGGGCGGCGGTCTCCGCGTCCACGGCCTGCAGGAGCGCCTGCGCATCGTCCGGCGGCACGAATTCGACGTCGGGGACCAGGCGGCCGAACGGCTCGCGGTACCTCGGCTGGCCGGTGGCCGAGAGCGCGAAGGCGGTGCGGCCGTGAAACGATCCCTCGAGGGCCACCACCTTGAGCGCCGCCTCTCCCTTGAGCCGGCGGGAGCGCGCCCGCGCCAGCTTGAGGGCCGCCTCGACCGCCTCCGAGCCGCTGTTGCAGAAGAAGACGCGGGGCAGGCCGAAGAGCGCCGCGAGGCGGGCCGCCAGCGGCCCCTGGTACGGATGATGGTGAAGGTTCGAGCAGTGCAGCACGCCGCCGGGCGCCGCGGCCGCGTCGCGCAGCGCCGCCAGGATCCGCGGGTGCGCGTGGCCGAGCGCGTTGACCGCGATGCCGCCGAGCATGTCGAGGTACTCGCGGCCGGTGTCGTCGAAGACCCTGCACCCCGAGCCCGACACGACCCGCAGAGGCGCGCGCGCGTACGTGGGGAAGAGATGGCGCTCCTCGAGATCGAGCGCCGCCTGCATTCCCGGACTGGTCAGAGCGTGCATCGCGTCCCTCCGCCGTGGCCGTCCGGTCCGAGGATCCTGACCTCCGGCACGCGGGCACGCAGCGCGGCGCGGCAGGCCTCGAGCTTCGGGATCATCCCTTCGGTCGCCACACGCTCGTCGAGCAGCCGGCCGATCTCGACCAGCGTCAGCTCGGCGTACATCCGGCCGTCCCCCGCCAGCACGCCCGAGACCCCGGTCATGAGGAGCAGGCGGCGCGCCTTCAGGCCGGCCGCCAGCGAGGCCGCCATGAGGTCGGCGTTGACGTTGAGCCAGCCGCGACCGGCGCAGTACGACAGGCTGGCGATGACCGGCACGCGCCGCGCGTCGATCAGGTCGCGGTAGAAGGGAGCGTTCACCGACACGACCCGCCCCACGGCGCCGAGCGGCGGGTCGTCGATCGGCACCGCCAGCGTGCCGCAGCCGTCGGCGCCCGTGAGCCCGACCGCCGGGCAGCCGCGCTTCACCAGCCCCTCGACGATGCGCCGGTTGATCAGGCCGCCGAGCACCATCAGCGCGACCGGCAGGGCGTCGGAGGTGGTCACGCGCTGCCCGCCGACGAAGCGGCTCTCGATCCCGAGGCGGGCGAGCCAGCGGCTCAGCTCGCTGCCGCCGCCGTGCACCAGGAGCAGCTCCTCCCCCTCGTCCCAGGCGGCCGCCGCGCGGTCGAGCACCGCCGTCTCGAGATCGGACCCGGAGACCAGGTCCCCGCCCACCTTCAGGACCGTCAGGCTTCGGCTCGCGCGGCGCGTCATCGCGGCAGGCCCTCCGTCTCGGGGCGGCCCGTCATGAGGTTGAGGTTCTGCAGCGCCTGGCCGGCCGCCCCCTTCAGCAGGTTGTCGATGGCCGAGAAGACCGCGGCCCTGCCGGTCGCGGCGTCGCAGGTCCAGCCGATGGCGCAGGCGTTGGTGCCGCGCACGTCGGCGGTCGCGGGAAGGCTCCCCTCGCCGAGCAGCCGCACGAAGGGGGCCGCGGCGTAGGCCTTCTCGAACGCCGCGGCGACCGCCGAAGCGCCGGCGCCCTGCCGCAGCCTGAGGGCGATCGAGCACAGGAGCCCGCGATCGATCGGGGCGAGGTGCGGGAAGAAGAGGACCTCGGCCCCGGGCACGAGGCCCGTCTGCGCGGCGATCTCCGCCAGGTGGCGGTGGCGCGGCAGGCCGTACGGGCGCACCGATCCCTCGATCTCGCAGAAGAGCAGGTCCTCACGCACCTTCCGGCCGGCGCCCGACGCGGCCGACACGGCGTGCACCACCACCGCCTCCGTGGGATCGATGAGGCCGGCGCGCCGCAGGGGCAGCAGCGCCAGGAGCGCGGCGGTCGGGTAGCAGCCGGGGTTGGCGACCAGCCTCGCGGTCCCGAGCGTGCCCCCGCTCCACTCGCTGAGGCCGTAAGCGGCGCCTCCGAGGAGGCCGGGGGCGCCGTGCTCGAAGCCGTACCACTCCGGGTAGTCCGAGGAGCGCGCCAGGCGGAAGGCGCCGCTCAGGTCGACGACGCGGAAGCCGGCGTCGAGCAGCCGCGGCGCGAGCGCCAGCGAAAGGGCCTCGGGGGTGGCGAGCAGGGCCACATCGAGGCCCCCCTCGGCCAGGGCGCGGACGGCGCCGTCGAGGCCGCCGTTGGTGTCGAGGCCGACGCAGGCCATGTCCACCGAGCCGCGCAGCGAAGGGTGGATGGCCGACAGGGGGACGCCGTCCCGCTCCTTGCCGCCGAAGGCGGCCTGCAGGCGGAAAGCGGGGTGCGCGCCGAGCAGGCGCGCCACCTCCCTGCCGGCGTAGCCGGTGGCTCCGAAGAGAGCGACGCCCCGCCGTCCGTGCGGCGTGGAAACAGACTCGCTGCCTGCTGCCATGCGATGCCTCATGGACCGCGCTCCTCCCGCGCCACGGTGCCTGGCGCGGGAAGCGGCGGGACAAAAAAAACCGGCGGCCGGCCCTCGATCAGGGGGCCGGCCGCCGCGAGAACCGCGCGCTGCTACCGGCGCCCGACGAGCCCGCGGAGCCGCCGCTCCAGGGCCCGGGCGCGGGACGGGTCCGGGGCGGCTGCGAACAGCGTGTCGTCCCCGGCCACCGTGCCCACGACCTCTTCGAGCGCGGCCTTGTCGAGGGCCACGCCGAGCGCGTGCGCCAGGCCCGGGGAGGTCTTCAGGACGACCAGGTTCCCGGCTTGCGCGACGGATCATCCGTTCCATGCTTGCCCGCTGCGCCGAGGCGCCGGCGCCGGCATCTCCGTCGCCCGCCTCGCGGTACCCCGAGGAGCCCTTCACCAGGCCGAGGTCCCGCAGGTCGCGCGACAGCGTGGATTGCGTGACCGCCACGCCCGCCGTGCGCAGGCGCCGGATCATCTCCGACTGGTTGCGCGGAGGGTTGAGGCGCACGAACGAGCGGATCATGCCCTGGCGGTGGGCCTTGGTCACCGGACGCGGGGTGATGGCGACGGGTGCATCTTTATGCATGGCAGTGCAAAAAGTACCACGGCCGGCGGCGCTGTCAACCAGAAAAGGGAGCGCGCGAGGGGTCCGGGTTTACCGTGTGAAACAAAAGCGGGGGATCAGGCGACCCGTTGCTCGTCGGCGTCGCGCGCCGCGCGGCGTCTCTCCCCCCGGCCGCGATGCAGCAGGGCGCCCGCGCCCGCGGCCGCGTAGTAGAGGACGGTCATGCAGGCCATGACCGGGATCGCCAGGAACGCCAGGAACACCAGCCACAGGAAGCCGAGCGGGGCCCCGACGAGGCGGTCGAGCGGCGAGAGGGTCCGACGGGGCCGTCCCGGGGGCCGGGGAGGCGTGTCGCCACGGGCCTCGTGAGGCAGCGCGCGATCGGTCATGAGGGGCTCACGGGCGGGGATTCTACCATCGCCCCGGGCGCTTGACTCACAGGGGGCGCAGTGCTACGCTGCCGGCCCTTTCCAGTCAACCAGGCAGCGGAGGTGACGGATGGCCACGGCAGGCCAGCTCAAGTCGAAAATCGACCTGCTCAAGAAGAAGATCGCCGAGAAGGGGGCATCACAGACCCCGGAGCGGCGCCGGCAGCTGGCCAAGAGGCTGAAGAGGCTGCAGCGCGCCCGGCGCACGGCGGCTCCGCGGGCTCGTCGGGCGCCAAGGAGGCGCCGGCCGCACCCCCCGCCCAGGCCTGAGGACATTCCCCGTCACGCACCGAGCGTAAGGAGAGACGAGACATGAACGCTGCCCGCAGGGTGTTCGTGGTGTTCGCGGCGACCGCGACGCTGGCCGCGCTGGCCGGCTGCGGCGCGAGCGTCGAAGAGATGATCATGAACCCGACGACCAAGGACGAGATCGTCCAGAAGCTCATGTCGGACGAAGTCGCCAAGCACGACCTGATGACGCGCTTGACGGCCGAAGATCAGTCCAAGAAGGAGCTGGCCGAGACCCTGCTGGGGGACAAGTCGATCCAGGCGATGGCCGTCGACAAGCTGTCGTCCGACCCCACGCAGCGCGGGGAGATCCTCAAGAGGGTCCTCGGCGACCCGGCGTCCCGCGCCGAGGTGATCGCCGCCCTGGTCAACGACGAGGTGAACCGGAAGGAAGTCCAGGACGCGCTCAAGAAGCCGATCCCCAAGAAGAAGTAGGTCTGGGCAGGCTCCTAGAAGGCATTGACCTGGACGGTGTTGGACACCACGCGATGGCCCTGGGGGTCGACCATCGACAGCCGGACGTGGTAGGTCCCCGGCCGGTCGAAGCGCATGTCCCGCGCGTAGTCGTAACCGTCCGGCGTCCGGACCACCCCGGCGTCCGCGCAGGATGGCTCCTCCGGATCGGAGTCGCGCCTGGCGTCGAGTCCCGTCGGATGGAGCCCGCCGACGCGCGTGTTCGCGGAGTCGGTCAGCCAGGCGACCTCGGAGCGGCAGAGCTCGAGGCGTCCCGGCTCCGCCCCCTGCACCTTGCCATAGAGTGAGACGGTGAAGGGGACGAACCCGACGATCCGGTCGGCGACGATCCACAACTCCGGACCGCCGCGCCTCGGTCCCTTGGCCCACGAGCGCCCTTGGTCCAGAAGCCCCGTCAGTAGCGCGCTCACGAGGACCGCCTTCCCGAACCACCGAGCCTGACGCCGTTGCATGGCTCCCCCCTCCGCAGTGCCGACCCCACGCCGGTTTGCCGGAAAATCAAATATGTAATCTAAATTTATTGCATATGGACAACATCATCAATCTACCAGAATTGAGAAGTGAGTCAAGGCTGACTTTCGTAATCTTGACTGTACTTTTAGGCGTCCATATATTTGCGAATGTGTAAGCGCGGACATGCGGATGCACCGTGCTCTTCTCTCGGAGCCCTGTGGCCACGAATGGTCTGACGGAAAGCCCCACGCGCGAGCTGTTCAAGGAAGTCTGCAGGGAGATCGGTCAGATCGCCCCATGCGACCGGATCAGCCTCGTCCTTCCTTCCCAGCAGGAGACCCGGTTCGTGGTCGTGACCGTGCACCCGGAAGGAGAGAGCGCCCCCACCTGGGAGGTCGAGCGCGAGGGCTCCTGCGCGGCGATGGTCCTCGCCAGGAAGAAGGCGCATTTCCTCCCGAGCCTCGGGACGGAGTTCCGCTATCCCGAGGAGGAGGTGCTCTACAAGCAGGGGATCCGCGACGCCGCCTTCCTGCCCCTGCTGATCGGCGGCGAGCCGTTCGGCGTGATGATCCTGGGATCGAAGGAGGCGCGCTCGCTCGAGAGCCGCGGCATCCGGTCCGTTGAACGTGCCAGCGGCCTGGTGGCGCTGGCCTTCGCCGCCACTCGCTGGGAGCGTCCGGCGATTGTCTCCGCGGCCGCCGAGATCCAGGCCTTCGCGCCGTCGACGGCGCTGCAGCGCGCCTACCGGCAGATGGTCTCCTTCAGCCGCATCTCCAACCGCATCGTGCAGGAGGACGATCTCAACGCCGCCTGCCGCCTGTTCCTGGATGCCATGCGCGAGCATTCCGGATACCGGCGGGCCGTCCTGACCCTCCTCGACCCGCAGGGCCGCGAGTTCCAGTGGTTCTTCACCGGCTTCTCCGACGACGACATCGACTACTTCCACACGCACAAGATGACGCCGGCGCAGCGCGAGTCGATCTTCCAGGAGCGTCACAAGACGGGCAATTCCTTCTGCCTGACGGCCTCGGCGACCATCGGTCACGGCGGCCTGCGGCCTTCGGCGGCGGGTGCCGGGGCCCCCGACCCGCTCCTCTTCATCCCGCTCTACGGCGCCGGAGGAACGATGGTCGCGACGGTCATGCTCGACCGGCCGGAGGACCCCTCCCCGCCGACCGCCGAGGCGCTGTCGCCCCTCGAGCTGTTCGCCAACCAGGTGGCCCACGCCATCGAGAAGAAGCGCCTCGACCAGGAGGTCAAGAGCGCGCAGGCGCGCCTGCGCGCGGCGCACGAGCAGCTCATGCAGTCGGAAAAGCTGTCGGCCATCGGTCAGCTCGTGTCGGGCGTGACGCACGAGCTGAACAATCCCCTGTCGGGGATCATGGGGTTCGCGCAGCTCCTGCTGTCGAATGAGCTGAACCCCAAGGTGAAGGCGAACCTCGAGCGCATCTACGCCGAGGCGGTGCGTTGCCAGAAGATCGTGCAGAACCTCCTGGCGTTCTCGCGCCGCCACAAGCCCGAGAAGACCTACCAGTCGTTGAGCGACGTGATCGACAGCGTGCTCGAGCTGCGCACCTACCAGCTCCAGGTGGACAACGTCGAGGTGCTGCGCAAGTACGAGCCCGGCCTGCCGAAGACCATGCTCGACTTCCATCAGCTCCAGCAGGTGATTCTGAACGTGATGAACAACGCGCACCAGGCGATGATGGACGTCTCCGGACGGCCGCGCCGCCTGGTGATCGCCACCGAGACCGCCGGGGAGCGCCTCAGGATGGCCTTCTCCGACACCGGGGGCGGCATCCCGAGGGAACGGCTGGAGCGGATCTTCGAGCCGTTCTTCACGACCAAGACCTCCGGAAAGGGAACCGGCCTGGGGCTCAGCCTGTCGCGGGCGATCATCAAGGACCACAACGGATCCATGAACGCCGAGAGCGCCCTCGGAGAGGGGACCACCGTCACCATCGAGCTGCCGATCCTGCGGGAGGAGCGACGCACCGCGCCGGGCGAAGAGGAGAAGACGCCGCCGGCGCCCCTGGCGCCGCTGCGCCTGCTGGTCGTGGATGACGAGGCGATCCTGGTCGAGCTGCTGCGCGACTTCCTGAAGAGCGTGGGGCACCAGGTCGACACGGCGCCCGACGGCCGCAAGGCCCTCGATCTGGCCCTGGCCAACGCCTACGACGTGATCCTGACCGACCTCAAGATGCCCGGTCTCGACGGCCAGGGGCTGTACACCCAGCTGTGCAAGGCGCGGCCGGGAATGGCCAACCGCTTCATCTTCTCGACCGGCGACCTGGCAAACCCCAAGGTGCAGACGTTCTTCCAGGCCACCGGCTGTCTCTACCTCAGCAAGCCCTTCAAGCTCGAGTCGGTCCTCAAGGTCCTCGATCAGCTCGCCCGCCGCCTGCGCGCCGCCTGACGCCCGGAGCGTTGACAGGCGGCCCATCGCGCCGTACCTTTGGGGGCCCGTGAAGACCCCCGACGTGATCTGGGCCGTGATGCTGCCGGTGTGGCTCGCCTCCGGCGCGTCGTCGCGCGCGCAGGCCCGGGAGGGCGCCCCGCCGGCCGTGACGCCGGCGGCCGGGGAGGCGAGTGCCGCGGAGCGCGCGGCCGACCTGGTGCACGAGGGGAACGCGGCGCGCGAGCGCGGCCAGATCCCCGCCGCCCTGGCCGCGTACAGGCGGGCGCGCGATCTCGCCCCCGGACGCTACGAGATCCGCATCCTGCTGGCCGATACGCTGCGGCGCGCCTACCACGCGGAGGAGGCGGCGGCCGAGTACCACGCCGCCGCCGCGCTCGACGCCTCGCGGCCGGAGGCGTATGCCGGCCAGGCGCTCCTCCTGCGCGCCGCCTACGACTACGACGCCGCCGTGGCGTTGCTCGAGGGGGCGCTCGGGAAGGTCGGAGCGCCGGCCCGTCCCGACCTGCTGCTGACGCTGGCGGAGACCCGGCGCCGCCAGGGCCGGCCGGAGATCGCGGAGGGCCTGTTCGGCGAGGTCCTCGCGGCGCGCCCGGGGGATGCGCCGGCCCTCGCCGGCCGGGCGCGCGCGGCCGAGGACCGCGGCGACCTGGCGGGCGCCATCGCCTTCTGGGACCGGTACCTGGCGATCAAGCCCGACGAGGAGGCCGGCGCCCTGCGGCGGCAGGAGCTGCGCGAGCTGAAGGCCGCCATCGCCGCGCTGCGCGAGACCGCCGCCAGGGCGCCCGGCGCGGCGATCTTCTCCGAGCTCGGCCGCCTGCTCGCGGTGGCGGGCGACGCCCCGGCGGCCGCCGGAGCCTGCCGGCGCGCCCTGAAGATCGACCCGGAGAGCCGGGAGGCGCGGCGGCTCCTGGCCCTCGTCCTGCGCGATGCGGGGGACAGGCGGGGCGCCGCCGCCCAGTTCCGGCGGTCGCTCGAGCGCGACCCGGCCGACGGCACCGCCCGCTACAACCTGGTCGCTCTGGCACGCGAGGCGGGCGATCCGCGCGCCGAAGAGTCGGCGTGGACCACCCTCCTGGCGGCCCGGCCCGACGACGTCTTCGCCGCCCGTGCCTACCTCGAGTTTCTCGAGCGGACGGGAGGCGGGGCCCTCGAGCGTGCGCTGCAGGCGCCGGGCCCGCCCGGCCTCGGCGGTCTTCGCCTGAAGGCGCTGCTGCTGAGCGCCGCGAACCGCGGTCCCGAGGCGGCCGCGACCCTGCTCGCCGCGCTGCGCCCCGACCCGACCGATCCGTGGACCCTCGAGATCGCCAACGACATCCTCTCCCGCCATCGCGGTCTCCTGGCGGAGATGGGGCGCCAGGCGAAGAACGACGCGCAGGACGCCTCCTCCCTCGTCTTGATGGGCCGGTTGATGTGGCTCTCGAACCGCGGCAGCGAGGCGCTCATCCTCTGCCGGCGCGCCGTCGCCGCCGATCCGCGCTCGGCCGTGGCGCGCTCGGCGCTGGCCGAGCTGCTCCAGCAGGTGGCGCGCGACCCGCAGCGCGCCCTGGAGGAGCTGCGCCAGGCCGTGGCCCTCGACCCGTCACGCCTCGCGGCGCACGTCGACCTGGCTCTCACCCTGCTGCGCGGCGGGCGGGCGAAGCAGGCCGAGGAGGCGGCGCGGGCGGGCCTCGCGAAGGCGCCCGGCGCGGCGCCGCTCCTGTCGGTGCTCGGGGCGGCGCTGGCCGGAGAGGGCGATCTCGAGGGGGCCGCAGCCGCCTACGCGCAGGCGCTGGTGGCCGACCCGGTCGACAATTTCGGCCTGGCACGCTCACAGTACCCGCTCGTGCTGGCCGGGCTCGGCCTCCATGCGGAGGCCCGGCACGCCCTGAGGGGCGACGTCCCTCCGATCCCCGAAGCGCTCTATCGCGAGGCCTGGGCCTTCACGCGTGACTCCTACCGCGACCGCACCTTCCACGGGCAGGATTGGGAGGGGTTGCGCGATCGCCCCCACGGCACGCTGCGCACGCCCCAGGATGCCTACCGCGCCATCGCCGCCCTGCTGGCGAGCCTGGGAGACCCGTACACGCGGTTGCGCGATGCGGACGAAACGGCGGCGCTCTACCTGGCGCGGCGCGGCGACCGCGCCACGGTCGATGCTCTCGGGCGCGTCCGGTCCACCAGCAAGACGGTCGTGACCGAGGATCTGCCTGGAGGGCTCGGCTACATCAGGCTCACCAACCTGACCGATCCCCGGGTCGTGGAGGAGGTGCGCCAGGCTCTCCAACGGATGCGCCTGAAGGAGGGAATCGTCCTCGACCTGCGCGGCAACGGCGGCGGCCTGGCGCGCTCGGCCGACGCCATCGGCGATCTGCTGATCGGCCCCGGCAAGGAGACCGGCACCGACGTGGGGACCGCCGGCCAGGATCCGCAGACCAGCGGCGGCGATGGGGCGATCACCGACAGCCCGCTGACGGTCCTCGTGGACGGGCAGACGGCCAGCGCCGCGGAACGCCTGGCCCGCGCCCTCGAGGCGAGCGGCCGCGCGGCGTTGCGCGGGGAGCGGACCTACGGCAAGGGGCTCGGGCAGGCGACGCGAGTCCTCCCCGGGGGCATGACGGTGCTGGTTTCGATCGCCGAGATGCTCGGACCCGACGGCCGGCCGCTCCAGGGCAAGGGCCTCGCGCCCCGCGCCGAACCGCAGCCGGACACCTCCCCCGCGCCCGACCCGGAATCACCGCAACCCTGACGGCCACACCGCTTCCTCTTGCAGACATAAATAGGGGAGGAGATCTGGGAGTGAAGCGCCGCGCCCTGCAGTTGCCGGGCACCGGGTCCGGCTCGCTGCGCGAGCCTCCCCTCCGCTTCGCTGCGCTCCCACCCACCGCGCTGCGGATCGCGCGGTGGGGCCCGTCGCTCCGTCTCAGAGGGCCCGGCGACCGCAGGGCGCGACGCTTCACTCCCGGCACCCCTCACGGATTCATCCCCGCATCCAGTGAAGACGAGTCGCCGGACAGGATTCCGTGGTTGCCGGGTGGAAGGATTTCCGGCGGTGACGGCTGGGGCATACCGCGTTGCGCGACGTAATGCGCAGTCCCGGCCTCCTCGATCGAGATCCTCCCTTTCGTCTCACCGAAAGAGCCCCGGTGTGAAGCGCAGCGCCCTGTAGTTGCCGGGCCCTCCGAGACCTCGCGCCGCCCGCCGCGCGGTCCACAGCGCGGCGGGCGGCGCGAGGCGAGGCGGAGGGGAGGCTCGCGCAGCGAGCCGGACCCGGTGCCCGGCAACTACAGGGCGCTGCGCTTCACACCAGGAATCCTCCGGCGCCGCTGATTGACAGGGTTCGCGGCGCGACACTACCATACGCGCCGCATGAGCGAGCCGACGCCTCGCCTCCCCGCGGCCCAGAGCCACCGGGCCGGAGCCCGCGCCGAGCCCGGGGTCGGGGAGAGGGTGCGCCGGCGCGCCGCCGTCATCCTGGCGGTGCTGGCCCCGGGTGCGGCGCCTTCCGCGCTGGGCGGCTTCTGGGCCAACGCCTGGCCTTTCCCCGCCGTCGTGTTCTCCGCGTTCCTCATCGCCTGGGGGGCGGAGTGCGCCCAGTTCCTGGTGTCGCAGGGGCTGGCGCTCGCCATCCTCGCTTGGCTGCAGGCCCTCCCTGAGTTCGCGGTCGAGGCGGTGATCGCCTGGTCGCGGCAGGTCCACTTCATGACGGCCAACTTCACCGGGTCGCTGCGGCTGCTCGTCGGCCTGGGGTGGCCGCTGATCTACGGAGTGGCGGCGTTCGGGACCTGGAGGCGGGAGAGGCGGCTGCTGCGGCGCATCCACCTCGACGACGAGCACTGCGTCGAGGTGATCGCCCTGGGATTCCCCATCCTCTACTTCCTGATCATCTACGCCAAGGGGACGCTGGGCCTCCTCGACGCGGCGATCCTGGGCGGGATGTACGTGCTGTACTTGTGGGTGCTGCAGATGGTGCCGCCCCGGGAGATGGAGCACGTCGAAGACCTCGAGGCGATCCCGCGCGCCGTGATGCGCCTGCCGCGCGGACCACGGGTCGCGGCCATCCTGGTCTTCTTCCTCGCCGGGGGCGCCATCCTCTACCTGGCGGCCGAGCCGTTCCTGCACAGCATGCTCCGCTTCGCGGTCTACTTCGGCGTGTCGGAGTACCTGTTCATCCAGTGGGTGGCGCCCTTCCTGTCGGAGTTTCCCGAGAAGATCAGCGCCCTCTACTGGGCGCGGCAACAGGCGAAGGCCCCGATGGCGCTGATGAACATGGTCTCGGCGAACATCAACCAGTGGACGATGCTGGCGGCGATGATTCCGATCGTCTACAGCTTCAGCGTCGGGACGGCGACCTTCGTGCCGTTCGACGAGTTTCAGAAGCGGGAGATCTTGCTGACCGTGGCGCAGTCGATGCTCGGCATGCTGCTGCTCGCCAACATGTCGTTCCACATCATCGAGGCCGGCGGCATCTTCTTCTTGTGGGGCCTGCAGTTCGTCCGGCCGCACCTGCACGAGGAGGTGACGGTCCTCTACTTCGCCTGGGTGGCCTACGAGCTGTTCGTGGCCGTCGTGGTGCGCCGCCGCCTCGAGGCCTTCGTCGCCTTCGCCCACCTCTGGAAAGCCCACGGCGCCCGCGGACGCGGCGCCGGCAAGGACCCCGCGCGCACCGGCGCCTCGTGAGCCTTCCGCCGGCCGGCGGGTTATCCTTGTCCTCCTCGTCCTCGTCCTCGATCTGGGAGCGCGTGCGGACGTGAAGCGGAGCAAGGTCGCGGCGCTGCTGCTCGGCACGCTGGCCGCGGCCGCCCTCATCATCCTGGTCGCCCCGCGCCTGAGCGGCCTGCTCGCCGAGGCGGCCCGCCGGAAGATCGAGACGCGCGCCTCGGAGGCCCTCGGCGGGACGGTGAGCGTGGCGCGCCTGCGCCTGGGCTTCCTCCCTCCCTCCATGCGCCTCGACGACGTCCGCTTCGAGAAGAAGGGCAATCGTGGCTCGTCGGCCAGCGGCCTCACCCCCAAGGTCTTCGTGCGGGCCGGCCCGCTCACCTTCCTGGGGCTGCGGCGCGGGCCGTTCGACGTCTCGGTGGAAGGGTCCAGGGTCCGCATCGTGCTGGCGGAGGGCCGTCCCCTCGCCGGCGAGGCGGCGACGGTCTCCCCGCTGCCGCCTCTGCTGGCGGCCCTGCCGGCGGGGTCGTCCTTGCGGGTGGACGATGCGGAGGTCGAGGCGTCCTGGGTCAACGGTCCGAGCCTGAGCCTCGCGGGCTTGCGCCTGGAGTCGCGACCCGAGCCGGACGCCTCCGCGATCCGCGGCAGCGTCGCCTTCGCCGGGGGGGCGCTGCGGGGCCTGGCGGGGACCTGGGAAGGGCTGAGCGGCGACGCCTCCTTCACCGCGACGGCGGGCGGCGTCAGCGTGGAGGGGCTGTCGTTGCGCGCCAAGGGGATGGCGCTGACGGGCCGCGTGCGCTTCGCCTCGGGCGCGCCCGCCACCGCCGAGGGCGAGGTCCAGGTGGCCACCGAGATCGGCCAGCTGGCGCGCTTCCTCCCCGCGGAGGCCGCTCCGGAAGGGCGTCTCGAGGCGCGCCTGAGCGGCTCGTGGCGCGACGGCGCCCTGAAGGCCCAGGGCAGCCTGAGCGCCCTTGCTCTCAGCCTGTGGGGCGTCCGCATGGACAGCCTGCGCTGCGACCTCGAGGTGGACCAGGCGCTGCACCTGCAGGGGATCCGCGCCCACCTCTTCGGCGGTGAGGCGACCGGCTCGGCGACGGTGTCGCCCGGGGTGCCGCTCCGGACCGATGCCGACGTGCGCTTCGACGGCGTGGATCTGGCCCAGGTCCTGGCGTACGCCGCGTGGGGCGGGCCGCCTTTGCGGGGGACGATCCACTACCGCGGACAGCACCGGCTCGTGGGTGGCACGATCGAGGGCCTGAGCGGGTCCGGCGTGTTCGACGCCGTCGGCCACTATGTTTCGCCGCGCGGCGTGGACCTGCCGCTCGAGGTGACCTCGAATCTGGAGGCCGCGGGGGACACCGTCCGCCTCAGCGGCGGCACGCTGCGCGCCGGATCGGTGCGCGGCGGCTTCGAGGGGACGGTGAAGCGGGGCGATGGGATCCGTCTCAGGCTGCGCGGGGCGACCGGCGACATCTCCGAGGTCCTGCCGCTGTTCGCGCGGCCCGCGCCGCGCAAGAAGCCTCCGCTCGGCCCGCCCGCCCCGCCGTCGAAGGCGGCGGGCGCGGCGCGTCCGGTGCGCCTGGTCGCCTGGGCGGCGGAGCCGCAGCCGGAGAGCGCCCTGAAGAGGCTGGTGCGCGCCCTCGGCGGCACCTGGGAATGGAACGGCGATCTGCACTACGGCACGGGTGGCCTGAGCTTCGCCGGAACGCTCGCCGGGTCGGGGCTGACCTACCGGGGGGCCGACTTGGGGTCGCTCGAGGCGACGATCGTCTACCGCGACGAGAAGCTGACCATCCAGTCGGCGACCTTCCGCCTGGTTGAAAGCGGCGAGCTCCAGTTCGCCGGCACCATCCTGTTCGCCGGGGAGGGAGCGCTGTCGTTGCGGGCTGGCGCCACCGCGATCCCGATCGGCTCGCTCCTGGCGGTGGCCGGCCTGCCGCTGCCGATCGAGGGGAGGTTGAACGCCCGCTTCAGCCTGGGCGGGAAGCCGCTGGCGCCGGCCGGCAGGGCCACGATCGACTCCGGCCCCTTGCGGGTGGCGGGCGTGCCGTTCGACGGTCTGAAGGGGGAGATCGTCTTCACGCCCGATCTCGTCGAGGCGAGGGGCCTTACCCTGGCTCAGGGATCGGGCGCCCTGGCCTTCGACGGGCCGATCCCGTACCGGCGCGAGGCGGAGCTGGCGCCGCAGGACGAAGGCCGCCCGCCGCGCCTGGCGGTCAAGGGATCGGGCCTCGATCTGTCACTCTGGTCGGCGCCGGCCGGAGGCGTTCCCCTGGCAGGGACGGCCGAGGTCCACGGATCGATCGGGGGAACGCTCGACGCTCCCGTCGGCTCGGTCATCCTCGAGGTGAACGACGCCCGCCTGGCACGGATGAGCCTGGGCGCCGTGCTGCTCGAGGCCGGCCTGACCGGCGACGCCGTGACGCTGCGGGCGGGGATCCCCGGGCGGGGCATCGACGTGCGGGGACGCGTGCGGCTCGACGGGGGACGGTTCGCGACGCTCGAGGCGCGTTTCGACCACGCCGGGCTGCGAGGCGAGGAGATCCTCCCGGGATCCCCCGAGGATGTCTTCATCACGCTCTCGGGCACGCTCGACGCGAGCGGGCCGCTCGGCTTGTGGAGCGGTCTGCAGGCGCGCGCCGACTTGAGCGAGCTTCTCTGCCGCGTGGCGGGGGTGGCGCTGGCCGCCGAGGGGCCGGCCGAGGTGGTGCTCGCCGATGGCCGGCTGCGGCTGTCGCCGGTGGTGCTGGCCGGCTCCGGCACGCGCATCGAGATCGGCGGCGAGGTCGGGGCCGGGCCGGAGGGGCGCGCCGACTTCACCGCCCACGGCGGCTTCGACCTGGGCCTGCTGCGCCCGTTCGTCCGCGGCCTCCAGGCGACGGGGCGGGGGGAGGTGCAGATCGCCGTTTCGGGGCAGCGGGAGCACCCGGCCCTGCAGGGAAGCCTGCGCGTGGTGGCGCAGGCGATCCGCTACCCCGACCTTCCTTTCCCCGTGGACGCCCTGGACGGCCAGGTGATCTTCGAGGGATCCCGGGTGCGCATCGGCGATCTGCATTTCCTGGCCGGAGGCGGCCCCGTCGGGGGGAGCGGCGAGATCGACCTGGACGGCGAAGCGGCGTCCTCCGGCCCGTTCGGCATCCGCCGCGCCGAGGTCCGCTTCAAGGGAAACGACGTCAAGGCCGACTTCCCCGAGGGGTTCCGCTCGGTCTCCGATCTCGACTTGACGCTCGCGGTCGAGAACGGCGAGCCGGCGCTCAAGGGGAGCATCGACCTGGTCAAGGGGATCTACGCGCGCGATTTCCGCATCGAGTCGTCGCTGGTCAGGAAGCGCGGCCAGGGCCTGTTCGAGCTGGCGGCTCCGGGGCCGCTGGCGCGGGTGCGTCTCGCCCTCAAGGTCGGCGCCTCGGGCGAGGTCTGGCTGCGCAACGACTTCGGCAGCATCGAGGGACAGGGAACGCTCGAGGTCACGGGCACGGCCGCGCGCCCCTCCGTGGCCGGCCGCATCACGGCGGTCGAGGGAGGCACGATTCGTTTCCGCAACGTGCGCTACCGCGTGCAGAGCGGCGCCGTGGACTTCTCCGATCCGGAGGCCATCAACCCGCGCTTCGACCTGACGGCCGACACGACCGTCTCCGACTACCAGATCACGCTGCGGGTCGAGGGGACCGCGGACGACTTCCGCTACGAGCTGACCAGCGCCCCGGCGCTGCCGCAGCAGGACATCGTGTCCCTCCTGCTCACCGGCCATACCCTGTCTTCGTTCGGAACCGCGCCCGGCCCGGAGGGGCAGACGCTCGCCGAGGAGACGGCCACGGCCTACCTGACGGGCCGGCTCTCCGAGGAGCTGAGCCAGCGGCTGTCCGCGCGCGCCGGCCTCGACGTCATCGCCATCGACCCCATGCAGGTGAACGGCCAGGGAGACCCGACGGCGCGCGTCACGCTCGGAAAGCAGCTCACGCCGGATCTGTACGCGACCTATTCCAACGATCTCGGATCGAGCTCGGGATCGATCTACCAGCTCGACTACTCGTTGAGCCGCGACCTCAAGCTGACCAGCCTGCGGGATCGGGACGGATCGATCGGCGGCGACATCAAGTACGTGCTGCGGGGAAGGCCCCCGGTCCCGCCCGGCTTCGCCGGCGCGGGGGGGGCGCCGGCGGCGCGGCCCATCCTGGAGGCGATCCGCCTGGAGGGGCACCTGCACTTCGAGGAACGGCGCGTGCGCCGGCCTCTGCGGCTCAGGACCGGGAGGCCGCTCGAGCGCGCGGCGGTGAACGATGGCGTCGATCGGCTGCTGGCCTTCTACCGCCAGCACGACTACCTGATGGCCGAAGTCGACTACGACGAACGGCCGGCGGGGCCGGGCCGCGTCGAACTGGTGGTCACCGTCGCCTCCGGGCCGCGCATCGCCATCCGCTTCGAGGGGACGCGCAACCAGGAGGGGCTGCGCCAGAAGGTGGCGCCGTACTGGCAGAAGGGGATCTTCATGGACGACATCGTGGACGCGGCGCGCCACCGCGTGGAGTCGTCGTTGCGGGATCGGGGCTGGCTCTCGGCCGCGGTCGAGGCCCGCGTGCAGGTCAACGACGAGGAGGCGTTCCGCGTGCTGTTCAGCGTGCGGCGCGGTCCGCGCGTTCACGCCGACGCCGTGCGCATCGAGGGCGCGCGGCTCATTCCCGGGAAGAAGGTGCGCAAAGCAATCGACACCGCGCGCGACGGCCTCTTCTCGCGCGGCATCGTGCGCCAAGGGCGGCTGCACGACGACGCCACGGCCATCCGCGCGCTCTACCTGTCGCGCGGCTTCCCGCAAGTGGCGGTGCCCGAGCCCGAGGTGGCCCTCGATCCCTCGGGGCGCCGGGCGTCCGTCGTCTTCCACGTCGACGAGGGACCGCGGGTCATCCTGCGGGACGTGCGCTTCGAGGGGGCCCGCGCCCTGCCGCCCGACCGGCTGCGGAAGGCGGCCGCGCTCGACCCGGGCTCCCCCTACACGGCCGAGGCGGTCGACGCGGCCGCGACACGCCTGCGCAAGGCGTACGACGAGACCGGCTATCCCGATGTCCGGGTGCAGCCCCGCGTCGAGGCGCCTGGGGGGACGGCGGAGAAGGCGGCCCCGGCTCCGCGGCCCGAGGCGGACGCCGAACGCCACGAGGACGTCGTCTTCGCGCTCGAGGAGGGGGCGCACCAGACGGTCGGGCCGGTGGAAGTTTCCGGGAACCTGATCACCCGCGAGGACGTCATCCGCAAGGCGGTCGCTCTCGAGCCGGGCGATGCCCTCAGCCGGGCCCGCATGCTGGCCAGCCAGACGCGCCTCTACCAGCGCGGCATCTTCACGTCGGTCTCCGTCGCGGCCGAGCCGCGCGGAGAAGGCGGCGCCCCCGGCGCCTCCGCCGGCGGGCCGGACGCGGCTCCTCGCCTCGTGCGGGTGGCGGTGCAGGAGGCGGCCCCCTTGACCCAGGTGTTCGGCGTCGGCTACGACAGCGAGGAGAAGGCGCGGGGGCTGTACGAGATCTCCAACCGCAACATCTTCGGCGGCGGCCGCTACGTCGGCTTGCAGATGCGCGGCAGCGACCTGCAGCAGCGCGCCTCGCTCCTGTACCGCGAGGCCGGGATCCTCGGCGGGAGCTACGACGCCCTGGGCTCCACCTTCTGGGAGGACGAGCGGCGCCCCGCCTTCAGCGTCAGGACGATCGGTTCCTCCATCCAGATCGGCCGGCAATTCAGCAAGGCCTCGCGCACGCTCTACCGCTACTCGCTCAAGGACGTGGGGCTCTCGGACGCCTCGGCGGTCTTCGAGGGGACGACGCTGCGCCTGTCGAGCCTCTCGGTCTCGGAGGTGCACGACACGCGCGACGCGCCGTTCGACCCGCTGCGCGGGCACTACGTCAGCGGCGAGCTGCAGATCTTCGGCAGCGCCATCGGCTCCGAGGCGGACTTCACCAAGTTCTACGCCCAGATCTTCCGTTTCCGGGAGGTGCTGCCGAAGACCGTGTGGGCCCAGGCCCTGCGGCTGGGCGTGGCCTCGACCTTCGGCCGCTCCGCCTCGGACCCGACGGTGAGCGGCGACACCGCCTCGGGCGTGCCGCCCTCCGAGCGCTTCTTCGCCGGAGGCGACACGACGGTGCGCGGCTTCCGCCGTGACCGCCTCGGCCCGGTCGACGCGACGACGGGCGACCCGGCGGGAGGGGAAGGCCTCTTCCTGCTGAACGAGGAGCTGCGCTTCCCGATCTTCCGGGTGCTGCAGGGGGTGATCTTCTACGACGCGGGGAACGTCTACCGCACGCTGGACGAGTACGACCCGACCGACCTGCGGCAGGTGGCGGGAGCGGGCCTCCGCCTGGCCACGCCGATCGGCCCCTTCCGCTTCGAGTACGGCGGGATTCTCGACCGTCGCGCCGACGAGCCGAGGGGCCAGTTCTTCATCTCGATCGGCCAGGCCTTCTGAGCGCTCAGGGTTTGTCGCGGCTTGCCAGGCGGCTCAAGCGCTCGCCGGGGAAGGCGGCGACGATCTCGGCGACGACGGCGTCCGCCACGGCCGCCGCCGTGCCCGGGCGCTCTTCGGCCGGTCCCCACTTGAACCCCGCCTGGTAGGCCTCGGCCGCCGTGTCGCCGTCGGCCATCGCGGCGGCATCCACGGCCTCCTGGAACGCGGCCGGGAGCTGACGGCTGGCGCGCTCGGCCCCCTCGGTCGCCCGCACGGCGTACGGGATCTCCTTCCAGTACATCACCCTGACCTGGGCCATTCCCGCACCTCGCAAGAGTGCGCCGGGCCGCGCCGTCCGTGCGGCGGCGGCCCGGCGCCCGTTTCATGGGCGGCGACGCGCCCGAGGCCTCATTGTAGCCCGTGCGCAGGCGCTACCTCCAGAGGTCGTCCCACCAGGGCCGCGGCTCGCCGAGATCGCAGCGGGCGCGGATCTCGCCGATGTCCCAGCCGGTCAGGGACGCCAGCGTCTGCGCCTCCTGCTCGCGGCGGCGGCGCAGATCCTCGCTGTAGCGTGCCGCCTCCGGGCACTGGCCCGCGTCGCCCTTCCAGGCGTGGCGCAGCGCGTAGCGCCCCTGGAAGCTCTGCTGGTCCTGGGTCTCCTGGAAGACGAGGTCCTCCGGAAAGGTGTCGGGGGTGTAGCGCACGTGCAGCCGGGTCAGGATCGCCGCCGCCGGCCCGGCAGCGCGCAGCCTCGGGTAGGGTGTCGGGACCGGGCCCCCGCCGTCCAGCCAGAAGACGCCGAGCTGTCGCAGCTCCTCGGGCGACAGCGGGTCCGAGGAGCAGGGGTCGCACGAGCCCATGTTCCAGACGTACTCGGTGAACGCGACGCGGTAGCGCTCGCGCTCGACCTGCCGGCTGAACATCGCCTTGTAGAAGTCGGTGAACGAGTCCTTGACGTACTCGGGGATGTCCATGCCGGTCGGCAGCTTCAGGGTCGGGTAGTTGGTCGTCTCGACGCGGCCGTCGCGGGTGATCAGGTAGAGGACCAGGTCCTGCGCCCCGCGGCCGTTCACCATCCCCAGGCGGATCGGCAGCATGAACTTGGGCGAGTCGAAGGCGAACTGCAGCGGCCGCAGGTACGACACGCCGGTGCGCGCCTGCTCGCCCAGGTTCACCTTGGCCACGAAGAACTTCATGTTCTGCCGGATGTACGGCTGCAGGGCGCGGCTCGCCCCCTGCGGGAGGCGGTAGCCGTTCTGGGCCAGCCAGGTCTCGAGGCCGCTTGACTCCTTCGCCGACAGGATCAGGATGTCGTACTCGCCGATGGTGTAGCGGGCCTCGATGGTGACGCCGAGGCTCGACTTCTCCTCTCTCGCCGCCGGCGCGGCCATGGAGGCCATCGACTTGAGGCGGTCCATGACGCCGATGTCCCGGCGCGCGACGAGGCACGGGTCCGGGTCGAAATATTCGACCAGGCGCGGGGCGCTGTAGGCGTCGAGGTGGTCGAACAGCTCCTTCGAACCGACATGGATCTGTCCCTTCTGCAGCACCACCGGCACCGGCACGACCAGGGCGAACTCCTTCAGGTCTCCCTTGTAGTCGTTCATCATGCTGATGACGGTGCGGTCGTCGTGCCGGACGACGGCCACCTGCGAGGCGTTGTTGTACAGCGAGGCATCGGCCTTGCCGACGTAGAAGCCGCAGAAGGCCAGGGCCTCAGGCGGCCGGATGAGGCAGAGGAGGGCCCAGAGGCCCGCCGACGCCAGCAGGCGCAACGGGGGCGGGGTGCACGGACGGGGTCGAACGCGGTTCATGACGGTCTCCTTTCAGGGTGACGGGTCTCCACTCGAACTTCGCGGCGGGCCAGATCAGGTCCCACAGCGGGACGGCCGGCGCGCACAGGAACAAGGCCCAGAGCGGGCCGTTGGGGCGATAGAGGGCGTACTGCCAGAGGAACGCGACCGCCGCCACCAGCGCGGCATGGGCGGTCCGGCCCCGCGGGTGGTTCGGGATGGTCATCGGGTCGGAGATCATGAAGAAGGCGAACAGGAGCAGCGACCCGTTGCTGAGCTGGTGCAGCCAGACGGCCCGGCTCTGGCCGAGCCAGGCCACGCGCAGGGCGATGGCGCCCAGGTAGAAGGCGAGGAACGCCCAGCTCACGTCGCCGCGGCGCGCCTTCGAGGTCACCACCACCCCGAGGGCCACGAACCAGGCGGCGAACGCCAGGTCGTGCCCCCACTGCCCGGGCGAGGTCCAGGTCCCCGGCAGGAAGATGAGCGAGAGGACGATCCCCAGGTTGCCGGGATTGAACAGATGCTTGCCGCGCGCGCGGAAGATGAACTTGCCGCCGATCGCGGCGGCGGCGGCCAGCGGATGGGCCCAGAGGTTGCCGGCGCGCAGCAGGATCGACAGGCTGAAGGAGGTGATGAGGGCGCTCAGCGTGCCGGAGCGCCGCACCCCCCACAACCGCTCGCACGCCGCCTGCGTCAGCCACCCGGCGGCGAAGGTCAGCACGACCTGCGCCGGGCGAAGGCTGAAGTCCCTCAGCCAGGCGCCGGCGCCGAGGAGCAGCCCCAGGAACAGGATCTGGTAGAGACGGGCATCACGCCACATGCCCCCTCTGACACCGGGATCGGTCTCGAGTTCCGTCCTGGTGAAGGGGCGCCGAGGACACGAGCCGCATGACGTCGAAAGGCGCCCAGGAGGCCCATGCTGGGCAGCCGGTGCTCTGTTGAAACATCTGTACCCGTGCTAAGATTCAGATGCATTAGAGAGGCATCGTGGCCGAGCCGAGTGAAGCGCGCTGGCTGCTACTCATCCACCAGATCCCGCCGAAGCCGAACTATCTCCGTGTCAAGGTGTGGCGCCGACTCCAACGGCTTGGCGCCGCGGCCGTCAAGAACTCGGTTTACGTCCTGCCCAGGAGCGACCAGGCTCAGGAGGACCTTCAGTGGGTCGCGCGTGAAATTGTGGAAGGCGGCGGAGAGGCCTCGATCTGCGAAGCGCGTTTCGTGGATGGCCTCTCTGATGAGCAGGTCGTGGCGATGTTCCACGCCGCTCGAGACGTCGATTACGCCCAGGTCGCAGAGGCTGCCCGGCATCTCCTCAAGGACATTGGATCAGGCTCGCGAATCAGCGGTGAGAAACGAGCGCGGGCCGATGCCGAGCTTGATCGGTTGAAGCGGCGGGCCGCGGAGGTGTCGTCGATCGATTTCCTGGGCGCGCCCGGCGGTGGCGCTGTCGACAAGCTGCTCGGCGATCTCGAAGCGCGGTTGCGAGCCGCGAAGCGCGAGAAACACCCCCCTGACGCATCCGGGACGATCCGGGAACGGACGCGCGGCCGAACCTGGGTCACGCGCAAGGGAATCCACGTCGACCGCATGGCCAGCGCCTGGCTCATCAAGCGGTTCATCGACCCCGAGGCGCGCTTCAAGTTCGTCCCCAGCAAGGGCTACCGCGCGCTGCCGGGCGAAGTACGGTTCGACATGTTCGAAGCCGAGTTTACACACGAGGGTGACCGCTGCACCTTCGAGGTGCTCATCGAGAAATTCCGGCTCGACGATCAGGCCCTACGTCCCGTCGCCCAGATCGTTCACGACATCGATCTCAAAGATTCGAAGTTCGAAAGAATGGAGGTGCCGGGAATCGACCGCCTGGTGGCCGGGATCGCCATGGCGCATCGAGAGGACGAGGAACGGCTGGCCCGCGGCTCGGCCGTCTTCGAGGACCTCTACGGGTACTTTCGCAAAAAGAAAGGAGACTGATCGATGAGACGATCCTTGCCCGCCGTACCGGGAGTCGCCGCACTACTTCTCATCGCAAATATGTCCGGAGCTGGTGAATCCACGGCGCCGCCTCCCACAACATGGAACTTTGATTCGGACAAGCCGGACACGCCGCCGGCCGGGTTCGCCTTCGGCAGGACCGGCGGTGGTAGAGAGGGCCGCTGGGTTGTCCGGGCCGAGAAGGATGCGCCGAGCGCACCCAACGTCCTGGCGCAGGTAGACGGCGACGCTACGGATTACCGCTTCCCCGTCGCGTTCACCGGACCGGAGATGAACGACCTCCGGCTCTCCGTGAAGTGCAAGCCCGTGGCCGGGAAAGTTGACCAGGGATGCGGGCTCGTCTTCCGGCTCAAGGACGCGGACAACTACTACCTCACGCGCGCCAATGCGCTCGAGGACAACGTCCGGCTCTATCACGTGGTGAAGGGCAGGCGCCAGCAATTCGCGGGCTGGAACGGCAAGGTTGCTTCGGGCGTGTGGCACGAGCTCGCGGTCGAGGCGCAGGGAGACCACTTCCAGGTGTTCTTTAACGGGAAGAAGGTCATCGACGCGCACGACAAGACCTTCACCGAGGCCGGGAAGATCGGCGTTTGGACCAAGGCGGACTCGGTGATCTACTTCGACGACCTATCGGCTCAACCACTGGCGAACAGTCACTGAATCGCATCGCACGGACATTTTCGGCATTGCCGAAGCAGGAGCTACCCACCATGAAGAATGCTCGATACATTCTGGCCGCAGCTGTCACCACCCTGGTGGTCCACCTGGCAGTTCGGGCCCAGGAAGCCCCCGGCAAGGGGGGCGCCGAGCTCGCGAAAGCCGTGAGCGCGGCCAAGGTATCCCTGGAGAAGGGCCTCACGGCCGGTGCCAAGGAGGGCAATCCGATTTCAGCGAAGTTCGAGGTGGAGAACGGCAAGCTACAGCTCTCGGTGTACACCATGAAGGGCGACAAGTTCTACGAAGTGGTGGTCGATCATCAAACCGGCAAGATTACGAAGACGGAGCCGATCACCGAGGGTGAGGACCTGGCGGCCGCGAAGAGTCAGAGCGAGGCAATGGCCAAGGGAAAGCTCTCGCTGCGGGAAGCCCTGAGCAGGGCCATCGCAGAGCACAAGGGCTCCCTCGCGGTGAGCGTGTTCGCGGAACTCAAGGACGGCCATCCTGTCGCGGACGTTTCCCTCCTCAAGGGAGAGGAGTCGGAGGCGGTCACAGAAAAGCTGGACTAGCCACTCATGGGGCGAGGTGAACCGGCGCCAGGAGCGGGCTGAGAATGTCGCGGCGGCCACGCGCGCCTCACGGGAGAGAGAGACATGCTGAATCGCATTCTTGGATCCATGGTGGGAGTTCTGGTCGCAGTCCATGCGTTTGCCACGCCAGTGGAGGCTCCCTTCGACACGGCGAGGATCGAGGAGCTCGCCGGGGCCAAGGGCTCCTACAACGGGAAGGAGGGCGTCTTCAAGGTATCGATGCCTCGCAGCGACCTTTCGATCACCGCCGCCGGCGTGAGGCTCACGCCGCCGATGGGGCTCACGTCGTGGGCCGCCTTCAAACATGCGGGACAGCGGACGATGGTGATGGGCGACATGGTCTTGCTCGAGGACCAGGTCAACCCGGTGATGAGCGCCGCGCTCGACAACGGCCTCGAGGTCACGGCGCTGCACAACCACTTCTTGTGGGACAGCCCGAAGGTGATGTTCATGCACCTCGGCGGGATGGGCAAAGAGGCGCATCTCGCAGCCGCAGTGGGCAAGGTCTTCGCGAAGATCAAGGAGACGAGCGGCGGCAAGGGCGAGGTTCCGCACGCGGACATCGACCCGGCGAACAGCACGCTGGACCCGAAGAAGGTCGACGCCGTCCTCGGCCACGGCGGCGAACTCAAGGACGGCGTCTACAAGGTGACTATCGGCCGCGCGACCAGGATGCACGACGAGGCGGTGGGCAGTACCATGGGCGTCAACACCTGGGCGGCGTTCGCCGGCAGCGACGACAAGGCGGTCGTGGACGGAGACTTCGCCATGCTCGAGTCGGAGCTGCAGGGGGTGCTCAAAGCTCTGCGAGGCTCCGGCGTCAACATCGTCGCAATTCACCAGCACATGTCGGGTGAGTCACCGCGGA
Organism: Acidobacteriota bacterium; assembly: GCA_003223165.1. Lineage (GTDB taxonomy): Bacteria > Acidobacteriota > Polarisedimenticolia > Gp22-AA2 > Gp22-AA2 > QHXZ01. The sequence goes on from QHXZ01000023.1 coordinate 29,689, forward strand.
TCCTCTTCCTCCACTTCTGGGGGGTTGGCCGCAGCGAGGAGCTCGCCAGAGGCATCAAGGCCGCGCTCGACACGCAGAGGAAGTAGTGGCCGGGGCGATCCCAGGACCCGTGGACGTCGCGCCGCCGTCCGACGTCCAGAAGGTCTCGATGGCCGAGATCTTCTGGTACTTCCTCAGGCTCGGCTGGCTCGCCTTCGGCGGCCCGGTCGGCCAGATCGGCCTCATGCACCTCGAGGTCGTGGAGCGACGGAAGTGGATCGACGAGGAGGAGTTCGTCCGCGCGCTCAACTTCTGCCACGTGCTGCCGGGGCCCGAGGCGCTCCAGCTGGCGATCTACATCGGCTACAAGCAGGGGCGCTACCTCGGCGGGCTCCTGGCCGGTGTGCTGTTCATCCTGCCCGGCTATATCACGCTGACAGCGCTCGCCTGGATCTACGTTCGGTTCGGCAAGTCGCCCCAGGTGCTGGGGGTCCTGTGGGGGTTCCGGCCGGTGGGGCTGGCGTTGCTGCTCGCCGCCCTCGTGCGCATCTCCCGAGCCGCGCTGAAGGGACTCTTCCCGGTCGTCCTGGCCATCGTTGCGTTCGTCGCCTTCTACTACGCGCGACTGCCGTTCATCCTCGTCCTCGTCGGCTGCGGGCTCGTCTTCATTGCGTGGCGCAAGATCGGAAGCGGATCGCGCGCGTCGGCGCTGCTCGCGTTGCTCGTGCTCCCGGGAGGTGTCGAGGCCGCAGAGTCGGTGGGGAGGCGAGTCTTCGACATTTCGTGGTTCTTCTTCAAGGTCGGCCTCTTCTCCTTCGGGGGCGCGTACGCGGTGCTACCGTACATCCGTGAGGGGGCGG